>CAXQUZ010000678.1:0-3415 GCA_964226865.1 Myxococcota bacterium | reverse complement strand
GCACGCTGTCGCCGGCCTTGAGCTTGATGGCCTGGACCCCGCGGGCCGCGGCCTTGCGCACGCCGATCTCGTCGACCGGGATGGCCAGGGCGTTGCCGTCGCTGGTGGCCATGCTCAGGTGCTCGCTGCCGATGCTGGCCTCGACGATGAGAACGCCCGTCTCTCCCTTGTTCACCCGCATGTAGCGCCGCCCGCTGCGCTGGGAGGGCTCGACGTGGGCGGCGAGGGGGAAGCGCAGGGCGCGGCCCTCGACGGTGAGGGCGAGGCCGTGGGGGGGCGCCAGCTCGGGGTCGTCGCCCATGAGCTCGTCGGGCACGGCGGGCAGGGCGGCCTCGTCGTGGACGACCACGCCGACGACCTTCTCGCCGTCCGCCAGCTTGAAGTGCTTCTGGATGGGCTCGCCGTAGCCGGTGGTCGGCGGCACGTCGGTGAGGCGCATGCCGTAGGCGGCGCCCTGGTCGGAGAAGAAGGTGACGGTGGAGCGGGTGTTGCCCGGGATGAGCCAGCCGATCTCGTCGCCGTCCCGGATGCGGATGCGCCCCAGCTCGGTGAAGCTGCCCTGGCGCTTGATCCAGCCCTCGCGGGTGACGATGAGGAAGGCGTCCTCGGAGAGGATGTAGTCGGCCTCTTCGTACTCGACCTCGACGACCTTGGTGGTGTCGAGGGTGGTGCGGCGGGGCTCGGCGTACATGGCCCGCAGGTCGAGCAGCTCCTTGCGCACATGCGACCAGAGCTCGACCTCGGAGGAGAGGATGGCCTCGATCTGGGCGGCCCGCTCCCGCTTCTGCTCGAGCTCGTCGAGGATGTCGGCGATGGGCAGCCGGGCCAGGCGGTAGAGCTGGAGCTCGAGCACCTTCTCGGCCTGGAGGTCGTCGAGGTCGAAGTGGTCCATCAGCTTGTCGGCCGCGTCGCGCTTGCCCTCGGACTGGCGGATGAGGCGGATGGCGAGATCGAGGTCGGTGAAGACCTTCTCGAAGCCCTCGAGGATGTGGATGCGCTTGAGCAGCTGCTCCAGCTCGTAGCGGAAGCGGCGCTTCACGGTCTCGAGGCGGAAGTCGAGCCAGGCCCGGATGATGGCCTGGAGGTCGGCCTTCAGGGGAATCGGGTGGGGCGAGTCCGGCGCCGGGATGAGGCAGGTGAGGTTGCAGTGCCACGAGGTCTGGGCGGGGGTGTGCTTGAAGACGTAGGCCATGGCGGCCTCGGCGTCCTCCTCGGCCCTGAGCTCCATGACGATGCGCACCACGTCGGTGCTCTCGTCGCGCACGTCGAGGACCTGGGGCAGCTTCCGGTCGGCGACCAGGCCGCCGATGCGCTCGACCAGGGTGGCCTTGTTGACCGAGTAGGGGATCTCGGTGATGACGGCGAGGTGCTTGCGGCCCTGCTTGTCGGTGGTCCAGCGCGACTGGAGGTGCACGCTGCCGCCGCCCGTCCGGTAGATGTCGCGAATGGTCTCGGCGTCGTCGAGGATCACGCCGCCGGTCGGGAAGTCGGGGCCCCGGACGTGCTGGCAGAGGGTCTCGATGTCGACGTCGGGGTCGTCGATCATGGCCACACAGGCGTCGACGACCTCGCCCAGGTTGTGGGGCGGGATGCGGGTGGCCATGCCGACGGCGATGCCCTCGGCGCCGTTGATGAGGAGCTGGGGGAGCTGGGCCGGCAGCACCACCGGCTCGTCGTGCTGGCCGTCGTAGTTGGGCCGGAAGTCGACCGTGCGCTGGCCGATCTCCGAGAGCAGCTCCATGGCGAGGGGCTGGAGCTTGCACTCGGTGTAGCGCATGGCCGCGGGCGGGTCGCCGTCGAGCGAGCCGAAGTTGCCCTGGCCGTCGACCAGGGGGTGGCGCAGCGAGAAGGGCTGGGCCATGCGCACGAGGGCGTCGTAGATGCTCTGGTCGCCGTGGGGATGGTACTTGGCCATCACCTCGCCGACGACGGCGGCGCTCTTCCGGAAGCGGGCGTCGGGCCGCAGCTTCAGGTTGGCGTCCATGGCGTAGAGGATTCGGCGCTGGACGGGCTTGAGGCCGTCGCGCACGTCCGGAAGGGCCCGGCTCGTGATGACGCTGAGCGCGTAGTTCAGGTAGCGGTGGCGGGTCGCCTCGTGGAGGGCGACCGGCGCGATGTCCGGTGCGGTGGGCATGGCGGGCGGGGGCAGCGGGGGAGGGGACGCGCGCCGCCAGGGGGGGGCAGGCGGCGGGAGGCGCCGCCGCGGAGGGCGGGCGTGCGGGGGCGCGCAATGGTAGCGCGGAGCGGGTGTGCGATGCCACCCAGGGTCGCGGGCCCCAGATCCGGGTCCCTGGGGGGGGAGCGCTGTGCGACCATGGGGCGGCGGCGCTGCCGCCTCTGCTGACCGCTCTGTCCGCCGGGCTTGCCACCGGGGCCGGGCCGGCTCGGCCTCCCCCCGCCCCGAGCGCTGCGTGTCCGCCCCCGCGATCCCGGTTCCGCCGCCGTCTTCGGATGCGCCGCCCCCCCGGCGGCCGCCGGGCCCGGGTGACGGCTTCGGCCAGACGGTCGCCGGCTTCTCGGGGGCCATCGTGCTCGGCTGCCTCGCCGCGGTCGGCTGGAACCAGGCCACCCCCGCGCTCGCCGGCTACTGCGCGGCGACCCTGCTGACGGCGCTGGCGGTGGCCCTGATGTCCCGGCAGGGGCGCGTCCGGCAGGCCCGCCAGCTCTTCGTGGGCATGCTGTGGCTGTGGCTCTTCACGATGTTCTGGGACCTGTCGCTGCCGACCTCCTGCAGCGCCGTCTCCCTGCCCTTCGTGGTCGCGGCCACCGTGCTCTTCCTGCCCCGGGGGGGCGCGGGCGCAGGGGCGGCGCTCGTGCTGCTGTGGGGCGCTGCCATCGCCTGGGAGGCCGCGGGCGGGCCGCGCCTCGCCGACGTGGACCGCCGCTTCGAGGCCCTCACCAGCCTCGTCGTGGCCACGGGCACCCTCGTGCTGGCCACCGCGGCCCGGCGGCAGCACCACGCCGTCTTCGGTGCGCTCGGCCGCCAGGAGTCCCGCCTCGCGGTCTCCGAGGCCGCCGCCCGGCGCCAGCGGGGGGCCCTGCTGCGGTCGCGCCGGCGCCTCGAGGCGGTCGCCGAGCTCGGCCGCCTGTCGGCCTCGCTGGCGGCCGTGGAAGACCTCGAGCAAGCCTGTGTGGATGCCCTCGCTGAGGTCTTTCCCGGGTCGCTGGCCCTGGTGCTCCACCAGGACGGAGCGGCGGGCCTGCAGCCGGTGCGCGCCGGGGGCGAGACCCCCCTGGTGCCGGCCCGGCCGCTCGACCCGGACTGCTGGCCCGCGGGGGCGGCGGACGGCGAGCGGCTGCGGGGCCACCGGGCGCCCCTGGATCCGGTGCTGGCCCAGCTCGCGGCCCGCGCGGGCACCGCTGAGCGGGCGGACGGGGGCGGGCTCTGGCTCGATCCGACCGAGCGCCAGCACGC
>CAXQUZ010000677.1:0-7610 GCA_964226865.1 Myxococcota bacterium | reverse complement strand
GCATGCTCAACCTCGCGGCGGGCCTCGAAGAGCTGGTCGCCGATCCCCACTACCGGCCGCGCATCCGGGTCCACTGGGTCATCAGCTTCCTCGGCGCGGCGGGCTGCTTCGTGGCCATGGCCGCCATCAACCCGCTGGCCTTCGTGGCGGCCGTGGTCATCGAGCTCGGCCTCTGGTGGTACCTGCGGCGCCGCACCCTCCAGGCCGCGTGGGGCGACCTGCGCACGGGCCTGTGGTTCGCCCTGGCCCGCATGGCGATGCTCCAGCTGCGCAACGCCCGCCAGGATCCCCGCAACTGGCGCCCCCATGTGCTCGTCTTCACGGCCGACCGCGCCCGCAACGTCGAGCTGGTGGCCCTCGGCTCCCACCTCGGCCAGGACCGGGGCATCGTGACCGTGACCACCCTCGTCGTCGACACCCACGACGACATCGCCCACCGCCGCAAGATCATGGCCCGCAACCAGGCCCTGCTCGACGAGGCGGGCCTGCTCGGCTTCCCCGAGGTCATCACCATCCCGAGCCTCGAGGCGGGCTTCCTCACGGTGGCCCAGGCCAACGGCTTCGGGGGCATCGACTCGAACATGGTGCTCTTCGGCTGGCCGGGCGAGAACCCCGCCGCGCTGGGCGCCCTCGTCCGCAACAGCCGCCAGCTGGCCGGCCTCCAGAAGTCGACCATGATCGCCCGGCTGCCCGCCACGCCCGCGGCCGAGGGGGCGCCCCTGCGGGTCTGGTGGAAGGGCCGGGAGCACAACGGCGACCTGATGCTGCTGCTCGCCCACCTGCTCAGCATCTCGCCGGCCGGCGCCGGGGCGCCCGTGGTGCTGACCAGCGTGGCCACCTCCCTGGCCGAGCAGGACGAGCTCGAGCGCGAGCTCAACGCCCTGCTCGAGAGCAGCCGCATCTCGGCCGCCGTCGAGGTGGTGCGTCCCGCCGCAGATCAGACGGTGGTCGACGTGATCCACGCCCACTCCCAGGGGGCCGCGATGGTCTTCCTCGGCCTGGCCGACGTGCCCGTGGGCGAGGAGGAGGCCTACGCGGCGAGCATGGTGACCCTGGCGGCGGGGCTGCCGGCGGTGGCCTTCGTGCGCAACGGCGGGCCCTTCCGGGGGCGGCTGGTCTGAGGACCGGCGCCCTGGCCCCTTCGGGGCAGCGACCCGGTGGAGGCGTGGCAGATCGCCCAGCACCCTGGGCACCTCCACACAGGGTGACGTGTTTCGTTTCGAGTGAAATGGTTCGAGACGTGTTTCAATTGTTCGGGAATGCTTTGTGGGTGGGCGTTCTCGGTAGTTCTGGTGGTGTCTCGGGGGCCGCCCGCGGCGCCGGTCCAGGCCGGGTGGGCGTCTCGGGTGGTTCACAGGGGGCCAGGAGGGCCCGGTGGTGGGCCAAGCCTGTTTGGCACGGGGGTTGCAATGACCCCTTGCGTCCGGGCACCGCCGCACGAGAGTGTGCCGCACCGGCCCCACCACGAGCACGGCTCCCGAGCACCGCGGGAGCACGGAGGACCCATGCGCATCGAGACCTTCTTCGACCCCCAGACCTACACGCTGACCTACCTCGTCTGGGATGAGGCCACGAAGGACGCGGTGGTGGTCGACCCGGTCCACGACTTCGACCCGCTGTCGGTGACCTTCTCCACCGAGTCGGCCGACAAGGTCGTCGACTTCGTCGAGAAGCACGGCCTCACGCTCCACTACGTGCTCGAGACCCACGCCCACGCCGACCACATCAGCGGCTCGCAGCTGCTCAAGGACAAGCTGGGCGCCAAGGTGGCCATCGGCGACAAGATCACGCTGGTGCAGGACGTCTTCGGTCCGGTCTTCAACCGCAAGGACCTGGGGCCCGACGCCTTCGACACCCTGCTGGCGGACGGCGAGACCCTGCAGGCCGGCTCGCTCGCGGTCGAGACCATCGCCACCCCGGGCCACACCCCCGCCTGTGTGACCTACAAGATCGGCGACGCCATCTTCACCGGTGACGCCCTGTTCATGCCCGACTTCGGCACGGGCCGCTGCGACTTCCCCAAGGGCAGTGCCGTCGACCTCTACGACTCGGTCCAGAAGCTCTACGCCCTGCCCGACGAGACCCGCGTCTTCGTGGGCCACGACTACCAGCCCGGCGGCCGCGAGCTCGCCTACGAGACCACCATCGGCGCCTCGAAGGCCAGCAACAAGCAGCTGACGGCCGAGACCTCCAAGGAGCAGTTCGTCACCTTCCGCACCGAGCGCGACGCCGTGCTCCGGCCGCCCCGGCTCATCTTCCAGAGCATCCAGGCCAACGTCGACGCGGGCCGGCTGCCCACGGCCGAAGAGAACGGCATCACCTACCTCAAGCTGCCCATCGGCGTGCTCTGAGACCGGCGCGGGCTCCCCACACCCCGGGGGGCCCGCCTGGCCGCCCGGAACCAGCGACGCCCTCCGCGACCACGGGGTCGGGGAGGGCGTCGGTGGTCTTGGCGGGGGGCCGACAGGCCGCTGGCTACTCGTCGCCCGGGGTCTCGAGGTAGATCGGGATCTCTTCGCCGAGCTCGCGGGTGAGGTGTTCCCGCAGGCGCTTCTTCATGCGGGCCTCGACCTGGCGCACCCGCTCCTTGCTGACGCCGAAGCGCTTGCCCAGGGCCGCGAGGCTCATGGGCTCGGTGGCCGTGAGGCGCTCCTCCCAGATGGCCTGCTCGCGCTCGTCGCGCAGGGTCTCGGAGAAGACGGCGAGGTGTTCGCGGAAGACCTCGCTGAGCTCGGAGCGGGCGGCCGCGCTCTCGGGGTTGGCGGCCGCGGGGTTCTGGACGACCTCGGTCAGCGGGCGCCCTTCGTCGCCACCGACGGGGGCGTTGAGCGAGAGGGCCGGAGCCGAGAGGTGGAGATCGACGTTGATGATCTCCTGCTCGGGCACGTCGAGGGCCTTGGAGAGCGCCAGGGTGCTGGGCTGGATGCCCTGCTTGATGAGCCGGTCGCGCTCCTTCTGGAGCTGGAAGAACAGCTTGCGCCCGTGGCGGGTCGAGCCGAGGCGCACCATCCGGTAGTTGTCCATCAGGAAGCGCAGGATCATCGCGCGGATCCAGTACTGGGCGTAGCTGGAGAAGCGGATGCCCCGGTAGGGATCGTAGCGGGAGAGGGCCTCGACCAGCCCGACGTTGCCCTCCTGGATGAGGTCGAGCACGTTCGACCACTGGCGGTGGTACTGGTAGGCCAGCTTGACCACCAGCCGCAGGTTCGCGGTCACCAGGCGCTGGGCGGCCTCGGGGTCGCCGTTCTCCTGGTAGCGGATGGCCAGCTCGGTCTCTTCTTCGGGCTCGAGCAGCGGATAGCGGCGCACCTCGGCGAGGTAGTAGGACAGCAGGTCCTTCTTGCGGGCCGCCGTGGTCGCGGGCGAGAGGGCCGGGACGAGGGGCAGGCCGGCGGGCATGCTCGCGGTGCTGGCCGGACGGGCCGAGGGCGCGGCCACGTCGTTGTCGCCCGGGTCGTCGCCGTCGAGGTCTTCGCCGTCGAGGTCGTCGCTGTTGAGGGCGTCGAGGTCGATGACCTCGGGAACCACCTCGTCGGCGCTCTCGCTCTCGCTGTCGCCGTCGCCGAGCTTGCGGCCGTGGGCATCGAGGACTTCGACGTCGCTCTCGGGGGGCTGGGAAGGCATGTTCAGCTCGGATCGTGGTGGGGCCGGAGGGACCCGGGGCGCAGGAGGCGCGCCACCGCATCGGGGGCGCCGGCGACGAAGGGCTGGCCGACGTCGCGGAGGGGGTCGACCCGCATCGGCGGGGGGACCGGGGCGCCGCGGCTCGGGGCGTCGCGGTCGGTGTCGGTCGGGGACTCGGTCTCGGGCGGGGCGCTGGCGAGGCAGGCGCTGGCTCCGCCGGAGGCGCCTATCAAGGCGAGCCCCAGCGCGGTATCCCAGGTGCCCCATCCCGGTCCGACGAGGGCCGCGCTGGCGCCGCCGGCCGCGACCATGGCGAGGTGGGCGGCGGTGCTGCCCAGGTTGCGGAGGCGGCCCCGCCAGCGGATGCGGAGGTGCTGGAGCATGGCCCCGCCGGCGAGCAGGGGCCGGGTCGGGGGCACCAGCTCGCTGGCGCGCGCCGGCAGGGGGGCGCGGTTGCAGTGGGCCCCGTGGTCGCGGTGGAAGGTCCAGAACTCGTCGAGGCGCGGCAGCAGCAGTGCGCCGCAGACCACCCCCTGGGCGTCGATGGCGGTCACCACCGGGCCCCAGTGGGCCAGCCCCTCGAGCCAGGCGCCCGTGCCGTCGAGGGGGTCGATGTACCAGGTGGGGGCGCCGGGGGCGGCCGGGCGGCGGGCCCCCTCCTCCCCGTGTTGGCCATGGTCGGGAAAGGCGTCGGCGAGGCCACTCTGGAGGATGCGCTCGGCCTCGCGGTCGACCGCCGTGACCAGGCTGCCGTCGGCCTTCTGGCGGGTGCGCAGGGGGGCCCTGAAGCGGTCGACGGCAGGGGCGGCGGCGGCCTCGAGCAGGGCGAGCAGCGTGGCCTCGACCGGGTCGGCCGGGGGCAGGGACCGCCAGGGGGGGGCGGCGCCGGGGACGGAGTCGGAGTCGGGGGAACGGGTCGGCATCTGGCTGTGCTAACCTCACGCCGCTGTTGTGTGGCCATGCCGCCGTGGCGTCCGGTCGGGAGGGGATTCTCGGAGGACGGCGGGCGGACGCGGCCCAGGCACCGCCGCCCGGCCGGGGGGAGGCGGGCCGCGCGGACGACCCCGGAGGAGGCCCCGTCCCGTGGCCACCATACGCATCAAATTGGGCGAGCCCTGCCACCAGTGGCGCGAGGGCGTGCGGCACGGGCGCCTCGTCGACGGAGAGGGACGGGACCACGCGGTCTTCGTGCTCACCGAGCCCCGCGGGCCGGGTCGCGATCTGCGCCTCGAGCGCAAGGTGGTCGGGGCGCTGCGGGTGGACGGGGTGCTGCGGCTGCGCCACGTGCGGCCCCAGGACGACACGGTGGTGTCGGTCTATGCCGCGGTGCCGGGGGTGAGCGCGGCCCGGCTGCTGCGCCAGGCAGGCGGTGCGCTGCCGCTGCGGGCGGTGGTCGAGCTGGGCCTGGCCGTGCTCGGGGTGCTGGCCCGGGTGCCGGTCGGCGCCCGGGGGGCCCTGCTGACCCATGGGGGGCCGGCGGCCCGAGACGTGCTCGTGGGCGCGGACGGCACGGTCTGGGTGGCGGGCTTCCGGGCGGTGCCGGCCGGGGCGGTGCACGCGGGGGTCGAGGTGGGGGTGCCGGCGCGGGTCGAGGCGGTGGGGGCGCTGCTGCTCGAGCTGCTCACGGGCCAGGCCACGGGCCGGGCGGCGCTGCGGCGGCCCGCGGTGCGGGACCGGCGCCTCTCCGAGGCCCGCGCCCGGCCGGGAGGGGCGCCCCCGCCCGCCCTGGATGCGCTCATCCGGGCCTGTCTGGCCGAGCTGCCGGGCGACCGCCCGCATGCGGCCGTGCTCGCGCGGCGCCTGCGGCGGGTGGCCCGTGAGCTCCCAGGGCCGGCCCTCGACGCCTTCGCGTCGGCAGCGGTCGGACCGGTGCTCTCCGGGCTCTCCGGCGCGGTGGCGGCGGCGCCGGCCCTGGCGGCCGCGCCGCCGGCCGTCCTCCCGCCGGCCGTCTCCGACACGGCGGCGGCGCCGTCCCCGGAGGCCGAGGGGCTGGCCCCGGCGCGCCAGCCCCTGCGGCCGGCGGCGATGGCGGCGGCCCAGGTGACCGCGCCGCCTCCGGATCCGCGCGACAGCAGTGTGTGGCGCCGGCGGCCCTCGGCCGGGGCCCCGATGCGGGTGCAGCTGCCGCCGGTGCAGCGGCCGCCGGCGCCCGGCACGCGGGGGCCTGCCGCGGGCGCCGACCCCGGCCGGGCGGCCCGACCCGGGCCCGCCGGGGCGGGGGGCGGCCCGTCCGCGGGGGGCGCGCCGCCGGCGGTGCTCTCGGGGGACGAGCTCGACGATCTGCTGGGGCTCCCGGCGCCGTCGGCCCTGCCGGCTGCCGCGCCGGACGCGGGGCCGCTTGGCGGTGCGGAGGCCGAGGCCGGGCCGGAGCCAGAGGACGACAGCGACGCGACCCGCCCGACCGTGGTGGTGCTGCCGCCGGTGGCGGCGGCGCCTCCGGCCACTCCGGCACCGCTGGCTGCGCCGCCAGCTCCCTCCGCTGGGGGGGCCGCGGCGGCCGCGTCTCCGCCGTCCTCCCCACCGTCCGCCCCACCGGCCGCCGCGCCGTCACCGTCGGCAGTGGGTGCCGCGGGGGCCGCGGCGTCTCCGGTGGCCGTGGCCCCGTCGTCTTCCGTGGCCCCGCCCTCTGCTGTGGCCCCGCCCTCTGCCGTGGCCCCGGCTGCGCCTGTGTCGGCCGGCCCTGTGGCGCCGCTGCTCCGGTCCCCCGGGCCGGTCGCGCCGGCTGCTCCCGAGGTGCCCGCCGTCGATCCCCTGGGCATCGAGATCTCGCTGGTCGATGGCGGGGACCCGTCGCCGCGGCCGCGGGGCCGACCGTCCGCTCCGGGGGCTGCCGTGGCGGCCCGTCCCCGCCGGGACTGGGGGGTGCTGGCCCTGTCGGCGGCGGCCCTCTGCCTGGCCGTGGGGCTGCTCGGGCTGCTGGCCTCCGGTCGCTCGCTCGAGCGGGGCAGCGCGGCGCTGGCCGCCCGCTTCGGGAGCGCGCCCGCCGTCCCCGAGCGCACCGGCTCGGGCCTGGCGGCGACGCCCGATCCGGCGCCCGGCGTGGCGTCGGCCCCGCCCAGCGCCGCCCCGCCCGCCGTCGCGCCCGTGCCCGCTGCCGCCCCTCCCGCGCCCTCCCCGGCCCCGGATGCGGCGACCGCTGCTCCGTCCCCCGCGTCCCCGAAGGCGGCGGCGACCCCCGCCCCGAGCCCTGCGCCCAAGACGCCCCCGAGCACGCCAAAGGCGGCGTCCAAGACAGCACCGGAGACCGCGGCGAAGACCCGGGCGAAGACGCCGGCGAAGACCGCCGCCAAGACCGCGGCGGGGCCGGGTCCCGCGCCCGCTGCAGCGCCCCCGGCCCCTGCGTCCCGGGCGGCCGGTGTGCGCATCCAGGCGCCCGGGCCGTGGACCCCGGCCGCTGCGGCCCCCGAGCCCCCGCCGGGCGTCGAGGTGCCCGCCGTCTTCCCCGTGACCTTCCACATCGCCGACCCGACCGTGACCCGGATGACCGTGTCCTGCCACCGGGGGGGCGAGGTGACCGGCAGCGCCGTGCTCACGGTCGAGGAGGCGGGCAAGGGGCCCTGCCGCATGACCGCGGAGCGGGCCGACGGGGCCTTCACCACCACGGTCTCGATCACGGGTCCCCATCGCTTCGTCTGCTTCGAGGGGGGCTCCCGGCGCTGCCGCTGAGGCGGCTGCGGGGCGAGGCGGGCCCGGCCCGGGTCTGCCGGCGGGGGCTTCGAGGAGTGCCCAGTCCAGGGCATCTTGCAGCCCTTGCACCCAGGCGGGGGGGCGCATGTGGTAGCAATCCCCCCTGTTTGTGGAGGTTGGGATGCGTCCCCTTGTGGTCCTTCTGGCACTGATGGTCGGCTGTTCCGGCGGCGAGACCGCCCCCGAGAAGCCCGATGCCCCCGCTGTTGCGGACGGCGACGGCGCGGACGGGGCGCAGGCGCCTGCCGAGCCCGCGGCAGCGCCGCCGCCCCCCGCCGTCGACCCCAGCGACGCGGCCC
>CAXQUZ010000676.1:0-19329 GCA_964226865.1 Myxococcota bacterium | reverse complement strand
GCCGTGACGCCGCTCGGTGCCCTCTCCCGGGCGGCGGTGGCCCTGGCGACCGCCTGGGCACGGCCCGGGCCCCGGCCGACGCGGGGCGGGGGGCGGCACGGGCGGCACGGGCGGCGGTGGGGGACGCGGCCCGCCGGCGGGGGCTGGCGGCTGTGGGGGGGCCGGCGCTCGTGCTCCTGGTGCTCGGGGGGCTGGGCCGGTGGTGGCGGCGCAGGGTCAGAATCTGACCGCCTTGACAGATGAAAGCATGTTCAGTAAGACAAGGGGCACGGCTGCGGGGCCCTGGTGGGCCGCCGGCCCCATCCCCCCCGCCTTCCCTGGAGCTCTCGTGGTCCCCCCGTCCAGCGGTGAATCCCTCTCCACCCGCCAGCGCGACGTGCTCGACTTCGTCTCGGCCACCATCTCCCAGAGCGGCCGGCCGCCGACCTACCGCGAGATCGGCGACGCCCTCGGCATCTCGTCGACGAACGGCGTCGCCGACCACGTCAAGGCCCTCGTGCGCAAGGGCTACCTGACCAAGGCCCGGGGCGGCGCGGCGCGGGGCATCCAGCTCACCGAGAAGGCCGGCCCGACCCACCGCGGCGACGTCGTCAGCGTGCCCATCGTCGGCCACGTGGCGGCCGGCCAGCCCATCCTCGCCGACGAGAACTACGAGCGCTCGCTCCACCTCGACGCGACCATGGTCGCGGGCGGCGGGCGCTGCTTCGCCCTGCGGGTGCGCGGCGACTCGATGATCGAAGA
Organism: Myxococcota bacterium; assembly: GCA_964226865.1. GTDB lineage: Bacteria > Myxococcota_A > UBA796 > UBA796 > UBA2385 > CAXQUZ01. The sequence continues at coordinate 18,588 of CAXQUZ010000676.1, read as the reverse complement.
GGGCATCCTCGACGGTGACGTGGTCGTGGTGCGCGAGCAGAACCACGCCCGCAACGGCGAGATCGTGGTCGCGCTGGTCGACGGCGAGGCCACGGTGAAGTTCTACTTCCGCGAGGGCGAGCGCATCCGGCTCCAGCCCGCCCACCCGACCATGGCGCCCATCTACGTCGACCGCAGCCGCGACGCCGCAATCCAGGGCGTGGTCACCGGGGTCTGGCGCCAGTACTGACGGCCGCCCTCGGGGGCGGACGGGGCTCCGGGTCCGCCGCCCCCGCCCGCAGCCGCTACGCTGGGGCGCCCGCCCGGGCCCGGCCCGCGCCGGCCCCCCGTGCCGCTCCCCCCCGGAGGCCTCGCCGCCGTGTCCCGCTCCCGCTCCGGACTCTGGGTCGAGATTGCGCTGGCGCTCGCCTTGCTCACGCTGGCCACCATCGTGCTCAACGCTGGTGTCTTCTGGCTGCTCATCAAGAAGACCGAAGAGAGCCGGCGCACCGAGCTGGCCGTGTCGCTCACCGGTGCCCTCGCCGCCCAGCTCTCGGTCGCGGCCGAGCGCGAGGCCTCGGGGCGCACGGCGGCCATCCGCAAGGTCATCGCGGCCTACGAGAGCACGGCCCTCGACATCGACCAGCTCTACGTGGTGGCGCCGAGCATGGAGCCCCTGGCCGTGCTCGCGGGCAGCCCGCCGGCGACCCCGGACGTGGGGCTGCGGGCGGCCCTCTTCGCCCACGAGTCCCACGCCGGCCTCGAGGGCAGCCTCGTGGGGCGGCGCTGGGTGGCCGCGACCGCGCCGGTGGCCCCCAAGGGGCGGGTCATCGGGGCCCTGCGGGTGCGCATGCCCCTCCACACCCCCCTGCTGCCCGGGGGGCCGGCGGGCTTCGTGCTCTCCTACACGGCCCTGTCGGGCGCCCTCATCGCGCTCTTCGGCTTCAGCCTCTTCCAGCGCCGGCTGCTCGGCCCCGTCGCCGTGCTCAAGGGGGGCACCGAGCGCATCGCCGCCGGCGACTTCGGCCACCAGATCACCGTCGATGCCGCCCGGGAGCTCACCGAGCTGAGCGAGGCCCTGAGCGCCATGAGCCTCTCGCTGGCCGACTACCGCGCCCGGACGGCCGACCAGCTCGCCCGGCTCGGGGCGGCCAACGACGAGCTGCGGCAGACCCAGGAGGCCCTGGTCCGCAGCGAGAAGCTCGCGGGCGTCGGGCGCCTCGCGGCGGGGCTTGCCCACGAGCTCGGCAACCCGCTGGCGGCCGTCATCGCGACGGTCGAGCTGCTCCAGCAGGGCCTGGGCGACCCAGCCCTCGAGCGGGATCTGCTGCTGCGGGCGCGCAAGGAGCTCGACCACATCCACACCATCCTCCGCCAGCTGCTCGACTATGCCCGGCCGGGCGACGGCGCCGTGCGGCCCGTCGACGTGGCGGCGGCGGTCGAAGAGGCCTTTGCAACGGTCGGTCCCCAGCCGGCGGCCCGGGCGGTGGCCCTGGTGGCGGAGGTGCCCCCGGGGCTGCCGCCGGTGCGCATCGAGCCCGAGAAGCTCCACCAGGTCCTGGTCAACCTCGTGCTCAACGCCATCGACGCCATCCGGGGCCCCGCGGGCGCGGCGCCCGGCACGGTGACCCTCCGGGCGGCGCCCGCCGATCCGGGGGCGCTGCCCGCCGGGCCAGGGGATGCGCCCGCCGGTGCTGTGCGCATTGCCTGTGGCGACACGGGCCCCGGCTTCTCGGCGCTGGCCCTCGAGCGCGCCCTCGAGCCCTTCTTCTCCACCAAGGAGCCCGGCCAGGGCACGGGCCTCGGCCTCGCGACCTGCCTCCAGGTCATCGAGGCGGCGGGCGGCCGGCTCCAGATCGCCAACGGCGCGGCGGGGGGCGGCGAGGTGGTGCTCCTGCTGCCCGTGGCCGCCGCCGGCGGCGGGCCCGGGGAGGGGGCCGATGGCTGCGCACCGGGGGCGCCTGCTCGCGCTGGTGCTCGCCGTGGCGGCCGTGCCCCGGCTGCTCCAGGCGGGGCTGCGCTGGGACGAGGTCGCCCTGGCCTACGCGGCCTACACCGAGCCGGCCGCGGCCGCCCTGGCCGACGGCGCGCCGACGGCCGCCCTCGGGGCCTGGGTGGGGCTTCACCCGCCCCTGCATGCCCTGCTGATGGGGGCGCTCGAGCTGGTCTGGCCCGCGCCCGTGCTCTGGCTGGGCCTGTCGGTGGCCTGCTCGCTCGGCGCGGTCGCCCTCGTCGGGTGGCGGGCCGGGCCCCTGGCCGCGCTGCTGCTCGCGAGCTCGCCCCTCCAGGTCGCCTATGCCGCCGAGCTCAACAACTATCCCCTCGCCGTGCTGGCGGTCGCCGCGCTCCTCGCCGCCGGTCCGGGCCCCTGGTGGGCGCTGCTCGCGGCGGTGGGCCTCGCCTGCCAGGCCCACGTGCTCGCGGCGGCGGCGGCCGGGGGTGCCGTGCTCCACCGCCTCCGGACCGTGCCGGCCGACCGGGGCTGGGTGGCCGCCTGGGCGGTGGTGCTGGCGGCGCCCACGGTGCTCGGCGCCCTCCGGCTCGCCGGCGGCAGCGGCACCTTCGTCCAGCCGCCCTTTGCGCTCGGCCCCTGGGTGGCCCAGGCCGCGGCCGGCATCGGCGCCGGGGGCCTGCTGCTCGGAGCCGGCGCCCTCGCGGGCCTGCGCGGGCCGACGCTGGCGGTGGGGCTGCCGCTCGTGGGCCTCATGGCCCTGTCCCTCCTGCTCGGTGCCGCCGCCCCCCACCAGCTGCCCTACCTGCTGCTGCCGGCCCCCGTGCTCGCGGTCGCCCTCGGCACCGCCCTGGCCGGCCGGCCCCGGTGGCTGCGGGGCGCCGTGGCGCTGGTCTGTCTGCTGCGCCTCGGGCCGGTGCTCGGCGACCAGCTCGCCCGGGCCCAGGCCATCCGCGCCGACCTCGCCCGCCCCCGCGCCGTCGACCGGGCCCTGGCCGAGAGCGCTCCGGGCGACGTGGTCTGGCTGGTCGCCCCGGCGCTCCAGGCCGACGACGACAAGACCGACACCTCGCCGGTGCTCTGGCGGCTCGGCCTGCTCGACCCCATGCCCATGGCCCGCGACGGCGGCTTCGACTACCTCGACTGGCGCTTCGGCCAGCCCCGCCGCTGGCGGGGACGGGTCATCCACACCTCGACCGAGCTGGCCGAGCAGCCCCTCGACCACGTGCTCCGGGCGGCCTGGGCCGGCGGCCACACGGTCTTCGTCGTGCTCTACGATCACGCCCCGGCGACCGATCTCGCCGGTCGGGTCGAGCGGGCGGTCCGCCCCTGGAGCCCCCAGGCCGTGCGGCTGCCCCGGTCCGCCGGGCTGGGCGACGACTGGCTCTACCGGCTGGCCCCGGCGGCGCCATGAGGGTCTGGGCCCCCTGGGAGACCGCCTGGCCGGCGGGGCTGCTCGCCCTCGGGGCGGCCGCCGCGGCCGTGGTGCTCGCGCGCCGGGCGGGGCGCCCGACGGGGGCCGCCCTGGCCCTGCCGCTCGGGCTCTTCGCCCTGGCCCTCGGCATCCGGTTGCTCTGGCTGCCCGCGCTCTCGGCCCATGTCTACGACGGCCACGAGGCCGAGTACTGGGACATCTTCCGGGGGGTGCGGGCGGTCAACCGGGGCGGCACCGTGCTCTACCCGAGCATGCAGTGGCTCTGGTGGGGCCTGGGCCGGGTGCTGCCCCACCACCCGGCCGTGCCCGTCGGGATCATGGCCGCGGTCGGCGCCCTCGCGGCGCCCGTGGTGGCGGCGACCGCGGGGCGCCTCGCGGGCCGCGGGGCGGCGGGGGTGGCCGGGCTGATGGTCGCCCTCCACCCGGTCCACGCGGCCTGGTCCTCGTCGGCCTACAATGTCGTGCGGCCCGGCACCCTCGCCGTGGTCTCCCTGTGGGCCACGGTCACCACGGCGACCGAGCGCCGGCCCGCGCTCGCGCGGGAGCTGCTCGCAGTGGCGGCCGCCGGCCTCGCCACCCTCACCCGGCTCGAGCTGGCCCTGCTCGGTCCGGTGCTGCTCGCCGTGCCCCTCGTGCTGCGCCCGGCGGGCATGCCCCCGGGCCGGGCCCTGGCGCGCCTGTGGCCCCTCCTCCCCGTCCTGCTCGGCCTCGGGGCCGTGACCGCCGCCGGCGTCTGGCCGCTCGTCTACCCGGGCGAGGTCCCCGGGGCGGGCGAGCGGGCCCTGTCCTTCTGCATCAACCGCGCCTGGACGGCGCCCCTCTGGCCCTGGTCGGGGGCGGGCCTCGGGGCCCTGGCCGCCTGTGTGCTGGTCGGGCTCTGGGCGCGCCCGGCCCCCACCCTGCTCTGGGCCGGCGGCGCCCTGGGCCTCCACCTCGTCATGGCCAGCTTCGACGACCACGCCGATCGCCACGCCCTGATGCTGCTGCCGCTCTCTGCGCTGCTGGCCGGCCAGGCCGTGGCGCTGCCCGGGCGGGCGCGGGCCCTCGGGGGCGCCGCCGTGGCCGTGCTCCTGGCGACGGCCCTCGGGGGCCTGGTCGAGATGCGCGGCGACTACTATGCCGACGAGGATGCCTTTGTAGAGGGTCTTCTCGGTGATCCCAGCCTCGCGGCCCTGCCCCGCCTGGGCGTCGCCGAGGCCCGGGCCGGCTGTGCCTGGATCAGCGAAGACCACCGGGCCCAGGCCGACCCGCCCCTGTCCCACTTCAACCTCATCGACCCGGACGAGGTGGCCGCGCTCCGGGCCCGCCACGGCTGCATCCGCTGGTGCCAGGACGTCCAGGACCACCGCTGGTCGAGCCGCGGGGTGCGCGACCGGGCCTGGCGCACCCGCGACCTCTACACCACCACCCCCGTCGCCGTGGTTGTGGAACAGAGCCTGGGGTATGGCTGTCTGGTGGTCGACGTGGGCCCGCGCCGGGACTGCGGCTGCACGGGAGCTCCCGGCGAGCCGGGCTGCTGACCGGGCGCACGGCCGCGCGCAAGCCACGGCCCCCGCGCACTTCCCTTCCCCGTCGGTTGCGCTACGGTGCCCCCCTCTCCGGGCCTTCCTCCCTCCGCCCCTCCTCGGAACCGCATGCCGTCGCTGGACCGCATCGAGCAGCACCTGCAGCGCCTGGTGCACCGCGAGCGGCGCCTCTTGGCGCTCCGGGCGGGCCTCCAGCTCGCCGGGGCCCTGGCGGTGTCGGCGGTGGTGCCGGCGGCGCTGCTCAGCGGCGGGGTGCGGGTGCCTGTGGCGCTCGGGGTGAGCACGGCGGTGGCCGCGGCCCTGTGCACGGTGGCCCTCGGCTGGCCCCTGCTCCGGCGGTGGGGGCCCTCGGGCTCGCTGCTCGTCCAGGCCCGGCGCATCGAGGCCCTGGTGCCTGCCCTCCAGCAGCGCCTCGTCACGGTGGTCGGCCGGGCCGACCGGGTGCGGGCTGGCGACGCCCCCCTGCTGCTCCAGGCGGCGGCGCGGGCCGAGACCGCCGCCCTCGCCGTGCCCCCCGGCCAGGCGCTTCCCCTCCGTCCCCTGCGGCCCGTGGCGGGCGGTCTCGGGGCCGCCGTGCTCGTCTTTGCCCTCGCCGTGGGCCTCCTGCCGGTCGGTCCCCACCACATCCTCGGCATCCTCCAGGGGGGCAGCGTCGCCGAGGCCCGCCTCGAAGAGCTCGCCGAGACCGTGGGCGAAGACCGGGTGGTCGTGGGCGACATCACGCTGCGCTACGTCTTTCCCGACTACATCGGGGCCGATCCGGTCGAGGTGCCGAACAGCGACGGCACCATCCACGCCCCCCCCGGCACCCGGGTCGAGATCCGGGCCCGGACCGAGCGGCCCTTCGACGCCGCGGCGCTCCAGGTCGACGAGGGCGCCCCCACCGACGCTGTGGTCTTCGGCGGCCGCGACCTCTCGGCCGCGCTGACCGTCGAGCAGGCGGGCACCTGGCGCTTCCTGCTCTTCTCGGGCGAGGCCGCCTTCCAGAGCGCCGACTTCCGCATCGAGGTCGAAGACGACGCCGCGCCGGTCGTGGCCATCGAGCGCCCGCCGGCGGCCCGGGTGCCCGTCGACCGGCCGCTGCCCCTGTCCTGGTCGGTCCAGGACGACTTCGGCATCCAGCGGGTCGTGCTCGAGGTCGAGACCCCCGACGGCCAGGTCCGCGAGCTGCCCCTGCGCACCCCCCTCGACCCGGTGCGCGAGCTCCGCGGCAACGTGCCCCTGAGCCCCCGCGAGCTGGGGCTGGCCCCCGGTCGCTCGGCCAAGCTGCGGGTGGTGGCCTACGACAACGACGTCCAGGGCGAGAGCAAGCGCGGCGTCTCGGCCGAGATGGAGATCGAGGCCGTCGGTCCCCAGGGCCAGGCCGCCCAGCTCCGCACCCACACCCGCCAGCTCCGCGACCTGCTCGTGGTCGTGCTGGCCGACTTCCTCGAAGAGGACCGGCCCGCCACCGCCTCCAGCCCGGCCATGCAGGCCTGGGTCGAGACCGCCCGGGGCCGCTTCGACCCGGTGCGCGACCTCCAGAAGGCCCAGTGGGGCGACGGCGCCGCCGCCTCCTTCGACGGCCAGATGGTGGCCCGGGTCGACGAGGCCGCCGGCCGCCTCTTCCGCTTCACGATGACCACCTGGGAGCCCGGCGCCCGGCGCCGCATCACGGCCAGCGACGAAGACCGCTTCGACGCCCTCCACGGCGAGCTGGTCGTCGCCATCGAGGGGGCGGTCTACGCCCTCGACATGCTCGTGCGCCAGGCCGGCATGGCCGAGCTGGGCGAGCAGGCCGAGCTGCTGGCCCGCGAGGCCGGAGAGCTGGCGGCCCTCGCCCAGGACGCGAGCCCCGGCGAGCTGCTGGCCCGCCTCGACAAGCTGGAGCGCATGATGGGCGACCTGGCCCGCGCGGCCGAGAAGCTCGGCGAGGGCGGCATCCAGGAGTTCGTCAACTCCCGCACCGAGCAGACCCGCAACCTCATGGACGAGATCCGCAAGGCCATCGCCGAGGGCCGCGAGGACGACGCGCGCCGGATGATGGAGCAGATGGCCGAGCAGGTGCGCCAGATGTCGGAGGGCATCAACGACCAGATGGCCGCCCAGCAGGTCGGAGAGGACGACCTCGCCGAGCAGATGGAGCAGACCATGGCCGAGCTCTCCTCCCTCGAGAAGGACCAGCGCGACCTGGCCCGCGAGCTGCGGGACAAGGCCGACGAGCTCGGCGACGGCGTCTCGGAGCAGGTCCAGAAGTGGGCCGAGGTGGACGAGCTGGTCGCCCGGCTGGTCCAGCATGCCGGCGACGCGGTGCGGGGCACGGGCGACGGCCGCGGCTGGCGCAGCTCCAGCATCCGGGTCATCGAGCAGGCCCGCAGCGAGGCCGAGCGGGTGCGCGACGCCACCCGGGCCCGGGACGTCGAGCGTGCCCTCGAGCGGGTCTACGAGGCCCAGCGTCCGGCCCTGCGCGCCAACCGGGCCGTGCGCATGGAGCAAGAGCGCGCCCGTCCCTCGACCCAGCCCCTGCCCGACGGCATCGCCGGGGTCGACGACGACACCCGCGCCGCCATCCGCCTCCTCGACGAGCTGGCCCGCAAGCTCGAAGACCTGCTCGAGAGCCAGCAGTCCTCCTCCCCCGAGGTCGAGCAGGCCGCCCGGGAGCTCTCCGGGGCCCAGTCCGAGCTCTCCCGCCGCCAGGAAGACCTCGAGAAGAAGGTCCGCGAGGTCGAGCAGGGCATGCCCCTCGCCGAGGGCAAGGCCACCGAGGCCATGCAGAAGGCCGGGGCGGCGATGGAGCGGGCCGAGGGTGCCCTCGAGCAGGGCGACGCCCTCGGCGGCCAGGGCCACCAGGAAGAGGCCGCTGACCGCCTGCGCGAGGCCCAGGATCAGCTCCAGAGTGCGATGCAACAGCAACAACAGATGCAGCAGGCCCAGCAGCAGCTCCAGGGCAACCAGCCGCCGCCCCAGGGCTCCGACCAGGAGGGCACCCAGTCCTCCCAGCCCCTCTCCTTCGAGCTGCCGCCCCCCGAGGCCTTCCAGACCCCCGAGGAGTACCGCCGGGCCCTGCTCGAGGGCATGGCGGGCGAGGTGCCCGACGAGTACCGCGCCCTCAACAAGCGCTACTTCGAAGAGCTGGTGCGCCAGTGAGGGCCCTGCTGCCGCTCGGGCTGCTCTGGCGCCTGTCCACCCCGGTGGCCCTCGCCGGGCCCCTCGAAGACGTCGAGCTCTGCCTCGACCGCTTCGATCTCGCCTGTGCCCGCGCCGAGCAGGCCGACCTCTCGGGCATGCTGGGCACGGCGGTGGACCGCGAGCGGGCCGAGCTGTGGATGGCCTTCCACGAGGGCCGCTACGAGGCCATTCCCGACCTGGTCGCCGGCCTCGAGGCCCGGGGCGTCCAGGTGGCCGAGCTCGAGCCCGGGGTGCCCTACCTGCCGACGGCCAACGCCGCCTTCGGCATGGTCGAGGCGACCGCGCCCGGGGTGCGGGTGCGCCACGATCCCGGTGTCGACCGCATCCTCGTCGACGATGCCCTCGAGGTTCTCGGCGCGAGCCGCACGGCGGTCGACCGGCTCTTCGGGGGGGGCCCCCAGCACGACATCGTGCTCGACATCTTCCCCACGGCCTCCCGCTTCATCGCGGCCAGCGGCCTGCCGCCCGAGAGCGTGCGCGCCACCGGCGTCATCGCCCTCTCCAAGTGGACCCGCCTGCTCCTGACCAGCCCCCAGGCCCTCTCCCGGGGCTACGCCTGGAAGGACACGGTCGCCCACGAGTACATCCACCTCGTCGTGGCCTTCCGCTCCCGCAACAACGCCCCGGTCTGGCTCCAGGAGGGCCTGGCCAAGCACCTCGAGGGCGCCTGGCGGGGCGAGGAAGGAACGCCTCTCGGGGTCCACGCCGAGAGCCTGCTCGCGGACGCCGTGCAGACCGGCGAGTTCGTGCCCTTCGAGAAGTTCGCCCGGTCGATGGCCTACCTCGACTCGGGGGACGAGGCGGCCCTGGCCTTCGCCCAGGTCGCCACGATGGTGCGCTACATGCTCGAGACCAGCGGCACGGCGGGCCTCGCGGTGCTCATGGACCGGCTGGCCGAGGGCGAGTCGGCCGACCTCATCGTCGCCGAGCTGGCGGGCCACCCCGACTTCGCCAGCTTCCGGGCCGGCTGGGAGCAGTGGCTGCGCACCCTGCCCCTGGTCGAGGCCCAGCTCGCCGCCCTGCCCGTCGTGCTCGACGGCGCCGGCAGCGAGTTCGACGCCGACCCGGTGCTCGCCGGCCGGGCCGACCTCGCCCGCTTCACCCGCCTGGGCGACCTGTTGCGCGAGAAGGGCCGTCCCAAGGCCGCCCTCATCGAGTACGAGAAGGCGGTCGACCCCGCCGCGCCGGCCTCGCCCCTGCTCCTGGTGCGCAAGGCCCTCTGCCACGAGGCCCTCGGCGACCGCCAGGCCGCCCGCGAGCTGGTCGACGAGGGGGTGGCCCTCTACCCCGAGTTCACCCCGCTCCAGGTCGCCCGGGGCCGCCGGCTCGACGCCGCCGGCGACACGGCCGGCGCACTGGCCGCCTGGCGGGCCGCCCACGACCTCAACCCCTCCGACCCCGAGGTCCAGCGCGCGCTGGTCCGCGGTTACGACGCCACCGGTCGCGCGGCGGACGCCCGCCGCCACCTGGGCTACCTGCGGGTGCTCGAGTCCGGTGGCGGCACGGCGACGGCCGGCCCGGCGCGCCCCTCTCTGGAGAAGCAGTGATGAGCCAGCAGCAGCAGGACGGAGCGGACGATCTGGCGCTCTTCGAAGAGCTCGGTCGCGCCCGGGGGCGCCTCGACGCCGCCATCAGCCGCCGCATCGTGGGCCAGAAGGACGTGGTCGAGGCCATGCTCGTGGCCCTCTTCGCCCGGGGCCACTGCCTCTTCGTCGGCGTGCCCGGCCTCGCCAAGACCCTGCTCGTGAGCACGGCGGCCGAGGCCCTCGGCCTCGACAGCGGCCGCATCCAGTTCACGCCCGACCTGATGCCCACCGACATCACCGGCACCGAGGTGCTCGAAGAGGACCGCAGCACGGGCAAGCGGGTGCTCCGCTTCATCCCCGGCCCGGTCTTCACGAACCTGCTGCTGGCCGATGAGATCAACCGCACCCCGCCGAAGACCCAGTCGGCCCTGCTCGAGGCCATGGCCGAGGGCAACGTGACGGCGGCCGGCCAGCGCCGCGCCCTGCCCCGGCCCTTCATGGTCTTCGCCACCCAGAACCCCATCGAGCAAGAGGGCACCTACCCGCTGCCCGAGGCCCAGCTCGACCGCTTCATGTTCTCCATCGACGTGGGCTACCCCTCGGCCGAAGAAGAGATCGAGATCGTCGAGCGCACGACCGGCGGCGCCGCCCCCGCGGTCGAGGCGGTGCTCGACCGCGCCACCCTCGTGAAGCTCCAAGAGCTCGTGCGGCGGGCCATCGTGCCGGGCCCCGACCTCGTGAAGGCGGCCGTGTCGCTGGTGCGCGCGACCCGCCCCGGGCCCGCGGCGCCGGCCTCCATCCAGGGCCGGGTGCGCTGGGGTGCCGGTCCCCGGGCCAGCCAGTACCTCGTGCTCGGGGCCAAGGCCCGGGCCGCACTCCACGGCCGCGAGGTGCCCGCGATGGAAGACCTGCGCGCCGTCGCGCCCCTCGTGCTGGGCCACCGGGTGCTGCTGAGCTTCCAGGCCGAGGCCGAGGGCCTGCGCGCCCCCGACGTCGTCCGCAGCCTCGTGGACGAGGTGCTGTCCTGACCTGGGGCTGCGAGGGGAGGGGACGGCCGTGAGCGGCACCGATCCCAGTGCGACGCCGGCGTGGGATCCGGAGGTCCTCGGGCGCATCGTGCAGCTCGAGCTGCGCGCCCGTGCGCTCGTCCAGGGCTTCCTCCACGGGGCCCACCAGTCCACCCGCGTCACCAGCAACGTCGAGTTCGCCGACTACAAGGAGTACGCCCCGGGCGACCCCCTGCGCGACCTCGACTGGCGGGTGCTCGGCCGCAGCGACCGCCTCGTGGTGCGCCGCCACCGTGCCGAGGACGAGCTGGCCTGCACCATCGTGCTCGACGCCAGCGGCGACCTGGCCACCGGGCGCGCCGGCCGCCGCGGGCTGCCGCCCCTCGACGGCAGCAAGTGGGGCGTGGCCGTCGTGCTCGCCGCCACCTTCGCCCAGTGGGCGGCCCGGCGGAACGAGCCGGTGGGCCTCGCGGTCGTCGGCGGCGCCGGGGTGCCCCTGCGCTGGCTGCCGCCCCGGGGCGGCCGCCCCCACCTCGCCCGTCTCCACGGCATCCTCGCGTCGACCCGTCCCGAGGGGCGGGCCGAGCTGGGGGCGGCCCTGTCCCAGCTCGGGCCGCGGGTCCGCCGCCGCTCGATGGTGCTGGTCATCAGCGATCTGATGGAGGAGCCCGCGAGCTGGGGCCCCGCCCTCGACGCCTTCGGCATGCGCGGGGTCGACCTGCGGGTGCTCCACGTCCACGATCCCGCCGAGTGGCGCTTCGCCATGCCGGGCCCCGCCCGCTATCGCTCGCCGGAGGGCGGCGACCCCATCGTCGCCGACAACGCAGACGTCCAGGCCCAGATCGGCGCGGTGCTCGCCGAGTACCTCGCCGAGGTCGACGGCTGGGTCCGCCGGGCCCGGGGGCTGCGCATTCCCGCCCCCTCCGACGCCGAGCTCGGCCTCGTGCTGCGCCGGCTGCTGCAGGGGGTGGCATGACCCCGGCCCTGCTCGCCCCGGCCGCCCTCGGCCTCGCCGTGCTCATCGCCGGCCCCGTGCTCGCCCACCTCGCCCGGCGCCAGCCCCGCCAGGAGGTCGCCTACGGCGCCATGCTGCTGCTGCGCCGGCTCCAGAAGCGCCAGCGCCGGCGCCGGCGGCTCCACGATCTGCTGCTGCTGCTGCTGCGGGTGCTCGCGGTCGCGGCGGTGGTGGCGGCCGTGGCCCGTCCCGAGCTGCGCTGGCCCGAGGCCGACCCGGCCGCCGAGGTCCCGGGCCCGGTGGTGGTGGTGCTCGACAACAGCCTCTCGATGGACCAGCGGGTGGGCGAGCTCGGGAGCGCGACGGTCTTCTCCCAGGCCCGCGACGCGGCCGCCGCCTGGGTGCGGGCCCTGCCCGAGGGCTCCCGCGCCGGCGTCGTCAGCATCGGCGGGCCCGCCATGGTCCACACCCCCGAGCTGGTCACCGACCGGGGCGCCGTGGCCGACACCCTCGCCGGCCTCCAGCAGTCCCACGGCACCACCGATCTCGTCGGCGGCCTCCAGCTCGCCCGGCGCCTGCTCGACGGCGAGGGCGGCCGGGTGGTCGTCTTCACCGACGAGGCCGGCCCCGAGGCCGTGCCCGCGGCCCGGGGCGAGCTCGAGCTCTACAGCCGCCAGAACATCGCGCTGGTGCCCCGGGTGGTGCGCGGTCCCACCGCCGCCAACGTGGTCGTCACGGGCGCCGAGTACGGCGACGGGGTCGAGGGCGGCACGGTGCGGGTCACCCTCGCCAACCACGGCCCGGTGCCCGTCGAGGTGCCGCTGGTGGTGGCCCTGCCGGACGGCACCGAGATCACGGCCTTCGCCGAGCTGCCCGCCGAGGGCGTGGGCGAGGAGATGGTCACAGTGCCCCGGGTGACCGACGGCGGCGTCGCCGTGGCCCGGGTGGACGACCCCTCCCTGCCCGCCGACGACGCCTACGCCTTCCACCTGCCCCGGGTGGGCGCGAGCCGGGTGCTCGTGGTGGACGGCGACCCGGGCCTGACCCCGACGGCCTCCGAGGTCTACTTCCTCGAGCGGGCCCTTGCGCCCTGGGGCCCCGGGCGGGTCCAGGCCGGGGTGCTCCCCGAGATCACCCCGGTGGCCGGCGTGGCCCGCCTCGACCCCGCGGTCCACCGGGTGGTGATGCTGGCCAACGTCTCCGACCCCTCGGGCATCGCGCCGCGCCTCACCGACTTCGTGCGCCGGGGCGGCGGTCTCGTCATCGCCCTCGGCGACAATGTCACGGCCGAGAACTACAACGGCGCCCTCGCCGGGCTGCTGCCGGCCCCCCTGCGGCGCCCCCGCTCGCTGGCCGCCCCCGGCGAGAAGGGCGAGCCCACGGCCCTGCCCGCCGCCGAGGTGGCGCTCTTCTCCCCCTTCGTCCGGGGGGGCCGGGCGGGCTTCGGTCGGGTCCACTGGCGCACCCTCGCGACCCTCGAGCCCTTCGCGGCGGACGACGAGCGGCGGGTGCTGCTCGAGACCGAGAGCGGGCTGCCCCTGCTGGTCGAGCGGCGGGTCGGCCTGGGCCGGGTGCTGCTGTTCACGGGCACCCTCGACCTGGGCTGGGGCGACTTCCCCCTCCAGGCCGTCTACATGCCCTTCGTCCAGCGCCTCGTCTCCTACCTGGGCGGCGAGACCGGCGGCGGCGGCGCCCGGGTCGAGGCCCTCGTGGACGAGGTCGTCAACATCGACGCGCCGGGCGATCTGGCCGCCCTGGGCGAGCTCGAGATCACCGGTCCCGACGGCCCGGTGGCGGCCCGGGTGCGCTCGGACGGCGTCTCCTTCGTGCCCCGGCGCCCCGGCGCCTACACCCTCCGCAGCCCCGGCGCGCCCCCAGTGGCCTGGGTCGCGGTCAACCCCGACGCCCGCGAGTCCGACCTGCGCCCCGGTCCCGCCCTGGTTGAGCTGGCCGCCGAGGTCGACCCCGAGCGCTACCAGCGCCGGGAAGACCTCGCCCCCTGGCTGCTGGGCCTCGGCCTCCTCGCCGCCCTGGGGGCCGCCCTGCTGTCCTTCGTCTTCGCCGGCCGTCCCGGCGAGGCCGCCGCCGGCGCCGCCGACCCCTCCGCCTCCGGGAGCCCCGATGTCGCCGCCTGATGCCCCCCCGCGCTGGACCCCCTCCCGGCGGGCCCTGCTGCGGGCGACGGCCCTCGGCACGGGTGGCCTGCTGCTGGGCGGTCCGGCCCTGGCGCTCGGGCCCGGCTCCGAGCTGGACGTCGCCGAGCTCCAGCTCGACGCGGGCACCCTCTCCCGTCCCCGGGCCTGGGAGCGGCTGCTCTACGAGGTCATCCAGACCACCAGCGTCGAGGCCAACCCCCAGGCGGTCGCGGTGGGCCCCGAGTCCCCCGAGCTCTTCGCCCACCCCTTCTGCGTGCTGGTTGGCGACGGGGCGCTGCCCGTGCTCTCGGATGCCGCCGTCGAGCAGCTCCGCCGGTTCCTGGCCTACGGCGGCTTCCTCTTCATCGACGACGCCACCGGCAGCCCCGACGGGCCCTTCGCCCGGTCGGTCCGCGCCCTGGTGCGCCGCCTCTTCCCGACCCGGCCCCTCGCGCCCCTGCCCGGCGACCACTCCATCTACCGGGCCTTCTTCCTGCTCGAGCGGCCCCTCGGGCGCATCGCCCGGGAAGACATGCTCGAGGGCGTGACCCTCGGCCCCACCACCCCCCTTGTCTTCTGTGGCAACGACCTGTCGGGCGCCCTCGACCGCACCGAAGACGGCCGCGACCGCTACCCGGTGGTGCCCGGGGGGGCCGCCCAGCGCCGGGAGGCCCTCAAGCTCGGCATCAACCTCGTGATGTACTCCCTGACCTCCAACTACAAGCACGACCAGGCCCACGTGGCCGAGCTGATGCGCGAAGGGCGGATCGAGTGATGTAATGGCTGCTTGGGGGCGGGCTCGCTGCGGGCGGGGCGCTCGAGTGGGGGGCGCCGCCGGCGCTCGTGGGCGCTGCTGTGGTCGTGGCCCTGGTCGCGCTCGGGGCGAGCGTCCTGCGCCCGCGGGACGTGGCGCCGGGCGCCCGGGCCCTCGAGGCGGCGCTCTGGGGCGTGGCCCTCGCCGCGCTGGTCTTCGGCCTCGCCGGCCCCCAGTGGGTCGAGCAGGAGGGCCGGGTCGAGACCGGGCGGCTGGTGGTGCTCGTCGACGCGAGCGCCTCGATGGGGGTGCGCGACGAGGGCCGGGCCCGGTCCGACCAGGTCGCCGCCCTGCTCGACGAGCTGCGCGAAGAGGCGGGCGAGCCCCTCGAGATCTTCCACTTCGACGAAGAGCTGCGGCCGGGCCTGCCCCCCGACTACACAGGCCGGGGCACGGATCTGGCCGTGGCCCTCGACGCCGTCGCCGACCGCTACCTGGGCCAGGAGCTCCGGGGCATCGTGGTGCTGACCGACGGGGCCGACCGGGGCAGCCTGCGCCGCGACCTCGACGCCGCGGCCGCTGCGGGCCAGCTCAGCCCCACCCTCGCCCCGGCGCTGCCCGGGCCGCTCACCCTGGTCCAGGTGGGCGACGCCGACGAGCTCTTCGACGTGGCCGTCGACGAGGTGGTGAGCGGCGGCTACGCCTTCCTCCGCACCCCCCTCGACCTGCGGGTGCGCCTGCGGGGGCCCGCGGGCTTCTCGACCGCCGTGACCCTCTCCCGCGAGGGCCAGAAGGCCGACCAGGTCGAGGTCAGCTTTGACGAGAACGGCCTGGCAGAGGCCATCTTCACGATCACCCCCAAGAAGGTCGGCCGCTTCGCCTGGGAGGTCTCCGTCCCGGTGCTGCCCAACGACGCGGTGCCCGGGAACAACCGCTTCCCGGTGGTGCTCCGGGTCGTGCGCGAGCGCACCCGGGTGCTCCAGGTCTCGGGCAGCCCCTCCTACGACCAGAAGTTCCTGCGGCTCTTCCTCAAGGAAGACCCGAGCGTCGATCTCGTCAGCTTCTTCATCCTGCGCACCCACGACGACATGGGCGCGGGCTGGCGCAACTACGAGATGTCGCTCATCGAGTTCCCCTACGAGCGCCTCTTCACCGAAGACCTCGACACCTTCGATCTCGTGGTGCTCCAGAACTTCAACTACCGGCCCTACTTCTCCCTCAACGCCGAGCTGCTGCTTGGCAACATCGCCCAGTACGTGCGCGAGGGCGGGGCGCTGGTCATGACCGGCGGCGACCGCAGCTTCGACCTCGGTGCCTACCAGGGCACCCCCATCGACAAGGTGCTGCCCGTGCGCCTCGGGGTCACCGGGGCCAAGTCCGACGAGTCCCCCTTCCGCCCGACCCTGACCGAGGCCGGCCTCGCCCACCCGGTGACCCGCCTCGGCGCCTCGACCGAGACCTCGCGCCAGACCTGGGCCCAGCTGCCCGAGATGGACGGGCTGAACCTCAGCCGGGGCCTCGCCAAGGACGCCGCCGCCCTCGCCGTCCACCCGACCCTCCGCACCGAGAGCGGCGCGCCCATGCCGGTCATCGCCGTGAGCGAGGTGGGCGAGGGGCGCAGCATGGCCCTCGCGGTCGACGCCTCGTGGCGGTGGAGCTTCTCGGAGGCCGCGGTCGGCCGGGGCAACCAGGCCTACCTGCGCTTCTGGAAGAACGCCCTGCGCTGGCTCGTGGCCGACCCGGAAGACCGCCGGGTGGTGGTGGCCCCGTCGCGCGAGAACGTCCTGCTGGGCGATGATGTGCGTGTGACCCTCCGGGTGCGGGACGCGGGCTATGCCCCGGTGGCCGCCGCCACGGTCGCCGTCCAGGTCCGGCCGCCGGCGGGGCCGCCCACCGAGCACAGCCTGACCACCGACGAGGCCGGCGAGGCCGTGCTCGAGCTCACCGCCGACCAGCGGGGGGCCTGGCGCATCGAGGCCCGGGCCGGGCGCCTCGCCGCCGACGCCGCCGAGACGGTCTTTGCGGTCAACACGCGCGACCCCGAGCTCATCGACATCCAGCCCGACGGCCGCTTCCTCGAGCGGCTGGCCGGGGTGCTCGGTGACCGGGGCCGCCACGTCCGGCCGGGCGAGAGCGTGGCCCCGCTGCTCGACGAGGGGGCCACGCGCCGGGTGCGGGCCCGCGAGGAACACCCGCTCGCCGCCGTGCCCCTCGTGGGGCTCATCTTCGGCATCTTCGCCAGCCTCGCCTGGTGGGTGCGGCGCCGCTCCGGCCGGAGCTGAGCCGCCCGCGCCGCCGGAAGGCGCGGCTCAGAGGATGCCGCCGGGCCGCCAGCGGGCCCCCTCGGGGAAGCGCGCCACCCAGGGCGCCACCGAGGCCACGAAGGCCGCCACCTGGTCCGGGGCGTCGCCCACGAAGGCCGTGGGGTCGGCGAGCAGCGCCCCGAGGGCCTCAGCGTCCAGCGGGATGCGGGGATCGGCGGCGAGGCGCGCCACGAGGTCGTTGTCGGCCTGGCCCTCCTGGCGCATGGCGAGGGCGACCCCGACGGCATGCTCCTTGATGGCCTCGTGGGCCGCCTCGCGCCCAGCGCCCGCCTTCACCGTGGCCATCAGCACCTTGGTGGTCGCGAGGAAGGGCAGGTAGCGGTCGAGCTCTCGGGCGATGACCCGCGGGTAGGCCCCCAGCTCGTCGAGCACGGTGATGAAGGTCGAGAGCAGCCCGTCCATCGCGAAGAAGGCGTCGGGCAGGGCCACCCGGCGCACCACCGAGCAGCTCACGTCTCCCTCGTTCCACTGGTCGCCGACGAGGGCGCCGACCATCGCGAGGTGGCCGCGCAGGATGGCCACGAAGCCGCCGACCCGCTCGCAGGAGCGGGCGTTCATCTTGTGGGGCATCGCCGAGGAGCCCACCTGGCCGGCCTTGAAGCCCTCGGTGACCAGCTCCTGGCCGGCCATCAGCCGCAGGGTGCGGGCGAGGTTGGCGGGGCCCGAGGCGAGCTGGACGAGGGCGGCGATCACCCCGAAGTCGAGGCTGCGGGGGTAGACCTGGCCCACGCTGCCCATGCGGTGGCTGAAGCCCAGCTCGTCGGCCACCTTGGCCTCGAGGGCGTCGACCGCGCCGGGGCTGCCGAGCAGATCGATCATGTCCTGGCGGGTGCCGACCGGGCCCCGGATGCCGCGCAGGGGCAGCTCTTCGGTGGTGCGGTCGAGGCCCACGAGGGCGAGGCGCAGCTCTTCGCCGGCGGTGGCGAAGCGCTTGCCGAGGGTGGTGGCCTGGGCGGCGACGTTGTGGGAGCGGCCGGCGAGCACGAGGGTGCTGTGGTCGGCGGCCAGCTCGGCCAGCCGGGCGAGCACGGCGACGGCCCGGGCGCGCACGAGGCCGAGGGCCTGGCGGAGCTGGAGCTGCTCGACGTTCTCGGTGAGGTCGCGGGAGGTCATGCCCTTGTGGATGTGCTCGTGGCCGGCGAGGGCACAGAACTCCTCGATGCGCGCCTTGACGTCGTGGCGCGTGACCCGCTCCCGGGCGGCGATGGAGGCGAGGTCGACCTTGTCGACAACGGCCTCGTGGTCGGCAACCACGCTGTCGTCCACGCCGAGTCCCAGGGCCGCCTGGGCGCGCATCACGGCGATCCAGAGCCGGCGCTCGAGCACGACCTTGTGGGCGGGCGACCAGAGCCGGCGCATCTCGGGGCTCGCGTAGCGGCTGGCCAGGACGTTGGGGTTGGCGGGGGTCTCGGGGGGCATGGGCGGATCCGGGGCGCGGGGTCAGGGGGGCAGGCGGGCGAAGCGCACCGGGGCGCTGCGGCCCCGCACGCGGTGGGTCTCGAGGGGCAGCGCATCGAGGCCGGCGAGG
Organism: Myxococcota bacterium; assembly: GCA_964226865.1. Taxonomy (GTDB): domain Bacteria; phylum Myxococcota_A; class UBA796; order UBA796; family UBA2385; genus CAXQUZ01. Next base: position 300 of record CAXQUZ010000676.1, on the reverse strand, counting down.
GCGGCCGTGCGGGCGCCGGCGAGGATGCGGCCGGGGGCGGCGAGGGCGTTGGTGCGCGCCGCGACGTTCACGGCGTCTCCGATGACGGTGTACTGGCGGCGCAGATCCGTGCCGATGGGCCCCGCCGTGCAGGGGCCCGTGTTGACGCTGATCCGCAGCCGCAGCACGGGCTGGTCCTCGCGCAGCCGGCGGCGCCGCAGCCGGGCCATGGCCGCCTGCATCTCGCGGGCACAGTCGAGGGCGCGGCGGGCGTGGTCGGGCTGGTAGCTCGGAAGAGCGTCGTGGTGGGACAGAGTGTCT
>CAXQUZ010000675.1:0-2423 GCA_964226865.1 Myxococcota bacterium | reverse complement strand
CCGCCACGGTCTATGTCTGGTACGACAACGAGTTCGGCTACTCCTGCCAGGTGGTGCGCCTGATGCAGCACATGGCCGGGGTGAGCCCCGTGAGCTTCCCGGCCTGAGGGGGCCCGCGGGTCGCCCGGGCGCCCAGCTGTCATCTTGTGACAGGTGGCAGGGCGCCAGGGGGGGCCCGCCGTCCGCTACAACCAGGGGGCCATGCGGCCGGCCGGCCGATCCCATGGTCGAAGGGAAACGTCTGTTGGTGGTCGTTGTCGGGCCTCGGCCCGCCCTCCTGCGCGAGCCGGTCGGCCGTGGTGGTGATCCCGGCAGCGAGCGGGTCTCTCGGGGACGGGCGGCCGGGCAGTGTGGGGGGCTGTGGGCGGTCCGCACGGGGCCGCTCCCGCTGGCCGGCGAGAAGCCACGGGTATAGTGCGCGGGTCGCCCCCGTCTGCGCTCCGGACCCCCCCGTGCCCTCCGCCCCTCCCCCACGGCTGTCCGCCTCGCTGGCGTCGGTGCTGTCCTGGATCGGCAGCCCCGTGCCCCCGGGGGCCCTCGCGGCGGTGCTGGGGCCGGTCGACGCCGCCGCGGCGGCCGCCTGCGCGGCGGGCTGGGTGCTGGCGGACGAGCGGGGCTGGCTCGGCCCCCACCCCTACCGGGACGACGCTCCCGGGCCGGTCGCTGCGCCCGAGGCCCGGGCCGTGGTCGAGGCCGCCCTCGCCGACCACCCCGACGTGGTCTCGCTCCAGGTCGCCTGGCTGCGGGTCGTGGGCATCGGGGACGGGCGCGCCCCCGACCACCCGACCGTGCGCGCCCGGGTGTCGGAGTGGGTGGCCCGGGCGAGCTTCGGGCTCTGCTCCGAGGTGCTGCGCCGCGAGCTCGAAGAGGCCGGGCTGATGAAGGCCCTGCTCGCGGCCCACCGGGCGCCGGCCCTCTGCCTGCTCATCGACGGGGGCCGGGCCGCCGTGGCCGCCAGCCTGCTCGGCGACGAAGACCTGCTCGCGCGGGCCCACCTCGAGCTCCACCACGTCCGGCCCGAGGCGGCCCTCGCGCTGCTCGCGGCCACCACCAGCACCGAGGGCATCTTCGCCCGGGTCCGGGCCCACCGGCTGCGCCACGACTGGGCGGCGGTGTCGGCCGAGATCGAGGCCCTGGCCCCGCGGCTCTCGCGCCCCTTCGACCGGCTGCGGCTGGCCTACTACCGCCACAACGTCGCCCGGCTGCTGGGCACGGTGGCCGAGAGCCGGGCCGCGGCGGCAGCCCTGCGCGCGGTGCTGGACGGGGTGGCCGATCGAGCCCTGCGGGGGCGGGCCCTCGACTCGCTCGTGGCCCACGCCCTCCAGGACGGGCGGGTGGGGGAGGGACGGGCCCTGCTCGCCGAGCTGGGGGCGGCCTGGCTGCCCCTCGAGGCCCCCCGCGCCACGGCCCAGGTGACCTTTCGCACCATCGACATTGCCGGTGAGGTGGGCGATCACGAGTGGCTGCGGGCCCGGCTGGAGCGCCCGGCGGACGGCGGCCTGGGCACCCAGTGGCACCTCCTCGCCCGGGCCAAGTGGCTCACCCTGACCGGCGGCTTCAAGCAGGCCCTCGAGATCCCCGAGGTCGAGCGCATCGGCATGCTGGCCGCCCAGCTCCTGCTGGCCATCGGTCGCCACGAGGAGGCCCTGGCCCGGGCGGACGGCTGCACGGCCGGCTACCCCGACCGCCAGCACGCCGTCATCCGCAACGCCATCGCGGCGCGGCTGGGCCGGGGCCAGCGCCTCGAGGAGCACCCCGACGACACCGCCTCGGTGCGCTCGCTGCTCTGGCGGGCCAACGGCATCGTGGCGCTCGCGGAGGGGGCCCTGGCCGAGGCCGAGTCCCACCTGCGGCACGCCCTCGAGATCACCGAGTCCGAGCAGCTCATCGACTCGGCCGGCGAGCTGCTGACCCGGCTGGCCGACGTGGCCGTGCGGGACGGTCGCCCGGCCGAGGCGGCTGCCCTGCTCGACCGCTTCGACAAGCTCGGCCGCCACCCCCACGACTTCCTCGTCAACCGGGTGCACGCGGCCCGCGCCGTGCTCGCCGGAGACCCGGGGGCCCTGCCGGCGGGCTTCGTGGCCCGGGTGGCGGCCCAGGAGGACGCCGAGACCCTGGTGTTGGTCGAGCGCATCCTGCCCCTGGACGCGGCCGGCGCGGCGGTGGTGGCCCGGCTGGCGGCCCCGACCCGGGCCCAGTTCGCGGCGGCCTTCGTCCGGGTGGGGGCGGCGCCGACCCTCGTGGTCGACACGGCGGCGCGGCGGGTCCAGCTGCCGGGCGCGGGCTGGCTCGACATGAAGCGCTCGGGTGCCACCTGGCGGGTGCTGCTGGCCCTGGCCCGCCACCGGGTGGCGGCGCCCGGTGCCGCCCTCGACGCCGACGCGCTCATCGCGGCGGGCTGGCCCGGCGAGCGCATGCAGTGG
>CAXQUZ010000674.1:0-4582 GCA_964226865.1 Myxococcota bacterium | reverse complement strand
CGAGGACCAGGCCGCCGCCGAGCTCGACGCCCGCGGCCGCCAGGGGGCCGCCGCCCGGCGGGCCCACGACGACGCCCGCGACCGCTACCTCGAGGGCCTGATCGACCTCACCACCATGCTCCAGACGCTGACGGCGCTCCAGAACGCCGAGCTCTCCCTCCTCCAGTCCCAGCGCACCGCCATCAGCGCGCGCATCGCCCTCCACGACGCCCTCGGTGGCGCCTGGACGCGCACCGAGGTGACCCGATGAACCGCAGCCGCATCCTCAAGATGGTCATGCCGCCCGCCATCCTCGCCGTGGGCATCGGCATCACCGGCGCCATGGTCGCCGCCACGGGCTCGGCCGCGAAGGCCCCGCCGGCCGAGTCGGTCACCCCGGTCGAGATCATCGAGGCCCGCCGGGACGCCCAGCCCGCCGCCGTCCAGGCCACGGGCACGGTCTCGGCCGCCCAGCAGATCGTCCTGACCCCCGAGGTCGCCGGCAAGCTCACCTGGGTCTCCGACAAGCTCGTGCCCGGCGGCCGCTTCGACGAGGGCGAGCTCATCGCACGCATCGACAGCCGCAACATGAAGGCGGCCCTCGAGAGCGCCGAGATGAACCTGCGCCAGGCCGAGCTCGAGCTGGCCTTGGAGCAGAGCCGGGGCGCCGTGGCCGCCCGCGAGTGGGAGCTGCTCAGCGCCGGCGACCGGGCCGGCCGCGACCCGGATCTGGCCCTGCGCCGCCCCCACCTCGCCCTGGCCCGCCAGAGCGTCGTCGCCGCCGAGGCCGCCGTGGCCAAGGCCCAGGCCGACCTCGGCCGCACCCGCCTCACGGCCCCCTTCCACGCCGCGGTGGTCAGCGAGACCGTCGACCTCGGCCAGGTCGTGGGCGCCGCCAGCCAGGTCGCCACCCTCGTGGGCATCGACCGGGCCCGGGTGACCGTGTCGCTGCCCGTCGAGCGGGTGGCCGTGCTCGACGTGCCCGGGGTGGCCGGGACCGACGGCGCGGTGCCCGCCACCGGCAGCCGCGCCACCGTCACCCAGACCCTCGCCGACGGCTCGGCCCTCTCCCGCGAGGGGCGGGTCGTGGCCCTCGGCAGCACCCTCGATCCCCAGACCCGCACGGCCCAGGTCATCGTCGAGCTCGACCAGCGCGACAGCCGCGGCGTGCCCCTGATGCCGGGCGCCTTCGTCAGCGTGGCCCTCGAGGGGCGCGCGCTCACGGGGGCCTTCAGGGTGCCCCGGGCGGCCCTGCGGGACGGCACGACCATCTGGACGGTGGACGCCGAGGAGCGCCTGGCCCCGGTCACGGTCCAGGTGGGCTGGTCGCTGCCCGAGGATGTCGTCATCATGGGCGGTCTCGAAGACGGGCAGCGCATCGTCGTGAGCGCGCTCTCCAACCCCCTCGCCGGGCAGCGCGTCGCGCCCCGCGCCGCTGCGCTCTAGGAGCCCCCGATGTCGGATCCGACCCCCGCCCGCGACGGGGAGGCCACGGGGCCCATCGCCTGGATGGCGAAGAACTCCGTCGCCTCGAACCTGCTGATGATCGTCATCCTCGTGCTCGGCTTGCTGGGCATGAGCCGCATCAAGCAGGAGATCTTCCCCGAGTTCACCCTCGACATGGTCAACGTGGCCGTGCCCTACCCGGGGGCCAGCCCCGCCGAGGTCGAGCAGGGCATCATCCTCGCCGTCGAGGAAGAGGTGCGCGGCCTCGACGGGGTCAAGCGGGTCTACTCCTCGGCCAACGAGGGGGCCGGCGTGGTCTCGGTCGAGCTGCTGCTCGGGGCCGACGGCGACAAGGTCCTCAACGACGTCAAGGGCGCCGTCGACCGCATCGCGACCTTCCCCGAGGACGCCGAGCGGCCCACGGTCTCGCTCGCGAGCCGCAAGCGCGAGGTGGTGAGCCTCATCTTCTCGGGCGACCAGGACCGGCGTGCCCTCCAGGAGCTCGCCGAGAAGGCCCGCCGGCGGCTGCTCGAGTCGCCCGACGTGACCCAGGCCGAGGTGGTCGGGGTGCCGCCCCTCGAGGTGTCCATCGAGCTGAGCCGGGCCCGCATCGAGGGGCTGGGCCTCTCCCTCGACGACGTGGCCCGCCAGGTCACGGCCGCCAGCCTCGAGCTGCCTGGCGGCGAGGTCGAGACCCGCGGCGGCGAGTTCCTCGTGCGGGTCAGCGACCGCAAGCTGGCCGGCGACGAGTTCGCCGACATCATCCTCCGCAGCACCATCGACGGGGCCCAGGTGCGCCTCGGCGACGTGGCCACCATCCGCGACGCCTACCAAGACACCGACCTCGAGTACTTCTACAACGGCCACCCGGCCGTGCGGCTGACCGCCTACCGGGTGGGCGACGAGACCCCGGCGGCCGTGGCGGCGGCCACCAAGACCCTGGCCGAGGCGCTGGCGACCGAGCTGCCGCCGACGGTCTCGGTCGAGGTCTGGAACGACGACTCGAAGATGCTCGACGAGCGCATCGACCTCTTGATCCGGAACGGGCGCATGGGGCTCGTGCTCGTGCTGCTCGTGCTGGCCCTCTTCCTCGACCTGCGCCTCGCCTTCTGGGTGGCCCTGGGCATCCCGCTGAGCTTCGCGGGCGCCTTCGTCCTGGCCCCGGGCCTCGGCGTGTCGATCAACATGGTCTCGCTCTTCGCCCTCATCATCGTGCTGGGCCTCGTGGTCGACGACGCCATCGTCGTCGGCGAGAACATCTACGAGCTGACCGAGCGGGGCATGGGCCGGTCCGAGGCGGCCATCCAGGGCGCCCGCGAGATGGCCGTGCCCGTCACCTTTGCCGTGCTCACCAGCGTCGCCGCCTTCGCGCCCCTGCTCTTCGTGCCCGGCGTCATGGGCAAGATCTTCGGCATCATCCCCATCGTCGTCATCTCGGTGCTGCTGTTCAGCCTCATCGAGGGCTTCTTCATCTTGCCCGCCCACCTCGGCCACGGCGAGGGCGCCAACGGCGCGCGCAAGGGCAGCCTGCTGTGGCGGCTCGAGGCGCCCCGGCGCTGGATGGCCGGCATGCTCGAGCGCTTCATCGCGCTGCGCTACCGGCCCATGCTCGACTGGGTCATCGACTGGCGCCACACGACCATGGCCGTGGCCACCGCCAGCCTCATCCTGACCGTGGGCATCCTCAAGGCCCAGATCGTGCCCTTCTCCTTCTTCCCGAAGCTCGAGGGCAACAAGGTCAGCGTGGGGGCGCGGCTGCCCTATGGGGCGCCCACGGCGGCCACCAACGAGGTGCGGCTCATTCTCGAAGATGCCCTCCAGCAGACCGTCTCCGAGCTCTCCGAGGGCGGGGCCAAGCCCGTGATGAAGGGCGTGCTGATGAAGGTCGGCGAGGGCAACGCTGCCGGCGGCCCCGGCGGCGGCACGGCGGCCAGCGGCAGCCACCTGCTCGGGGTCGAGGTCGAGCTCGTGAGCTCCGAGGAGCGCGACTTCACCTCCAAGGCCTTCACCGAGCTCTGGCAGTCCAAGGTGCCGCCCCTGGCGGGCGTCGACGCCCTCAGCTTCCAGTCCAGCTCGGGCCCCGGCGCCGGCGCGGCGGTCGACGTCCAGCTCTCCCATCCCGACACCGAGGTGCTCGCCCGGGCCAGCGGCGAGATGGCCGAGATCCTGCGCGGCTACACCGATCTGCGCGACATCGAGAACTCGTATGCCGCCGGCAAGCCCCAGCTCGACTTCACCCTGCTGCCCAACGCCCGCACCCTCGGCCTCACGGCCAGCGACGTGGCGCGCCAGCTCCGGGCCGGCTTCTACGGCAGCGAGGCCCTGCGCGAGCAGCGGGGGCGCAACGAGCTGCGGGTGATGGTGCGGCTCCCCGAGGACGAGCGGGTCAGCGAGTTCGACGTGGAGCAGCTGCGCATCAAGACCCCGGGGGGCGCCTTCGTGCCGCTCGGCGCCGTGGCCGCCTTCACCCGCAACCGTGCCCCGACGACCATCGAGCGCGAGTCGGGCCAGCGCACGGTCAACGTCAGCGCCGAGCTGAGCGCGACCGCCCGCTCCAGCCAGGACGTGGTCGCCGACCTCAAGGCCCGGGTGCTGCCCGAGCTCCAGGCCCGCTACCCCGAGCTCCAGCTCGACCTGGTCGGCGAGCAGCGCGAACAGAAGGAGTCGCTGTCGAGCCTCGCCGGCAACTTCGGCATCGCCCTCTTCGTCATCTACGCCCTGCTGGCCGTGCCCTTCCGCAGCTACACCCAGCCCGCCATCATCATGTCGGCCATCCCCTTCGGCATCGTCGGCGCCGTCATGGGCCACCTCGTGATGGGCTTCGAGCTCAGCATCATCAGCATGATGGGCATCATCGCCCTCTCGGGCGTGGTCGTGAACGACTCGCTGGTGCTCATCGACGCGGCCAACGGCTTCCGGCGCGAGGGCCAGGACGCGAAGACGGCCATCATCAACGCCGGCGCCCGCCGCATGCGGCCCATCCTGCTGACCTCGTTCACGACCTTCTTCGGCCTGATGCCGATGATCTTCGAGACCAGCCCCCAGGCCCGCTTCCTCATCCCCATGGCCATCTCGCTGGGCTTCGGCGTGCTCTTCGCCACGGCCATCATGCTCGTGCTCGTGCCGGCGCTCTACATCATCATCGAGGAGCTGGTCA
>CAXQUZ010000673.1:0-4149 GCA_964226865.1 Myxococcota bacterium | reverse complement strand
CAGACGTGTGCTCTTCCGATCTGGCGGGCGCCGGGTCTTGCCACAGATGCAGTCGTTGGGGCCCGTGCCCGCCAGGATGCGCGGCACGGCCTTGGTGAAGCGGCGGGTGCGGGTCTCGCTGCGCTTGGCGCCGCCGACGAGCAGGTTCCAGGCCCGCTGGCGGCCCGGGGTGAGGGCCTCGAAGGCCGTGCGCAGGGCCGGATCCGCGTCGAGCTGCTCTTCGATCTCGTCGACCAGCTCGATGGTGTCGGGCCGGGGGGGCAGGCGGCGGCCCTCGGCGGCGACGGTGACGGCCTCGGCGATGAAGGCCCGGATGGCGGGGGCCTGGGCGGCGATCTCGTCGGTGCTGGTGAAGGTCAGGACCTTGGCCGACCGGGTGTTCGGGCCGGCGTCCTGGAGCAGCCCCGCGGGGTCGCTGAGCAGTGCTCCCCGGAAGAAGCTGAGCACGCAGTGGTCCTTGCGGATGCCGAGGATGACGATGTTCCGGCCGTCCGCGGTGAAGCAGGGCTGGCGCCACTTCACGGTCTCGCTGAGCCCACAGTCGAGGGCGATGGCCCGCAGGGCGTCCAGCTCGGCGGTCCAGGGGGCGGCGGTCTCGGGCATGGGGCTTCCAGGGTCGAGCGGGCGCCCGAAGGTAGCACCCGGGCCGGCCCCGTGCCCCGCCCTCAGCCGGGGGGGGCCGGGGGGCCGCCGCCGCGCAGCCGGGCCCGCAGCCCCGTGGCCAGCCTGTGGATCCGCGGGTCCTGCTTCACCTGCCGCCGGACCCACCGCTCGGCCGTCTGGAGGGCCACCAGCGCGTGCCCCCGGCGGCTCGTCGCCACCACCACCTCGTGCAGGGGCACCTGCTCGTCCGCCCAGCGCAGCTTGTAGCCGTGGTCGCCGATGCCGAAGTCGAAGGTGCCGACCCCGTGCCCACAGCACCACTCCATCAGCGAGCGGACCATGAGGTCGCCGGGCGAGAAGCGGGCGAGCGGGCCGGGCCGGTAGGAGGCGAACCAGTAGTAGAGGCTGCCGTCGGCGACCCAGCCCCAGTGGGTGGCCGCGTGCACCCCGCCCACGACGACGGCGCTGACGTGCACCGCCTCCGGCTGGCTGCGCACCAGCTCGCGCAGCATGGCCTCCTGCCCGCCGTCCGCGAACAGGGCCCCGAGGCCCCGCTCTGCCAGCCAGGCGGTCTTCTCGGCCACGAGCGTCGTGATGATGGCGTCGGCGGTCGCCGGGTCCTGGGCCTGGGTGACGGCGACGGCCCCGGCCGCCCCGAGCTTGCGCACCTTGCGGCGGTCGGTCTCGCGGGTCTTGCGCGAGGCCCGGCGGCGGTACTCGGCCGGCCAGTCGGCGCCGAGCCGCACGACCGGGCTGGCGAAGGACGAGATGGAGGGGCCCAGCTGGAGGAAGGGGTTGGGGTGGGGGCCGATGCGCGGCGGCTGGCGCTCGAGGTGGACCCAGTCGACGGCGGGCAGGGCGGCGAGGACCTGGGCCCAGAGGGCGGCGAAGTCGTGCCCGACCAGCCGCGCGGGGCAGTCATCGGCCATGAGAAAGCCGTGGTAGCCGCTCACATCACCGCCCAGCCAGCCCAGCAGGGTGGCGCCCCGGTGGCGGCGCAGCCCCAGGGGCCAGAGCATCCAGGGCCGGTCGTCCGCCGGGTCGGAGATCACCACCACCGCGGGCCGCACGCCGAGGCGCGTGCCCACGTGGCGCTGCCAGGCGTCCAGCCAGGCGTGGCGCTGGAAGCCCGAGCTGCGGTGGCCCGTGGCCTCGAGCTGCTGCCAGGCGGCGGCGGCCCCGGCGAGGGTGGCCGCGACCCGCACCCGGGCGCCCGTGCGGCGGTCGTGCTCAGGGGCCATCGCCACCGTCCGGGCCCAGCTCCGGGGCGCCGTAGTTGCGGCTCTGGCGCCCCTCGCGGGTCAGCGCCCGGCGCAGGGGCTGGAGGCAGTCGAGCACGAAGGGGGCCGGGTCGCGCCAGTCGAAGATGGCGAAGGCCTTGGGCCCCCGCAGCGACCGGGCCCACTGGCGCAGCCCGAGCTCGCCCTGGGTCCAGTAGTACAGCGCCGACTGGAGGTCGTGGCGCAGGTAGATCCACTTGACCGGCTGGTCGCCCTGGGCCCGGGCCGGGGGCAGGGGCCGCCCCGCCGCCTCGCAGACCATCGTGCAGACCAGCTCGACGCCCCCGGCCTCGGCGATGGCCGAGCGCCCCGTGGGACGGCCGATGTTGGGCTCGATGATGTAGAACTGGCCGTCGTTCACGTCGCGCTTGGCCTCGAGATAGGCGAGGCCGCGGTAGGGCAGGCTGGCGAAGAGCTGGGCCGAGAGACGGGCGACCTCGGGCACGTGGGCGGCCTCGCCCAGCGAGCTGATGCCCGTCCGGGGCGGCCACTGGCGGATCTTCTTGGCCGTGAACTGCACGAGCAGCTCGCCCGTGGCGCTGTAGCAGCTGTTGCAGGAGTAGAGGTCGGTGTCGGTGCCGGCCACCCACTTCTGGGCGATGAGCACGGGCACGTGGGCCAGGGCCGCCCGGGCGTGGGCCACGAGGGCGGCGGCGTCGTCGACCTGGATGGCCTTGGCCGGGGTGTGGGCCACCCAGGCATCGGTGCGGTGGGGGGGCTTGAGCACGGCCGGGTAGGGCAGGGTCGCCGCGGCCCGGACGGCGTCGGCCTCGCTCCGCAGGATGGCGGTCGGCGGGATGGGCAGCCCGGTCGCCAGGGCGTGCTCGGTGAAGGCCACCTTGTCGATGAGCAGCTCGACCACCTCCGGGGGCGGCAGGGCGATGTGGAAGGCCGGGGCGAGGCGCGCCCGGTGGCGAGAGACCACGAGCACGCTGCTGTCTTCGCAGGGGACGAGCACGGCCTTGTCGTCGAGGGTCTCGGCCAGGGCGAGCAGGGTGTCGACCAGGGCCGGGGTGGCCTTGGCCGCCTGGACCATGCGCTGGCAGCTGCGGGTGCGGGTGAAGGCCTGGTCGGGGTCTTCGGTGACCCCGATGACCGTGAGGCCCCGCCGGGCGAGGATGCGCGCCGTCTGGATGCCGGGGAGGCTGTCGATGCCGATGACAACGGCCGTGAGCGGCGCCCCGCCGGGCCCGGTGGCGGCCGGGCGGGACCGTGCGCGGAGGCGGGCCATGGTGCTCAGTCCTCCGCGGGGGCGGCGGCGGGCGGCAGGTAGCGGCCCTCGGCGGCGAGCAGCTCGGGCACGTCCTGGAGCCGGAAGATCTCGCGCACGGGCACGATGTCTTCGTTGATGCCCGCGATGCTGCCCTCCCGGTGGATGCGGGCGGCGGCCGCCTGCATGGCCGTGATGCTCGCCCGGAGGATGTGGTTGGCCCAGATGGCGAGGCCCACCCCCGCCGCCTCGAAGTCGGCCACCGGGGTCTGGTGGTAGGTCGTGGGCACGACCACCAGCGGCGAGCGGCCCGCCCACTCCCGGGCGAAGGCCAGCACCTCGTCGCCGGTGGGCTTCTTGCTGTGGATGAGAATGGCGTCGGCGCCGGCATTGTGGTATGCTTCGGCCCGGCGCAGGGCCTCGGCCTGGCCCCAGCCGGCGATGAGCGCCTCCACCCGGGCCACCACGCAGAAGTCCGGGTCGGTCTGGGCGTCCTTCATGGCCCGGATCTTCCCGGCGAACTCCACGGGATCGGCGAGCTGCTGCTTCTCGCCGTTGATGAAGCTGTTGGTCTTCGGGAACAGCTTGTCTTCGACACAGAGGGCCGCGACCCCGCGCTGCTCCAGCTTGCGCACGAGCCGGCGGGCGTTGTTGAAGTTGCCGAAGCCCGTGTCGGCGTCGAGCAGGATGGGCACGGTGGTGGCGTCGGCCATGAACTCGACCACCTGGGTCCAGCTGGCCTCGTTGGCGTCCCGCACCCCGAGCATGGCCGACATCGACAGCCCGCTCGCCCAGATGCCGTCGAAGCCGGCCTCCTCGACGATGCGGGCGCTCAGGCCGCTGTGGGCCTCCATGATGCGGTCGAGGCCCGGGCGGGTGAGCAGCTGGCGGAAGCGGGTGGTCTTCCGGAGCGTGGGCGCCGGGGAGGACGGGGACGGGGACGAGGTCGACATCGGGGGTCCGGGCAGGAGAGCGGTGCGGCAGGTCAGCGGTCAGCGGTCAGCGTCTGGAGGTCAGCGGTCAGCAGGAGGCGGGGCCGCGGCGACGGCGGCCTGG
>CAXQUZ010000672.1:0-5142 GCA_964226865.1 Myxococcota bacterium | reverse complement strand
CCGACACGACGCTCGTCCGAGCTCTCGCTGATGACCGCGGAAACCGCGCCACTGTCGAGCGCCTCTTCCCTGGCCCACAGGATGTCGCGGGTCTGGCCAGCCTTGACCGTCAGGATGCGGGTCGGGTCGCACCATGGTCCTAGGCCGGGGGCGAAGAGCGTTTCGGTGCTCCATGCAGGTTTGATCCACATGACTGGCCCGCTGGTCCGTCCCGCCCATTCCAAAGCGAACACCCAGCGCGCCGCACCGCAGATTTCATGCACGCGCGCCCGCGAGCGGCCCAGGTCGAGGCCGCCGGGCTGGTGTGGATCGGTCCGCCCGCTGCCGCCATCGCCGCCATGGGCGACAAGTCGGCCGCCAAGCAGCGCATGCGGGCGGCGGGGGTGCCCTGTGTGCCGGGCTGTGACGGCCGGGACGCCGACGGCCAGCCCCTCGACGACGCGGCCCTCCGTGCGGCCGCGGCCGAGCTCGGGCTGCCCCTGCTGGTCAAGGCCGCCGCGGGGGGCGGCGGACGGGGCATGCGGGCCGTCCGCCGGGCCGGGGAGCTCGACGAGGCCCTCGTCGCCGCCCGCACCGAGGCCCGCAACGCCTTTGGCTCCGACCTGCTGCTGCTCGAGCGGCTGGTCGAGAACGCCCGCCACGTCGAGGTCCAGATCCTGGCCGACCGCCACGGCCGCGTGGTCCACCTCGGCGAGCGGGACTGCTCGGTGCAGCGGCGCCACCAGAAGGTCATCGAAGAGGCGCCCTGCCCCGTGGTGACGCCGGCGCTGCGGGCCGAGCTGGGGGCGGCGGCCTGCGCGGCGGCCCGGGCGGTCGACTACGTCGGCGCGGGCACGGTCGAGTTCCTGCTCGGCGCCGACGGCCGCTTCTACTTCCTCGAGATGAACACCCGCCTCCAGGTCGAGCACCCGGTCACCGAGGCCGTCACGGGCGTCGATCTGGTCGACCTCCAGCTGGCGGTGGCGGCGGGGCTGCCCCTGGGCTTCGACCAGGACGCGGTGCGCATCGAGGGCCACGCCATCGAGCTGCGCCTCTGCGCCGAGGACCCCGCCCAGGGCCACCTGCCCCAGCCCGGGCCCTACGTCCGCTGGGAGCCGCCCCGGGCGGCGCGCACCGACCACGGGCTCTTGCCCCGCGGCGAGATCAGCGCCGCCTACGATCCCATGGTGGCCAAGATCATCGTGCACGGCGCGACCCGGGACATCGCCCGGCGCAAGGCCCTGCGCGCCCTCGACGACACGGTCTTCTTCGGCACGACCACCAACCGCGACCAGCTCTCGGCCGTGCTCGCCAGCCCCACCTTCGCGGCCGGGGAGGCCACGACGGGCTTCCTCGACGCCCACCCACGGCTCGGCACGCCCCCGGCGCCGGGCCCCCGGGACCAGGCCCTGGCCGTGGCCCTGTGGCAGGCCTGCTGTGGCAGCGGCGCAGGCTTCAGGACGAGCCACCACGCCCCCTGGACCGTGGCCCTGGACCTCGACGGGGCGCGCCTCGAGGCCCAGGTGGAGCCCGGCGCGGTCACCGTCGCCGGCCGTCGCTTCGCGGTGGCGGTGGACTGCGGCCCGGACGGGCGCCCCCGGGGGCCCCGGGGCGCGGTGCGGGTGGACGGCCTGCGGCTGCCGGTCCAGCACCACGAGGAGGGCGGCCGACTGTGGGTGCGGGTGGGGGCGGTCGCGCTGTGTCTCGCGCGGTGGGACCCCATCCGGGCGGCGGCGGCGGCCGAGGCCGTGGCGGACGGCCGGGTGCGCATGCCCATGGCCGGCACGGTGCTGGCCGTCACGGTCCAGGTCGGCGACCGGGTCGCGGCGGGCGCGGTGGTGGCCCGGGCCGAGGCAATGAAGCTGGAGACCCCTCTGAAGGCCGAAGTGGACGGTGTTGTCGTCGAGGTCTTGGCAGAGGCGGGAGCGGCCCTGGGGGCCGGTGCAACGGTGCTGCGCATCGAGGAGGACGCATGAAGGCGGTCGTGACCTGTGCCCTGACGGGCGTGCTCACCAACCCGGCCCAGCACCCCGTGCCGGTGACCGTCGAGGAGATGGCCGCCAGCGCCAAGGAGGCCTGCGACGCGGGGGCCGCCATCCTCCACGTCCACTTCCGGCGCCAGGAGCCCGGCCTCGGCCACCTGCCCTCGTGGGAGCCCGCCGTGGCGGGCGCCGTCATCGACCGCATCCGTGCGGTCTGCCCGGGCGTCATCATCAACATGAGCACGGGCGTCATCGGCGACGACATCTCGGGGCCCCTGGCCTGCATGGCGCGGGTGAAGCCCGAGATCGCCGCCTGCAACGCGGGCACGCTCAACTACCTCAAGGTCCGCCGCAGCGGCCAGTGGGCCTGGCCGCCCATGGTCTTCGACAACCCCGTCGAGAAGATCCAGCGCTTCCTCGACGCCATGAAGGCGCACGGGGCCAAGCCCGAGTTCGAGTGCTTCGACACCGGCATCGTGCGCGCCGTCGAGATGTTCGCCGCTGCCGGCATGCTGCCCGACGCGCGGCCGCCCGAGATCAACTTCGTGATGGGGGTGGCCTCGGGCATGCCCGCCGATCCGGCCCTGCTCGCGCTGCTGGTCCAGTGGATCCGCCCGGACTCCCCGTGGCAGGTCACGGCCATCGGGCGCCAGGAGGTCTGGCCGCTCCACCGCCGGGCCGCCGAGCTCGGGGGCCACCTGCGCACGGGCGTGGAAGACACCTTCTACCTGCCCTCTGGAGAGCGGTGCCGCGGGAACGGTGACCTCATCGAGGCCCTGGTGGGCATCGCCGAGGAGTCTGGGCGCAGCATCGCCAGCCCCGCCGAGGCCCGGGCCCTGCTCGGGCTGCCGGCCTGAGCGCCGGGCTGCGGGCCACACCGGGCCTATGATGGGGCCTGGCCGTCCCCGCCCCCCGCCGCGCCCGCCGCCTCGTCTTCTCGGCTGTGCCGCTGGTGGTGCTGCTGGTGCTCGCCGAGCTGGCTTGTCGGGCCCTGCCGCCGCCCCCCGGTGCGCCCCTCACCCTCGCAGGCGGCGGGGGGCTGCCCCACTACTTCGCCGATGACCCGCTGCTGGGCTGGACCCTGGCGCCGGGCCTGGTGCCCGAGGACCGCAACCGGGAGCAGTGGCTGCGCCAGCGGGGGCTGCCTCCCGATCCCGAGCCCGAGGCCCCCATCAGCCCCGAGGGCCACCGCGACAGCCCCCTCGACCACCCCCGGCCCCCCGGCCAGAAGCGGGTCTTCGTGATGGGCGACTCCTCGGTCTATGGCTCGGGGGTGCGGCGCGAGGAGACCTTCGCCCAGCGCCTCGAGCAGGCCCTCAACCCCGGCCCCCCGCAGCGCCCCCGGGCGGTCGAGGTCATCAACGGCGGGGTGCCCGGCCACAGCAGCTTCCAGGCCCTCCTCCGCCTCGAGCAGGCGCTGCCGCTCGGCATCGACGGGGTGGTCGCCTACCTGATGAACAGCGACCTCATGGCCCTGCGCTCGGCGCCCGACGCGGCCTACTTCGGCTCGCTGACCCACGGCCTCTGGCGCCGGCTCTTCTCCCACAGTGCCCTCGGCCGGCGGCTCCACCAGCTCTCGGTGTCGCGCCAGCGCACGCGCCCGGCGGACGGCGCGGTCCGGGTGTCGCGGGAGCAGTTCCAGCAGAACCTGCAGCGGCTCGTGCAGCGCGCCCGGGACGAGGACTTCTTCCTCGTCTTCGTGGTTCCCCCCGCGCGGAACAACCTCGACGGCCTGCGGCCCGAAGACGTCCGGGTGCACGGCCCGGAAGACCTCGCGCCGGCCCGGGCCCTGCTGTCCCGCATCCCGCCCGCCAACCGCGAGGCCTTCGCCCTGGCCCTGTCGCTCGAGGCCCACCTCGCCGGGGTGCCCGTGGTGGACGGGCCGTGGATCTTCCTCCAGGAGCACCGGGCCCGCCCCGTCCCGGCCGATGCCCCCGCCGGCAGCGGCCCCGAGCCGCTCTTTGTCGACCCCCTCCACCCCTCGGCCCGGGGCCATGCCCTGCTCGCCGAGGCGCTGCTGCCGGTGGTGGCTGCGGGCCTCGCGGGTCGCTGAGCGCGGGGGTCCGTCCCGCGGTGGTCCTTGCGGAGCCCGGCCAAACCGGCCAAGACGCCGATGCGCAGGTGGAGGTGTTCGTGATCACGCAGTCCGTGCCGGCCGGCTACCGCTTTCCCTTCGATCCCTACCCGAAGAGCTGGTACGTCCTGCTCCGCTCGGATGCCCTGAAGCCCGGCCAGGTCACCCACGGCAAGTGGTGCGGCGAAGAGCTGGTGGTCTACCGCACGGCCAGCGGCGAGGTCTGTGTGATCGATGCCCACTGCCCCCACCTCGGCGCCCACTTCGGCTACGGGGGCCGGGTCGAGGGCGACGAGCTCATCTGCCCCTTCCACGACTTCCGCTTCGACACAGCGGGCAACTGCACGGCGACCCCCTACGGCCGCTCGCTGCCCAAGAAGGCCTGCGTGAAGCACCGTCCCGCCATGGAGCGCAACGGGCTCATCTGGATGTGGTGGCACCCCGAGGGGCGGCCGCCCGAGTTCGAGATCCCCACAGCCCCCCAGGAGGGCTGGACGGCCCTGCGCACGACCACCTGGACCCTGCGCAGCCATCCCCAGGAGACCAACGAGAACGTCGCCGACCTGGGCCACCTGGGCGTGGTCCACGGCTACCGCAAGCTCGAGGTCACCCGTCCCTTCAGCCCCGAGGGGGCCCTGCTCAAGGCCAGCTACCAGGCCGTGCGCCCGACCGAGGTGGCCGGGATCACGCTGGGCGAGATCCCCTTCGCCTTCGACGCCATCGCGGCCGGGCTGGGCTGTGGCTACGTCGAGGCCCGGCTGGGCGAGCTGGGCATCTCGAGCCGCCACTTCGTCTTCTGCACCCCGGTCGACGGCACCGTGGTCCAGCTGATGGTGGGATACCAACAACAAGTAGAATAGTTGTATTTGAAGAAGATATTGGATCGCCAACACTTAATACACACATCATAGCGTCTATTAGTAGAGATGGTGGTGCTAACTATACAACTGCTACATTATCAGACGCAGGATATGTGACGGGATCGTCAGGACAAAGAATTTTAACTGGTCAAGCAACTATTTCAGGACAACCAAGTGGTCAGTCTATGAGATGGAAATTGGCATTATCTAATCAACAAGTTAAGATACATGGTGTATCTTTACAATG
>CAXQUZ010000671.1:0-3419 GCA_964226865.1 Myxococcota bacterium | reverse complement strand
CAGCAGATCGCCGAGCGCTTCAACGGCGTGGGCTGCCCCGACGACGACGAGTTCGCCGAGCCTGCCTTTGACGTTGTGATCTGCAAAGCCGTTGCCTACGAGGGTGTCGATCTGCAACGGCGAACCTGCGCCATCCACCACCTCGATCTGCCCTGGGAGCCCGCCACCCTCCAGCAGCGCAACGGCCGCGGGGTGCGGCAGGGGGCCCTCGCCAGCGAGATCAGCATCACGTACTACCTGGCCAAGGGCAGCCTCGACATCCGCCGGCTGATGAAGATCGACACCAAGCAGTCGTGGATGGCGAGCCTCGTGGCCAGCCAGGAGCGGGCCACGAACAACCCCGCGGCGGGCTCGGATCTCACGGTCGCCCAGATCGTGGCCGAGCTGGCCTCTCCGGAGCAGCGGGCCGCCGCCCTCGAGTGGGAGCGCCAGGACCGCCTTCGCCAGGAGGAGGCCCGCCGCCAGCGCACCGCCCGGGCCGCCAACAGCCGCCTGCTCGCGGCCGCCGACCGCTTCCGCCGCGCCTTCCGCTCGGAGCCCGCCACGGCCGAGCGGCTGCGGCGGGAGGGCGAGGCCATCCTGCGCGAGCTCGCCCGGGTGAGCCCCCAGGCCTGGCCCTGGTACGAGCTGGGGCTGCGGGTGCGGGAGGAACAGGCGCTTGTGCCGTCCAAGGGGCCGCCCCTGTTCGCTGGGATGCGCTTCCGAGTGGACAAGGACCTCTACGAGGTGGGACGCCTGGACGGGCCCATAGCGGCCACGGGAGCCGTGCCCCTGCGCAAGCCCGGGGAGCTGGGGCCGGAGGGCATCGATCTCCGGGAGTCGGGGCTCGCTGACCAGCTCGCCGAGCTCACGCCGGAAGCCTTTGAGGTCGACTGGCCGACAGTCGCCGAAGAGCGCGGGCGATGGGAGAACGTCGTCAAGTACACCGTCCAGAGCACCACTACCTGGGCGGAGCTCGGGATCCGAGACCTGCCCGACGCCATGGGGGGCGAGGTCTGGCCCGTCTTCTTCGACGTCGCCCAGGACCCCAACCAGTGGCTCCGGAGCCGGGCCGCCCTCGGCTACACCTTCGGCAAGGCCCGCGACGAGCTCGGCGGCGTGTTCCCGGTCCTGCACCGGGGCCGCCTGGAGCTCGTCGGCTGGTCGGAGCTGTGGGGGGTGCTCGAGGCCGGAGCCGACCTCTTCGATCCCACCCTGGCGGGATGGTGCCGGTGGGTCAAGGTGTGGGAGGCCGAGTGGGCGCAGCGGAAGCCGAGGTTTAAGGTGGCGGAAGGCCGGGCTGTGGCGCGGTTCTGGTGGGGGCGGAAACCACAGCAGGCTTAGGGGACCGCCCCCTCCGGGGAGGACTTCTTGCCCTCCGAAGAGTCTGACGTCGAGGTGCCCCGAGGCAGAGGGCAGACTCCGGAATCTGGTGTCTCCACAATCAGCAGGTAGCTGTACTGGATGGCCACTGGGAGATCCATGTCCGTAATCCCGCCCCCCCTGCTTCGATGGACCCCCTTTTCAATCACGTCCGGCGGTCGTTCATGGCGATCGGAGACCAAGTTTCCGTCGGGTCCCTTGAAGTGTCCGCCCACCCTGGACCGAACCACAGGTCCCGACTCAGAGTCTTCGATCCACACCCAGTAGGAAAGCGAGACTCCTTCCGAGACCTCGACAGAGAGACTGGCCTCGCCGAAGCATCCATTGTGGCTGCCGGATACGCGATCGAGCCTGCTGTAGAGTGGCACCGCAATGCCGCCAGCCTGACGCTCCACCGTCGCTTGCCGCTTGGCCTGCCGGCGCGAAGGTGGGCTCCGATCCAGAATGTTCGCCTTGATGGAGAGCGTCAGATGGGGCCCATCGGTCGGACTTTCCGAACGTGCCGCCTCGGTCTGAGTCACAGTTCGCACCGGCACCGATTCCATCCCGACACCTCGGGATGACGACGGATTCTCAGCGCGCACTGGAACCCCGAAGAGGAGCACAACCCCAGCAACGACCACCGCACCCTGGGTCGTCTTTTGTGGGACAGGACTACGGATTTCAGTTTGCACATCGTCCTCGAGAGGCTCGTTGTTGCTTTGTAGGCCGCTGACCGCCAACACACTCACGAGGCCGTCGGGCTAGAACGGTTCAGGCTCCGCGGGATCGTCGTCACTGCCCCCCCCACCCGAATCCGGACCCCAACGGCCATCGATGCAGTCCCAGTCGCATGGATTGTAGGTGATCCACATGATGTTCCCATAGGAGCCACAATCCTGGTATGCCTCCCTCATGCACATGCTCCTCGGGCCATCGGTGGGATTGTACGGCGGAAGGTATGGTCCCGGCTTCGGCTTCGGCTTCGACTTCTTTCTGACCCGCCGAAAGTCTCCGCCCCCCATCATTGCCAGCCCGATGAAATCTAGCACCGCCGTAGGGTCGCCGGTGAGCACCTTCTGGTGCACCGGAGCTAGTGACTTCATCCAGGCGAAAGCCTGCGGGCGCGTGACAGTGGCCGCGATGTACGGGGCAATCGGGGGATAGGGGAACTGCTTCGGCCAAAAGGCCTCGAAGACCTCGCGAACGGAAACTACCGCAGCGGTTGGAGACGCATTCTCCGCGCTACTCTCATGGCAGGATTCACAGGCCATCAGAAGGGCTTCAGCATTTCGTAGACATCGACTGTGGCGAACTGGACGGTAGATGGCGCGCTGATCTTGAGCTCCAGACGCAGCCACTCATTCAGCACGATGGCCGAGTCCGACTGGCCGGAGACGAGGTCGACTCCAGCCGCCAGCGTCTGGTTGATCATGTTCGTGTTCTGCGCTTGGAAGTGGCGACCATCCGGTCCATGAGTCAGGTCCGCCTTCAGGACAAGGTCCATGGCGGACTTCTGCTTGACCACGACGGAGTACAGAGCATTCTTGGCGGTGTGGCCGCCCGCGTGAGGGTCCAGGAGGTAGACCATCTCTCCACCAGAATCCCCTGTCCGGAGAGTCAGATTCTTCGCAATCATTCGGAACAGCATATTCACGCCCCAGCGTTGGTAGACCGAGGAACTCCCGGTCCCGAGTGACATACCTCGAACGATCCACTCTTAGCCATTACAGAGCACTACAAGGCGCCCGAATAGAGGCCACCCGTGACTCCTGCTGCCAGAAGACCGCCCCGACGGTTGCGACAGCCCTCTGGCTTCTCGTGCGCCCACATCATTTTCGTCGAGAACATCGCGGTCGACGACTCGATGAAGGGGCTCCTGGTCGAGGGCGGGTGCCTACCAAGCGCAGGGCCATCCTCAACGGAGATCGCCAAAGACGTCGAGACCCGGCAGCAGATCGCCGAGCGCTTCAACGGCGTGGGCTGCCCCGACGACGACGAGTTCGCCGAGCCTGCCTTTGACGTTGTGATCTGCAAAGCCGTTGCCTACGAGGGTGTCGATCTGCAACGGCGAACCT
>CAXQUZ010000670.1:0-12083 GCA_964226865.1 Myxococcota bacterium | reverse complement strand
ACACTCGTTCCCTCCCCGACGCTCTTCCGATCTGCTTCATCTTCAAGATCCAGGCCAACATGAACCCGCGCCACCGCGACCGTGTGGCCTTCATGCGGGTGGTCTCGGGCCGCTTCGAGCGCGGCATGGAGATCAGCATCGGCCGCTCGGGCGAGCGCATCAAGCTGGCCAAGCCCCACACCTTCATGGCCGATGAGCGCAGCATTGTCGAAGAGGCCTGGCCCGGCGACATCGTCGGTCTCTACGACCCGGGCAAGCTCCGCATCGGCGACACCCTCGCCAGTGACAAGGCCCGGCGCTTCGGCGGCATCCCCCGCTTCGCCCCCGAGCACTTCGGCCGCATGGTCCTCAAGGATCCCCTCCGCCGCAAGCAGCTCGACGCGGGCCTGACCCAGCTCTCCCACGAGGGCGTCGTCCAGCTCTTCTACCGGCCCGAGCTCGGCCGCCAGGATCCCTACCTGGGCGCGGTCGGCATGCTCCAGTTCGAGGTGCTCAAGGAGCGGCTGCTCAACGAGTACAAGGTCAAGGCCGTGCTCGAACAGCAGCCCTTCAAGGTGGCCCGGTGGGTGGGCGGTCCGCCCTCGGCCCTCGAGTGGCTCCAGAAGCGGCGCGACTACACCCTCGTCGAGGATCGCCACGGCCGCCCCGTGCTCCTCTCGCCCAGCGAGTGGCCGCTGAACTACGCCCTGCGCAACGCCGAGGGCCTCGAGCTGCACGACGTCGAGCCGCTGTAGCGCGGCCGGGGCGCCGTCCCCGTCCATGCGCCCGCCGCCCGCCCCAAGGGGGGCCAGCGGCCGCGGTGGGGATCGGCTGGGGGGGGGGCACTGAGGCCCTGAAAGACCGGTCGCCGCCAGACGCGATAGGCGGGGTGCTGTGTGTGGGGGGCCGCCCCCGCCGTCGGTCTCGAGGAGCTCCCGAATGTTGTCTGCCGCCCTGCTCGCCCTGGCCACCGCCCTGTCTCCGGCCGCCCACGCTGGCGAGCTCGCCTTCCAGTTCGAGCGCAGCTTCGGCGAGCGCATCGACAAGTCCGCCGGCTCCACGAACTACCCCTCCGGCGTGACGATGGACCCGGCCTCGGGCGACATCTACGTCACCGACCTGCTCTTCAACCGCATCCAGCGCTTCGACAAGGACGGCAACCCGCTGGCCATGTGGGACAGCCGCCAGCCCCTGGGCCTCGCCTGGGACCCGGTCGACGGCGCCCTGTGGGCGGCCATGTGGAAGAAGCACAAGATCGTGAAGTACAGCCCCAGCGGCGAGGTGCTGCTGGAGTTCGGCAAGAAGGGCACGGGGCCGGGCGAGTTCAACCAGCCCCACGACGTCTCGGTCGACCCCCGCAACGGCGACCTCTACGTCATGGACACGATGAACAAGCGGGTCCAGGTCTTCGACAAGGCGGGCACCTACAAGCGCGAATTTGCCGGCGACTTCATCCAGCCCTTCGGCATCGCCGTCCACCCCAAGGGCGAGTTCCTCGTGGTGGCCAACACGGCCAACCGCGAGATCATGAAGTGGACCCTCGACGGCAAGCTGCTCGAGCGCTGGAAGCGCAAGGGCTCGGGCGAGGGCGAGTTCCGCTGGCCCCGCAACGTCAGCGTCGACGCCCAGGGCAACATCTTCGTCGCCGACACCGACAACGAGCGGCTCCAGAAGCTCGACGCCAACGGCAACTTCCAGCAGTTCATCATCGGCCCCAACGGCCGCGAGGGCTCCTTCCACCCCCGGGCGGTCGAGGTGGCCCCGGACGGCTCGCGGCTGCTCGCGGCGGCGGCCTATGCCCAGCGCATCGACCGCTTCGACGGCGCGGGCAAGCTGCTCGGCTCCTTCGGCGAGCACGAGCGCGACACCGGCGTCTTCAACGTGCTGCGCGACGTTCTCGTGCATCCCAACGGCGACATCTACGCCAGCGACTGGATGGATCACCGCATCCGCCGCTTCTCGTCGACCGGCCAGTACAAGGACGCCTACGACCTCTGGATCCCCCGCCAGACCGACATGCAGGGGCGCCCCCTCCCGGTGACCCACGCCACCACCCCCACGACCAGCATGTGGATCGCCAAGGAAGACCAGGGCTTCCCGGGCGCCATCGACTACGACGCCGACGGCAACATCTGGGTCATCCGGGGCTCGATGCACTACGACGACGACCCGCGGCTCCAGGCCGACTGGCTCGTGCGCTGCTTCCAGCCCGACGGCACCTTCGTCAAGGGCTTCGGCCACGAGGACTTCCCCCGGAACGCCCGCATGCGCGGCATCGCCGTCGACCGCAAGTCGGGCCATGTCTACGTGTCCAACACCTACGCCAACAAGGTCCACAAGTTCACGATGGACGGCACCCTGGTCTGGACGGTGGGCACGAAGGGCGCGGCCAAGGGCCAGTTCAACGCCCCGGCCGGCATCGACATCGACCGCAAGAGCGGCGAGGTCTACGTCGTCGACTCGAAGAACGGCCGGGTCCAGGTGCTGGCGCCCGACGACGGCCGGGTGCTGCGGATCATCGGCAAGCCCGGCTCGGGCCCGGGCGAGTTCAAGTTCCACGAGTTCAGCGGCGTGACCATCGACGAGAAGGGCTACGTCTTCGTCGTCGACACCTTCAACAGCCGCATCCAGGTCTTCGACATGGCCGGCGCCTTCGTCACGAGCCACGGCGAGAAGGGCTTCGGCGGCGCGGGCAAGTACAACGGCCTGAGCTCGGTCGAGGTGGCCGGCGGCAAGCTCTACGTCGCCGACAACAGCGGCCACGAGGTCGAGATCTACCAGATCCTCTACCCCTGAGCCGGGGACGCGGCGGTGGCGGCCCTGCCCGGGGGCCCGCCGGCGGCGTCGTCCGTCTTGCCCGCGAGCCCGGCCCGGACGCCCTGCCGCCGGGGAAGCCTGCCCGGCGCGGCGGTGCTGGCCGCCTGGGCCTCGCGACCACCCCCCGGGGGCGGGGCGCGCCGGTCCTGTGCCAGATCAGCGCCCGTGCAGCTCTGCCGGGGCCCGTCGGGGGCTGTGGAGCCCGCGGTGCCCACAGAGCGGGCCGGTCGGTCGCTGTCCGGGGCCGGGAGCGGGGGGCCGTCTCCGCCCGCCGGCCGGCCGCGGTGCCCCCCGTCGAGAGTCGCGATCTGATCCGCGCTCCCGGGGGGGCGATGCTCGGGTGAAACGACGAACTGTTCGGGTTTCGTGGTTCATATGAACCACATATTGAAACCGTTGTTGCTCCCAGACGATTCAGGCTAAGGTTCCAGAGACACGGTTCGGCCTTGAAACCCGCAACATCGGGCGGCATCCGGATCGGCACGGGCCTTGCAGCGGTGGCAGGGCGAACGTGGTGTGTCCGGTGCGCGGCGCCGCACACGCCCCTGACCTTCTGGAGAGTCCCATGGAGAACTTCACTCCCTTCGCCTCGACGCTCGGGGGCGTGCTGATCGGCCTCAGCGCATCCCTGATGCTGCTGCTGCACGGGCGCATCGCTGGCATCAGCGGCATCATCGGCGGCGGCATGCAGCCCCGTCCGGGCGACATCGCCTGGCGGCTGCTGTTCATCGGCGGGCTGCTCGTCGGCGGCCTGGTGGCGGCGCTGGTCTACCCAAGCGGCCTCGAGATCGGCATCGAGCGCTCGACCGGCGCGGTGGTGGCGGCCGGACTGCTCGTCGGCTTCGGCACCCGCATGGGCAACGGCTGCACCAGCGGCCACGGCATCTGCGGCCTGACCCGCTTCTCCCCCCGCTCTGCCGTCGCGGTCGGCACCTTCATGCTGACCGGTGGCATCACCGCCGCGATTGTCAGCGGCGTCTTCGGAGGTGTCCTGTGAACGCCGAGAACAAGACCCTCGCCCTCGCCACCTACTTCGGCGCGGGCCTGCTCTTCGCCGCGGGCCTCGTGCTGGCCGGCATGA
The DNA here is from genome assembly GCA_964226865.1 of Myxococcota bacterium. Lineage (GTDB taxonomy): Bacteria > Myxococcota_A > UBA796 > UBA796 > UBA2385 > CAXQUZ01. Next base: position 8,206 of record CAXQUZ010000670.1, on the reverse strand, counting down.
CCCAGCCCGCCAAGGTGGTCGGCTTCCTCGACGTGACCGGCGACTGGGATCCCAGCCTCGCCTTCGTCATGGTCGGCGGCATCCTCACCCACATGGCCCTCTACAAGCTCATCCTCAAGCGCTCCTCCCCCGTCTTCGAGGCGCGCTTCGGCATCCCCACCCGCCGCGACCTGACCCCCCGGCTCATCGGCGGCTCGGCCCTCTTCGGCATCGGCTGGGCCATCGCCGGCTACTGCCCGGGCCCCGGGCTCGTGGCCGCCGGCAGCTTCTCTGGCCAGGGCCTCGTCTTCATTGTGTCGATGCTCGCCGGCATGGGCCTGTTCCACTGGGTCGACCGCTACCGCCAGGAGTCCCGCACCAAGGACGAGGCGGCCGCCGCCCCCGCGGGCCCCGCCCTCCAGGTCAAGGCCGACCTCGCCGCCACGGCCGCCGCCGAAGAGGCCACCCGGATGGCCGCCCGCTGAGGGCCGCCCGGGCGGCGCCCTGGCCCCGCCCCCTGTCCCCCACCCGAGACCGCGCCCCCCGCTCCCGGCTCTCCGCGCCCGCAGTGCCTCCCCGGCCTGCGGGCGCTCCCGTTCTCGGGGCCCCGCGCTCCCCAGGGCCGGACGCGGACCGCTGGGGGCGCATCGCGGCGGCCATCCTCCGCTCTCGGCCGGCGGGGCGGGTCGGTGGCCCGAGCGGGTCCGGGGCCGCCCCTCCTGTGGACGCCCGACCGCCGACCTCGGTGAGATCAGGATCTGGTCGGGAGTCCAGATCTGCAGGCGCTTGTGGCTGGAGCTGGCGGGACTCCGGTCCGTCGAGGAGGGCAGGTGCGGCCCGATCGCGCAGCACGGCGGCCTGGCCCCTTCGGGGCGGTCTCTGGCGGCTGGTTCGCGTGCGGGTTCCGTATTTCACAGTCTGAAACAGGGAGGAACACCTGACCTGGCGCAGGCGGCCCGATCTGGCCCCGTGCCCCGGCCTCCGGGCCCCGGACGACTGGCACGCATCCTGCATTGGTCGGTCCCGAGACTTCTTCCCCCACCGAGGTTCCCATGTCCAACTCCACCGCCCCCACCTCGGCCCTGGCGCGCTGGCTGCCCATCGCCGACTGGCTGCCGAAGCTCCGCCGCGAGGACCTCCGCGGCGACATCGCCGCCGGACTGACCACCGCCGTCATGCTCATCCCCCAGGGCATGGCCTACGCGATGCTCGCGGGCCTGCCGCCCATCGTCGGCCTCTACGCCTCGGTCGTGCCGCTCGTGCTCTACGCGGTCTTCGGCAGCTCCCGCCAGCTGGCCGTCGGCCCGGTCGCGATGGTCTCGCTGCTCGTCGCCGGCGCGGTGGCCCCCATCGCCAACGGCGACGCCGCCGTCTACCTGTCGCTCTCCATCCTGCTGGCGCTGATGGTCGGCGTGGTGCAGCTCGGCATGGGCGTGCTCCGCATGGGCTTCCTCACGAACTTCCTGAGCCACCCGGTGCTCTCGGGCTTCACCTCGGCGGCCGCCCTCATCATCGGCTTCTCCCAGCTCAAGCACCTCATGGGCGTCAAGATCCCGCGCTCCCACCACGTGCACGAGATCCTGCTCCAGGCTGCCGAGAAGATCCCCGAGATGAACGTGCCCACGGTCATCATCGGCGTGGTCAGTGTGGTCGTGCTCCTGGGCCTCAAGAAGCTGCGGCCCTCCTTCCCCCGGGCGCTGGCCGTCGTCGTCGGCAGCACCCTCGCGGTCTGGGGCCTCGGCCTCCACGAGCAGGGCGTGGCCATCGTCGGCGCCGTGCCCGCCGGCCTCCCCACCCCCGGCATCCCCGCCGTCGACACCGCGGCCATGAAGGAGCTGCTGCCCACGGCGCTCACCATCTCGCTCGTCGCCTTCATGGAGAGCATCGCCGTCGCCCAGGCCTTCGCCAAGCGCCACAAGTACACCGTCGCCCCCGACCAGGAGCTCATCGGCCTCGGCATCGCCAACCTCGGCTCGGCCGTCTTCGGCGGCTACCCCGTCACCGGCGGCTTCTCCCGCACGGCCGTCAACGACCAGGCCGGCGCCAAGACGCCCCTCGCCGGCATCATCACCGCCGTCGTCATCGCCTTCGCCCTGCTCTTCCTCACCCCCCTGCTCCACTTCGTGCCCAAGGCCGTGCTCGCCGCCATCATCATGACCGCGGTCTTCGGCCTCATCGACATCAAGGAGGTCCGCCACCTCTGGCATGTCGACCGCATGGACCTGGCCTTCCTCGCCATCACCTTCGTCGCCACCCTGAGCCTCGGCATCGAGCAGGGCATCCTCACCGGTGCCGCCAGCTCGCTCGTGGTCTTCATCTACCGCACGACCACGCCCCACCTCGCCGTGCTCGGCCGCCTGCCCGGCACCACGGTCTACCGCAACATCGACCGCCACGAGGGCGCCGAGACCACCCCGGGGGTGCTCGCGGTCCGCATCGACTCCGAGTTCTACTTCGGCAACACCCGGTTCCTCAAGGAGAGCCTGGCCCGCCTCGAGGACGAGGGCTTCACCGGTGAGCAGGCGCCCCTCAAGGCCGTGGTCATCGACGCCACCACCGTGACCCGCATCGACAGCTCGGCCCTGACCGCCCTCGCCGAGCTCCACCAGGACTACAAGGAGCGCGGCGTCGAGCTCTACATCGCCAACCTCCGCGGCCCCGTGCGGGACGCCCTGGAGCGCGCCCACCTCGTCAAGGTCTTCGGCGAGCGCCACCTGCCCCTCCGCGTCCACCACGTCTTCCGCGACCTCCTGCCCGGCGCCCCCGGCGACCTGGGCGGGGACGCCCTGACCGACGAGGTCGAGCTCGCCGCTGCCGACACCGACAGCGCCCCCCTCCACAGCGTCGCCTGACGGGAGCCGCCGATGTCCGCCCTCTCCGCCCTCGTCCTCTCCGTCCTCACCCTCCCGGCCCTCGCCCGGGAGGCGCCCCCCCTCGAGGCGCCGGGTGGTGTCGAGCTCAACGACACCCTCGAGGTCCACGCCTGGGCGGGAGGCGGCTACACCTACACCGGTGAGAACGTCCGCCAGCACGTCACCATGGGCCCCTTCATCAGCATGGCCCGCTTCGGTGGCCGCATCAGCTACGAGCACTATGGCGACGTCTTCGCCCAGATCGATGCCGCCGACGGCACGGCCCGGCTGCTCGACGCCCGCGTCACCATCGAGCCGGCCCCCTGGTTCAAGCTGCGGGCCGGGCGCTTCAAGACCTCGACCTCGGCCGAGTACCTCATCCCCGCGCCCCTGATGCCCTTCGTCAACCGGGCCCTGCTCGTCGACTGGACCCCCAAGCGCAAGGTCGGCGTCGAGGCGGTGGTCTCGCCCCTCGACGACCGCCACCTCGACCTCCAGGTGGGCATCTTCAACGTCGGCGAGCTCGAGGCCCAGGAGGGCGACGGCGAGCTGCTCGTGACCCGGCTGCGCTGGGAGCCGGTGCACGACCTCCAGTTCCACCTCTCCTGGACGGACCACCTCGCGAACACGGCCACGGCCCACCACGACCCCGAGCTCCACTTCACCCACGACCAGCTCATCGACGCGGCCGTCGAGTGGGACCACAACGGCTGGTCGGCCCACCTCGAGAGCCTCGTGCGCCTCGACGGCGGGGCCCGGGGCCCGGGCATGTCGAGCTTCGCCAGCGTCGGCCACCGCTTCCACCGGCCCGGCGAGACCGTCGAGCTCGAGCCGGTCCTCGGCGTCGACCACGTCACCGAGCTCGAGCGCCAGGCCGACCTGATGGCCCTGGGCCTCAACGTCTACGTCCAGGAGCACCACCTCGTGACCATGCTCAATGCCGAGGCCCAGCGCCTGCCCGACGGCTCCACCCACCAGGCCATCTACGCCCAGCTCCGCGGCGGCATCTGAGCCGCGCCCGGCCCTGCCCCCACCGGCCGCCCTGGCCCCTGCGGCCCCTGTCTCTCGGCGGGGGCCGTCGCCGTTCTCGGCCGGGTGGGCCCCGCGGTGCCCGGGCCGGATGCAGAGACCCCCCGCCCTCCCGCAGGCGCGGGGAAGACGGGGGGCAGGGGGGCACCGGTGGGGGCGGCAGGCTCAGCCGGCCCGGCGCACCCGCAGGGCCGTGGGGTGGGGCGAGCGGGCGTCGAAGACGTCGAGGCCTTCGACGTGCACGGCGCCCTCGGCCGAGCGCAGGTTCGCACCCGAGGCCTTGAGGGCCTCGAGGGCCGTGTGGTCGAGCACGGCGGTGCCGGCCTCGAGGCGCACGGTGACGTGGCGGGGCTCGTCGACGAGGGCGTCGAGGGCCTCGATGAGCTTGTAGGCGTTGAAGCAGACGACCGGGTGGTCGACATGGAGCACGACGGCGCTCGGGGTCTGCTCGGTCTCGCGCACGGGGTTGGCGAAGAGCGAGCGGAGCAGCTTGCCGGCGGGCACACCGGCGCGGCGGGCGTGGACGGCGACGAGCACGAGCTTGGCGGCGGTGCCGATGAGGATGCCCTCGAGCAGGTCGGTGGCCAGCACCCCGGCGACGGTGATGCCGTAGAGCACCAGCTGCTCGCCGCCCACGTGGGCGAGGTGGCGGGCGATGCTCGGGTGGATCATCTTCCAGCCCGTGTAGACGAGGATGGCGCCGAGGGTGGCCTTGGGCAGCAGGGCCATGAGGCCGGGGGCCACGAAGAGGAACAGCAGCAGGAACACGGCGTTGGCGAAGTTGGCCCAGAGGGTGCGGCCGCCGGCCTCGATGCAGGTCTTGCTCTTCACGCCGCCGGGGATGACCGTGAGGCCGCCGACGAGGCTCGAGACCACGTTCGAGATGCCCATGGCGCCGAGCACCCGGCTGGGCTCCGAGCGGCGGTGGAAGGGATCGATGCGGTCGACGGCCTGGGCGGTGGCCAGCGACTCGACGCCGTCGATGAGGGTGAGGGTGACGACGCCCACAGCGGCGGCGGTCCAGAGGTCGGGCCGGCCGAGCAGCTCGCCGAAGGCCGGCAGGGTCACGCCCTCGAGGGGGTTGGCGGGCACGCTGATCATCAGCTTGGGGTCGCGGCTGGCGAGGCCCAGGGCGATGGCGCCGATGGTGCCGATGAGGGCGCCGAAGACGTGGGGCGGGGCCTTCTGGAAGATCTGGAAGCGCCGGGCGGCCTTCGAGCCCGTCGCCAGCAGCACGACCAGCGAGGCGATGCCGACGGCGGCGGCGGCGTGGTCGCCTGCGCGGATCCAGCCGGGCAGGGCGCCCAGGTACTCGGCGAAGCCGTGGGCGTGGACCTCACCGGTGAAGCCGACGAAGAGCGGCAGGGCCTTGACCAGGATGAGCACGCCGATGGCGCCGAGCATGCCCTCGACCACGCTGGCCGGGAAGATGGCGGCGAAGCGGGCGAGGCCGGCCCGGGCCATGATCATCTGGACGACGCCCGTGATGAAGATGACGACCAGCAGCATCTCGTAGCCGGCGCCCACCGACTCGGCAGAGCCGGCCCCGCCGAGCGAGACCATGATGGCCAGCAGGGCCGGCGCGAGGCCCGCGGCGGGGCCCGAGATGGTGACGTAGGAGCCGCCCACGAAGGGGAAGACCAGGCCGGCGATGATGGAGGAGATGAGGCCGTAGATGGGCGGGGCGCCCGAGGCGATGGCGATGCCCGAGGACAGGGGCAGCGACACGAGCGAGACGACGAAGCCGGCGAGCAGGTCGTGGCGCCAGTGGCGCAGGCCGGCGCGGCCGTTCTCGGGGGGCTGGTCGGGGCGGGCGGGCACAGCGGTGCCCTTCGCGGCGGTGGCCGCGTCGGAGGAGGACAACATGGGAGGGGAACACTCACGAAGAGGGGGGACGGAGCACGACCACGGCGCACCCTGGGCCCGGTCGTCGGGCAGGGACGGGAGCGGTGGCCCGGCGCACACCGGGGGGTGGCGCCGCGACGGCGGAGGCGATCCGGGCCCGCGGGGCGGGGCAGATCGGGCTCAGGCCGCGGGCGGTCCCCGGGAGCGGTGGGCCCGGTGGCGGGTCGGGCGGGCGCCGTCGTTCGGCCCGGCGGGCGCCGCGGCACGGTCGCGCACCAGCGGGGCGGCCGGGGCCCGGGCGGGTCGGCCAGGGGCACCGGCCACACCGTCGCCGCCCTCCCAGCCGGGGCGCTCGCTCTCGCCGTCTTCGGGCTCGCTCTCTTCGCTCTCGCCCTCTCCGGGCTCGCTCTCTTCGGGCTCGCTCTCTTCGGGCGTGCCCTCTTCGGTGTCGGTCTCTTCGGTGTCGGTCTCTTCGGGCTCGGGCTCGCCCGGCACCGGGTCTTCGGGCGCGCCCTCCCCGGGGGCCGGGCCGCTGCCCTCGACCGCCGCCGGATCGTCGAGGACGACCGGGGGCGAGACCGCGGGCCCGCCGGTGGCCACCACCAGCCCCAGCACCACCAACACCGGCGCCAGAGCGGCCACGCCGGCACGCAGGCCGACGAGCCGCCGGATCAGTCCAGCGATGGCAGGAGGAAGGGGCACAGCGCGGCGCACCTCAGGCGGGGATGGAGCGACTGTAGCGCCAGCGGCGGGCGCCAGCCAGCTCTGCGTTGGAAGAGCCGAGAGTGGTCCTTCCGTGGGTGTTCTGGGATGCGGATGCGGCGCGGGGGGCCTTGAGCCTCATCGCGCAGACAACGCAAGACACCTTGTTCCGGAACCCAAGGCCAGCGGTGGAGACCGCGGCCCCGGCTCAGAGCCCCGCGCCGTGCAGCAGGTAGACCGCGCCGCCGTCTGTCGCCCCGAGGTCGGCCCGCCGGGCCCCGACCAGCACCTCGTCGCGGCCGTCGCCGTCGAGGTCGCCGCCGCTGGCCACGGTCCAGCCCGCGAGGTCGCCCTCGGCGGCGCCGATGAAGCCGCCGTCGGCGTCGGCGAGCAGCTCGGTGCCCCCGACCGGCCCGAAGACGAGGTAGGCCGCGCCGGCGTTGAGGGCCGCCGAGTCGTCGATGTAGGCCCCCACCAGCACGTCGGCGGCCCCGTCGCCGTCGACGTCGGCGAGCACGGCCAGCGCGTTGCCCGCCTTGTCGCCCGGGTTGCGGCCGATGAGCCGGTCCTCGACCCCGCCGAGGCCGCTCCAGGCCGCCGGCGCCGCGGTCACGACATAGGCGGCGCCGGCGTCCTCGCCCCCCGCGTCCATGTCGGTGGCCCCCACGAGCAGGTCGCGGGTGCCGTCGCCGTCGAGGTCGGCGCCCCCGGCGAGGGCGGCCCCGGCGGCGTCCCCCTCGGCCTCGCCCGTGAGGATCGCGTCGGCGTCGTCGGTGCTGAGGCTGCCGCTGACGGGCCCAAGGAAGGCGAAGACCGCGCCGGCGTCCCGGCCGCCCCGGTCGTCATAGGGCGAGCCCAGCACGAGATCGGGCAGCCCGTCCCCGTCGAGGTCGCCAGGCCCGGCCACCACGAGGCCGATGGTGTCGCCGGCCGCCGCGCCGTGGATGCGGGCCCGGGCGGTCGACAGGCGGCTGAAGCCCGCCGAGGCCCCCGAGACCACCGCGGCCAGCCCGGCGCTGGTGGCCCCGTCTGGCCCCTCGGCATTGGGCGCCCCGACGAGCAGCTCGGTGCGGCCGTCGCCGTCCATGTCGCCCAGGGCCGCGACCCCCAGCCCGGCGCTGTCGCCCGGTGCGTCGCCGTGCACCCCGAAGAGCGCCTCGTCGAGCGCCACGCTGCCCGCGAGGAACTGCTCGGCCCCGAGCACGTGTACCGCACCGGCGGCGCCGCCCCCCCGCGGGTCGCCCCAGGCGCTGAGCAAGACCTCGGGAATGCCGTCACCGTCGATGTCGTCGGCGAGGGCCAGCGCCGCCCCCACCGCCGCGTCCACCGCGTCGCCCTCGGCCACGGCCACGGCCGCCGTGGGGTCGAGGGTGCCGCTCAGGGGGCCGGCGAAGGCGTAGACCCGGCCGGCGCCCGCGAGGCCTGCGCTGTGGCCCGGCGCCCCCACCAGCACGAGGCCAGCGGCGCCGCCCCGGGGGTCGGGCAGGGCCAGCAGCGCGTCGCCGAAGCCCCCGGCCTCGCGGTCGCCCACGAGGATGGCGTCGGCGGTCTCGAGGGGCCGGCAGCTCGTCGGATCCGGCAGCCCGTCACAGTCGTTGTCGATGCCGTCGCAGCGCTCGCGGTTGCCCGGGTAGACCGCGTCGTCGTCGTCGTCGCAGTCGCCCGTGTTGGGCACCCGGCCCTCCGGGGGCGCGCAGGCGGCCAGCCCCGCCTCGTCGGCGCCGAAGCCGTCGCCGTCTTCGTCGGCGTACCAGAGCTGGCCCACGTCCTCGTCGACCTCGCCGTCGCAGTCGTTGTCG
>CAXQUZ010000669.1:0-6971 GCA_964226865.1 Myxococcota bacterium | reverse complement strand
GCGCGAAGAGCTGGCAGAGCTCGAGGACGCCATCGGCAGCGGCGACCCCGCCGCCGTCTCCCACGAGCTGGGCGACGTGCTCATGAGCCTCGCCAGTCTCGGTCGCCACCTCGACACCCCCGCCGAGAGCGCCCTGCGCTCGGCCAACCAGCGCTTCGCCCGGCGCTTCTCCGACCTCGAGACCATGGCCCGCAGCGCGGGCATCGTGCTCTCCGAGGCCTCTCCCGCGGTTCTCGAGAGCCTCTGGTCCCGCGCAAAGTCCCTCGAGGAGGGCTGATGTTCCTGCGACTCCTGCTGCTCATGACGATCGTGCCGGCCATCGAGCTGTTCCTGCTGATGAAGATCGGCGAGGCCATCGGCGCGTGGGAGACCGTGCTGATCATCCTGGCCACGGGCAGCATCGGCGCCACCCTCGCCAAGCGCGAGGGGCTGGGGGTGCTCCAGAAGCTCCAGCAGGACGCCCAGCAGGGCATCCCGCCGGCCATCCGGCTGGTCGAGGGGCTCCTCGTCATCATCGGCGGGGTGCTGCTCATCACGCCGGGCGTGCTCACCGATCTGACCGGCTTCCTGCTGATCCTGCCCTTCTCGCGGCGGGCCATCGCCCACCTCGCCAAGGACCAGATCGCCGCCAAGGTGAAGACCATGCCCGGCGTCGGCTTCGGCAGCCCCGGCTACGGCCCGGGCATGGGCCAGTCGACCGTGCGGCCCGAGGGCGGGCGCGAGGCGGGGCCGTCCCCGGCCGGCGACGCGGGCGCCCACCCCGGCTTCCAGCACCCGGTGGTCTGAGGTGTCGGCCCCCCTGCTCGCTCTCTGCCTCGCCGGCCTCACGGGCTTCGCCTTCGCCCGGGCCCCCGTGCCGGTCCGCGCCAGCACCCAGGCCGCCAGCGCCCAGGCCGACGTGGACGCGGCCGCGAGCGAGGCCCGCATCGCCCTGTCCTCGGTCCGCGCCGCCGCCGCCGCCATGCCCGACTCCCCCGAGCGGGACGAGCTCCAGGCCCGCATCGATCGCCTCGCCGATCAGCTCGACGGGCTGGCCCGGGCCGCCCGGTCTGCCAGCGCGGGCCAGCTCACGGCCCTCGTGCCGCGAAGTGGCGCGCTGGTCAGCGTTCCCGTCGACGCCCGCTCCCAGGATGTGGTCGCACGGGCGCCGGGCCAGGGCCTGCCAGCGTCGTCCATTGCCGACCTCGTGCACGCCCTCGAGACCGAGGCCTTCGCCGACGGCCGCGCCCGCCAGCTCGAGGCAGCCGCCCGCTCGCGCTGGTTCACGGCCGCCCAGGTCCGCCGGCTGCTCGAGGCCCTCGACTTCTCCGAGGAGCGGGTGAACGCCGGCGTGCTGCTCCACCCCCGCGTGGTCGATCCCCAGAACTGGGACACGGTCTACGGCGCCTTCGACTTTCCCGGGGACGCCGACCGGCTGCGCCAGCAGCTCGACCTCCCCTGACCCGCAGGCGCCGCCCCCGGTCCTCCTCTCCGACAGGCCTCCCGTGACCGACCCCTCGCCCCCGCCCGACGCGCTGCCCGCTCGCCCTCCCTGGGCCCGGCGCGCCGACGCCGCCGTGCTGCGCGCCGCCCGGCTGCTCGGCCGGCTGCTCGGCCGCCCCTCCGAGGCCGCCCTCCACCGCCTCGCCCGGGCCGACCGCCCCGCCCCGCCCGTGCGGGTGCCCACCGCCGCCGAGCTCGGCATCGTCGACCACCTGGGCGACGGCCGGGCCGCCCTGGCCGACGGCCGCCCCGGCGACGCCCTCCACCACTTCGGCCAGCTGCTCGAGACCGCCCCCGACCACGCCTGGGCCTGGCACGGCCGCGGGGACGCCCTCCAGCTGCTGGGCGACCACGACGGTGCGCTCGCCGCCTACCGCCGGGCCGCCGCCCGCCAGCCCACGACGGGCATCCACCGGCTCGGGGCCGCCAACGCCCTCGCCGCGCTGGGCCAGACCGCCGCCGCCGACGACGAGACCCGGGCGGGGCTGGCGCTGGATCCCTCCCTCACCTGGATGCGACCGGCGCCCTGATCCGCCCGGTCGCGCCTGCCGGGTTATGCGCCGGGGTCGCTCGCTCGGCCCGCCGGCACCCCCCGCCCGGTCCGCCGACCACCAGGAGATTCCCCGATGTTCGAGACCCTCTCCAAGGGCTTCCGCACCGCGCGCCTCAAGCTGCAGGGCAAGGCCGAGCTCAACGAAGACAACATCCAGCACGCCCTGCGCGACGTCCGGGTCAGCCTGCTCGAGGCCGACGTCGACCTCAGCGTGGTCCGGCGCTTCCTCGACCGGGTCAAGGAGCGCGCCCTCGGCGAGGTCGTCGTGCTCAAGGGCCCCGAGCAGGCCCGCTTCGGCATGATGCCGGGGATGAAGGTCACGCCCGCCGACCACTTCATCAAGTCCTGCCACGACGAGCTCGTGAACTTGATGGGCCCGGTCGACACCTCCCTCACCACAGACGGCGACCCGGCCATCATCATGATGGTGGGCCTCCAGGGCTCGGGCAAGACCACCACCAGCGGCAAGCTCGCCCGCCGCCTCAAGGCCGCCGGCCACAAGCCCATGCTGGTCGCCGCCGACATCTACCGGCCCGCCGCCATCGACCAGCTGATGACCCTCGGCAACCGCATCGGTGTGCCCGTCTTCACGATCCAGGGCATGAAGCCCCTCGACCTCTGCAAGCTGGCCGTGACCCAGGCCCGCAACGTCGGCCGCGACGTGGTCATCTTCGACACGGCCGGCCGCCTCGCCGTCGACAACGCCCTCATGCAGGAGCTCGTCGACATCAAGGCAGCGACGAAGCCCGACAACATCCTCTTCGTCTGCGACGCCATGATCGGCCAGGACGCCGTGCGCACGGCCGCCGAGTTCGACCGGCTGCTCGACTTCACGGGCTTCGTGCTGACGAAGCTCGACGGCGACGCCCGCGGCGGTGCGGCGCTGGCCATCAAGGAGGTCACGGGCAAGCCCATCAAGTTCCTCGGCATGGGCGAGGGCCTCGACAAGCTCGACGACTTCCGGCCCGAGGGCCTCGCCGACCGCATCCTCGGCTTCGGCGACGTCGTCGGCCTCATGAAGGACTTTGAGCAGGTCGTCGACGAGAAGGAGGCCGAGGTCGATGCCAAGCGCATGCTCAAGGGCCAGTTCTCCTTCCAGGACTTCTACAAGCAGATCCAGATGGTCAAGAAGATGGGCTCGCTGCGCTCCATCTTCGAGAAGGTGCCCGGCATGAGCGGGGTGCTCGAGCAGATCCCGCCCGAGGCCCTCGACGACCGCGAGCTGGTCAAGATCGAGGCGATGATCCAGTCGATGACCAAGGGCGAGCGCCGCGACCCCGACATCATCGACGCCTCGCGCATGCACCGCATCGCCAAGGGCAGCGGCCGCAGCTTCGACGAGGTCCAGGGCCTCTACGAGCGCTTCCTCCAGACCCGCGCCATGATGGCCCAGCTCGGCCAGTCGGGCCTGATGAACGGGCTGATGGGCGGCGGCGGCATGCCGAACCTCGGCGGCCGGGCGGCCCGGCGCGGGGGCGGCGGCTTCCCGGGCATGGGCGGCATGCCGGGAATGGGTGGCATGGGTGGCATGCCGGGGATGCCCGGCCTCCCCGACAACAGCGGCCCCTCCCTCTCGCGCGAGGAGCGCCTCGAGGCCGCGAAGGCCCGCAAGGCCAAGCAGAAGGCCAAGCGCCAGGCCCGGAAGAAGGGCCGCAAGTAGCGCGCGGGGCATTCTGGGCGAATGCCCTCAAGATGTGCTGTGCAGGGACGATCCGGCGACTGTTGGAGGCCCTGTGCAGTACGACCACGACACCGTCCGCAAGATCTTCCGGGCCAGCCTGGAGGCCGACGCGACCGATGTGCACTTCAAGGTGCCCGGCGCGCCCCGGTTTCGGGTGGGCGAGCAGCTCGTCGCGGCCCCCTTCCCGAAGCTGATGCCGGCCGACACCATCCGGGTGGCCCAGGTGCTGCAGTCCATCGCCAAGGTGGAGCTGCCGCTGGCCCATGTGACCGAGCGCACCCTATCCTTCGGCATCCCCGGGCTGGGGCGCTTCCGGGCCCAGATGTACCGCCAGCGGGGCAGCCTGAGCCTCCTCGTGCACCGCATGAAGACCGAGGCCCCCACCCTCGAGAGCCTCGGCAGCGAGTCGGCCGTGGGCAAGGCCATCTGGTCGGTTCCCGGCCTCACCCTCGTGACCGGCCGCACCCAGCGCCTCGCCACCCTCGCGGCCCTGGTTGACCACTACAACCGCAGCGAGCGGGGCTTCCTCGTGTCGCTGGAGCACCCCCTCGAGTACCTCCACACCGACCGCCGGGCGATGGTCTCCCAGCGGGAGATCGGCCAAGACACCGACACCATCGCCGAGGGCCTCCAGTGGGCCCTCACCAGCGACGTCGACGCCGTGGTGGTGGCGGACCTGCCGACGCCCAAGGACGCCGAGCTGGCGCTCCGGGTGGCCGAGAGCGGCCGCCGGGTCGTGGCCAGCCTCGCCGGCTGCCCGCCCCAGGAGGCCATCGCCTGGTTCCTCCAGCTCTTCCCGAGCGAGCGCCGCAGCGAGATCCAGCACCGGCTGCGCCGCTCCCTGCGCTTCCTCGCCTTCGAGCGGGGCGACGAGCTCAAGGTGGCGCCGGCCGAGCGCCTCTTCGCCCGGGCCCGCGCCAGCTGAGGGCCCCCCGGTGGCGGACGCCGGGACGGGCTACGCTCGCCCCCCATGCCCCGCCCGCCCACCACCACCTGGATCCGCCTCCCGGATCACCTCGGCGACACCGTTCTCGCCACGCCGGCACTGGCCGCCCTCGGGCGCCTCGGGCCGTGCTGGACCGCCGGCCCGGCGCCCTGCGCAGCCGTGGCCCGGGCCGTGCTCGGGGCGCCGCCGGGCCCCTGTCCCGACCGGGTCGACCAGGTCGTGCTGCTCAAGCCGGCCCTCCGCGCTGTCTTCGAGGGGCCGCGCTGCGGCCGGCGCATCGGGCTGGCCACCGACCACCGCTGGCCGTGGCTGGACCGGGCCGTCGTGCCCCAGGGCGCCCACCGGCAGCAAGACCTCGACGCCGTGGCGGCCGCTGCGGGCGCGGCGCCGGCCGGGGCGCCGCGGCTGCCCCCGGGCTGGGCCGGCCCCGCGCCCGCGGCGCCGCCGCCCGGCCTCGTGCTGCTGCTGCCCCTGAGCGCGACCGGGGCCACCGTCGACTGGCCCGGCCACCGGCCCCTGGCCGACCGGCTCGCCGCCGCCGGCCACCGCCCCGTCTTTGCGGCGGGGCCAGGCCAGGACGGAGAGCTGGCGGCGCTTGCCGGCCCCCACCGCTGCCTGCCCGCCCTCCCGCTGGCGGCGCTGGCCGCCTGGATGCTGGCGGCGGCCGCCGTGGTGGGCAACGACTCCGGCCGCACACACCTCGCGGCTGCCGTGCGCCGGGGTGCCGGCCGGCCCCCCGCGACGGTCATCGGCGTCGCCGGCAGCACCGATCCCGCCCGGACCGGGGCGCCCGGCGCCCGCTGGCTTCGCGCCCCGGCCCCGCCCTGCTGGCCATGCTACCGCGGGCGCTGCCCCCACCAGCGGGGCTGCCTCGACCTGCCCGTCGGCCCGGTGGCCGCGGCGGTCCAGGACGCCCTCGGGGCGGCGGCATGAGCACCGACCCGGCCGTGGTCCTACGCAAGAGCGCCCTCGGGGACGTCGTTCTCACCGGGAGCATCACCGGTGCCCTGGCGCCGGTCATCCTGGTGACGGCGCCCGCCTGGGCCCCAGTCGCGGCCCGCCTGCCGGGGGTGGTCGAGGTGCGGCCCTGGGCCCCCGCGGCCATGCCCGCCCGGGCCCGCCTCGTGGTCGACCTCCAGGTGAGCCCCGCCAGCCGGCGGCTCTGCCGGCACACCCGGGGGCCCGTCCGGCGCCTGGACCCGGCGCGCCTGCGCCGCCCCCTGCGGGTGCTGGGCACGTGCGCCCCGCCGGCCCCGCTGGTCGCCCGCTATGCCCAGGCGGCCGGCGTGGCCGTGGCCCCCCACCCCTGGATCCGCCTCGACCGGGCCCCGGCGCCCGCGCTGCTGGCCCTCGCCCCCGGGGCCGCCTGGGCCACCAAGCGCTGGCCCGTGGCCCACTGGGCGGCCCTGGCCTCCCGCTGGCCCGGGCCCCTGGCGCTGCTCGGGGGCCCCGGCGACGCCGACCGCTGCGCCGCCATCGCCGCCCGCCTGCCCGCCGAGCGGCCGGCCCCCCAGATCTGCTGCGAGCAGGGCTTCTCGGCCACCTTCGCCGCCCTCGCCTCGGCCCGGGCCGTGGTGGCTGGCGACCCGGGGCTGCTCCACCTCGCCGCCGCCTGTGGGGTGCCCGTGCTCGGCATCTTCGGGCCGACCACCGCCGCGGACGGCCACTGGTGCCACCCGGGCGAGACCGTGGCCCGGGACGACCTGCCCTGCCGCCCCTGCAGCCGCTTCGGCAGCGCCCGCTGCCCCGCCGGCGACCACCTCTGCATGGCGGGCCTCGCCCCCGGGGTGGTCGCCGGCGCCCTCGACCGGCTGCTCGCCCGGGGGACGGCCCCGTGAGCCCCACCCGCTGGCTGATCCTGAGCCCGGAGCTGGGGCCCGAGCAGGGCGGCGGCATCGGCAGCTGGACCGACCTCGCCGCCCGGGCCCTGCTCGCCGCCGGCGACCGGGTCACCGTCGTGGCGCCGCGGCTCCGGGTGCCGCCCCAGGGCCGCCCGCCCTACCCCGTGCGGCGGGCCCGGGGCCGGAGCTGGCGCCGCTGGGGCGGGCACTGGCTCGCCCTCGCCGCCCTGCCGCTGCTCGGCTCGGCGGACGCCCTGCTCTGCGCCACCTGGCCCGCGGCCGCGGCGCTCTGTGCCCTGCCCCTGTCCCTGCCGCCCCTGCTGGTGGCCGCCCACGGCAGCGACCTCACGGCCCTCGCGGCGCCGCCTCCGGCCCTCGCGGCGCTGGGCCCCCGGGTGCGCTGGCTGCCGGTCTCCCACTTCTTGGCCCGCGAGCTGGCGCGCCTCGGCCTCGGCGGCCCCCACCCGC
>CAXQUZ010000668.1:0-2003 GCA_964226865.1 Myxococcota bacterium | reverse complement strand
AGATGAAGTCGGTCATCGCGGGCGAGTACACCGCGCCGCCGGCGCAGGGGCCGAGGATCGCCGAGAGCTGCGGGATGACGCCGGAGTAGATCGTGTTGCGCAGGAAGATGTCGGCGTAGCCGCCGAGGCTCACCACGCCCTCCTGGATCCGGGCGCCTCCCGAGTCGTTCAGCCCGATGACCGGGGCGCCGTTCTTCACCGCGAGGTCCATGACCTTGCAGATCTTCCGCGCGAAGGCACCGGAGAGCGAGCCGCCGAAGACGGTGAAGTCTTGGGCAAAGACGTAGACCAGGCGGCCGTCGATGCGGCCCTGACCGGTCACGACGCCGTCGCCCAGCACCCGCTTGCCGTCCATGCCGAAGTCTTGGCAGTCGTGGACCACGAAGCGATCCAGCTCGCGGAAGCTGCCGGGATCGAGGAGGGCGTCGATGCGCTCACGGGCCGTGAGCTTGCCGCGGGCATGCTGCTTCTCGACGGCCTTGGGGCCGCCACCGGCCAGGGCCTCGGCGTTCATGCGCTCGAGACGGGCGACGAGCTCCGCGCGGGTGGGGGTTCCGGACATTCTGGTGCCTCCTCGGGACGGTCGCCGGGCGACTATCCCACCGGGCGCCGCCATGGCGTCTGTCGTCGCGCAAGGGCGCCCGGTCCCCCTGGGCCCCGCTCGCGCGGGCGACCCACCCCTGGATGGCGTAGACTGGCGCCCCACACCGGCATCCCCCCAGCTCGCGGAGCCCCCATGTCGACCCGAAGCGCGCGCCTCATCGCCATCTTCTCCCTGCTCTCTGCGGGGCTGGTGGGCTGCCAGGACACGGGCGCCGCCAAGGACGACGACGGCGCGGGCTCGACCGATGGCGGCAGCGACGGCGGCGACGGTGGGGACGGCGGCGGCCCCGACTACGAAGAGGGCTGCCACATCCTCGACGGCGGCCAGGGCTTCGCCTGGGTCAACGACGCCATCGCGGCGGCCAGCGAGGGCTCCACCATCGAGCTCTGTGCCGAGGGCGGGGTCCACCAGGAGGCCATCGTCGTCTCCAAGGCGGTCGACATCATCGGTCCTGGGGCCGATCAGCTCGTCATCGAGGCCCCCACCAACGACACCCCCCTCGTGATCGAGGCGGCCAACGCAAGCGTCTCGGGCCTCGGCCTCGCCGGCACCCGCTCGGGACTGATCATCCAGCCCCCCGAGGGCGGCGCGGCCCCGACCAACGTGGCCGTCTCGGACGTCCAGGTCGTCAACATGCCCAACTGGGGCGTGCTGGTCCGCGAGGCCACCGGGGTCCAGCTCGACGACATCACGGTCGTGGGCAGCGGCTACGGCGGCCTGCGGGTGGAGCTGGGCGCCGAGGCCCAGCTCAGCAACAGCCTGCTCCAGTCCAACCTCAGCTACGGCATCACAGTCGAGGACGCGGCCCTGGCCGTCGCCACCACCGAGGTGCTCCAGACCACGCCGAACGAGGAGGCGGGCGACGACATCGCCATCAACCTCTACGCGGGCGACGGCGCCGAGGTCAGCTCGACGAACAGCACCTACGCCAACGCAGAGCTGGCCAACGTCACGGCCGAGACCGCGAGCCTCCAGCTCTCGGGCGACCTCATCGAGGGCAGCCTCTACGGCATCGAGATCCGCCAGTCCGCGGCCACCGTGGCCGACACCACGGTCGACGGCGCCGTGGGCTTCGGCGTGCTCGTCGACTCGACCGACACCGTGACCCTCACCGGCCTCGACATCCTCGGCGATCTCGAGACCGGCTACGAGACCGACCCCGACGCCTGGAACATCATCGTCGCCGACGACGCCGGCAACATCACGAGCTGGCCCGTCGCAGGGGTGGGGCTCATCTCCTTCGCCAGCGACCTGCACTGGTCCGACTCGGTGGTGTCGGGCTGGCACCATGCCGGCGCGCTGCTGCTCACCGTCGAGGACGAGAACCTCACCGTGCTCGACGGTGTCGAGGTCCGCGAGACCGAGCGCCTCGGCATCATCGCCGGCGCCCGAGATCGGA
>CAXQUZ010000667.1:0-3370 GCA_964226865.1 Myxococcota bacterium | reverse complement strand
TTACTGCTACGGCGACCACCGAGATCTACCCGTCTTAAGACACTCTTTCCCTCCACGACGCTCTTCCGATCTCCGAGAGTGCCGCCATCGGCGGGCCCGACTGCGACGACCTCGACCCCGACATCGGGCCCCACGCCAGCGAGCACTGGTACGACGGCGTCGACCAGGACTGCGACGGGGCCGACGACGACGACGCCGATGGCGACGGCAGCCCGGTCGACGAAGACTGCGACGACGACGACCCCGACAGCCACCCGGGGGCCGCCGAGCAGTGGTACGACGGCGTCGATCAGGACTGCGACGGCAACGACAGCGATGCCGACGGCGACGGGATCTTCGGCACGGCCGCCGGCGGCGTCGACTGCGACGACGACGATCCCGACAGCTACCCGGGCGCGCCCGACCCCGACGACGGCGTGGATCAAGACTGCGACGGCATTCCCGACGACGACAGCCTCGGCCCCGGCAGCCTCGTGCTCACCGAGCTCCAGCTCCGGGCGGCCCCCGAGGGCCCCTGGATCGAGCTCTGGTCGGCCCACAGCAGCGACCGCCCCCTCGCGGGCCTGACCCTGCGCTCCGACACGGCCACCCGCGTCCTGCCCGCCAACGCTCCGGTGCTCGCACCCGGTGCCCACGCCGTGATCTGCGGCGACGCCGCGGCGGCGGCCGCGGCGGGCCTCTCCTGCGCTCTCGTCCTCGAGGACTGGCCCTGGGCACCGACCGGCGGCGACGCCATCCAGATCCAGGCCGACCTGCGCACCCTCGACAGCCTGCGCTGGAGTGCGAGCTGGCCCCTGTCAGACGCTGTGGCCCTCCAGCTCGATCCCGCGGTGCTCGCCGGCCCCAGCCCCGACGCCGCCAACGACAGCGTCGGCGCCTGGTGCCCCGCCAGCACGGGCGGCGCCCCCTCGCTGGGCACTCCGGGGGCCGCGAACCCGCCCTGCCCCTGAGCCGGGCCGGGCCGCAGCGTCGGGCGCGGGACGCCACCGGGGGCAAGTCCCCTGCCCTGCCCCGCGCCGCTCAGTCCCGCTCGCCGTAGTCGCCGCTGCGGCGCGGGTCGCCGGCGCCCAGGAACCGCCCCTGGGAGCGGCCGGCGATGTGGAGCCCGCCGAAGAAGACGCTGGCGCCGCTGAACTCCCGGAACTGCCAGGGGCTGGCCGACAGGGCCTCGCGGGTGCCGTTGGGGCGACCGTCGATCTCGATGTGGACCACGCCGTCTTCGACGTGGACCCGGGGCATCTCGACCACCTCTTCGGGGTGCATGCCGTGGTCGGTCAGGCAGACGATGCCGTGGAGCAGGGCCGAGCGGATGCGGCTGGAGCCGCTCGAGCCCAGCGCGTAGAGGGTGTCGTTGCCCAGCTCGAGGAGCACGGGGCAGCACATGGTCATCAGCCGGTTGCCCGGGGGCAGGTCGACATCGGGCGGGTTGACGTCGTCCTCGCCCAGCAGGTTGTTGAGCAGCACCCCCGTGCCCGTGGCGAGGCGGCCGCAGGTCTCGCCCAGCGACGAGGTCAGTGACACGGCGTTGCCCTCGCCGTCGACCACCGAGATCTGGGTCGTGTTGCCCGGCCGGCGCGGCTCGGAGCGGCCGTGGTGGGCGTGCTCTTCGCCGACCTCGGTGGGGCTCAGGGCCGTGACGAAGCCGTCGACGAAGCCCGGGGTGAAGAGGTGGCGGCGCAGGCGGCCGCGGCGGGTGTCGTCGATGCGGCTCAGGGCGTGGCAGAGGAAGCGCAGCTGGCGCACCGACAGGGGCCGGGGCATCGGGCCGTGGTCCTCGAGCGCCCGCAGGGCCTGGGTCACCAGCACCCCGGCGAGGCTCGGCGGCGGCGGCAGCCACACCTCGGCGTCGCGGTAGGAGTAGCGGATGGGCTCGACGAAGCGCGGGGTGTAGGCCGCGAGGTCGGCGCGGGTGATGCGCGCGCTCGAGCCCAGGGAGGACAAGATGCGGTCGCCCACGGCCCCCTCGCTGAACAGCGAGGGCCCCTCGACGGCGTAGCGCTCGATGGTGTCGGCGAGGTCGGGGTTCCGGAAGTGCTCGCCCTTGCGCAGCGGGCGCCCGTCCCGGCCGAGCAGCCGCACCAGGTCGCGATCCCGCTGCTGGATGGGCCAGAGCAGCTGGATGACCTTGGCCATCGCGGCCGACACGGTCACCCCGCCCCGGGCCACAGCGACGGCGGGGGCCGCCACCTCGGGCATGGGCAGCCGGCCGTGGCGGGCGTGGAGGGCCCAGAGCCCGGCGGGCATGCCCGGGACGGCCACCGCGGCGGGCCCCACGCGAAAGATCTGGCGGGTGGGGCCGAAGTCGACGCTGATCTCGTCCTTCTCGGTGGGCGCACCGCAGCCGGCCGCCGGCACGGGCGAGAACATGTCGCAGACCTCGACCTGGCCGTTCATGCGCAGGGTCGCGAGGCCCGAGCCGCCCAGTCCGGTGAGCAGGGGCTCGGCCACCCCCGCGGCGAGGGTGCCCGCCACGGCGGCGTCGACGGCGTTCCCGCCGAGCGCGAGGGCGTGCAGTGCCGCCCCCACCGCCGCCTCGCTGCCAGCAGCGACCGCGCCCGTGCCCTTCATGCCGCCCCCCCTGCGTCGAGGAAGCAGTGCTCGACAAAGCGCCGCAGCAGGGTGTTCGCCTCGGGGCTGGGCCGGTGGGCGTCGAGCTGGCGCTGGGCCGCCTCGGCGCCGAAGAGCTTGCCGTACTCGGCCATGTAGCGGCGGAAGCGGTCCTGGTTCTCGGTCCAGGTCAGCTCGGGGTGGAACTGGGTCGCCCAGACCGGCTTGCCGGCCACCCGGTAGGCCTGGTGGAGGGTGTTGTCGCTGGACGCGAGGTGGACCATGCCCGGAGCCAGCACCGAGGCCTGGTCCTTGTGGCCGAGCTGGGCGGCGAAGGTGGCCGGCAGGGCCCCGAAGACGGGATCGGCGGCCGCGGCCGCTGTGGTGCGCAGGGTGTAGGTGCCCACCTCCGCGCGCGCCTCGTCGGCGACGACGGTGCCGCCCATGCCGACCACCAGCGCCTGGAAGCCGAAGCAGGAGGCGAAGGTCGGCACACCGGCCGTGGCCGCCTCGGCGAGGAAGGCGCAGAAGCGCTGGATGGGCGCCAGCGGGTCGAGCACCGAGTACTGGCCCGCGCCGCCCACCAGCAGGCAGTCCGTCTCGGCGAGCAGGGCCGCGTCGAGGGGCGCGGTGAAGATGTCGACCGGCCGGAGCTGGGCGGGCGCGAGGCCCACCCGGCGGGCGAAGGCCTCGTGCTCGGCGACCCGGGCGGGATCCCCGGGGTTGCGGGCCTGGAGCAGCACCACCCGCAGGCGCGCGGGCAGGGGCTCGCCGTGGCGGGGGGTGGGCGGGACGGTCGGGTCGAGGTGTGCCAACAGGGGCT
>CAXQUZ010000666.1:0-6754 GCA_964226865.1 Myxococcota bacterium | reverse complement strand
GGTGACTGGAGTTCAGACGTGTGCTCTTCCGATCTCCGTTCGCCCCCGGCGATCAAGGAACTTCGGCCTCTCTGTCAGTCCGGCACGGGCCCGGGGGCGTCGACCACGTCCTCCCAGCGGGCGTCGTCGTCGATGAGCCCCGCCACCCAGCCGGTCAGGGGGCGGCCGTCGGCGCTGGTCGTGGTGGCGAAGGCGCCCAGCTCGAGGCCGGCGAGCGCGGAGAGGGCCTCGGGCGGCAGCTCGACGGCGCCCAGGTCGTCGCCGATGATGCCCGAGGCATCGCCCAGCAGCGCCGTGTGGACCCGGCCGTCGACGACGAAGCGCCGGAAGCGGTCGGGGTGGGCGCCGTGGAGGGCGTCGCCGGTCTCGGCCAGCGCGGCGGCGAAGTCGGCGGGCGGGATCTGCAGAAAGACGTCGCCGATGACGAGGTCGTACCAGGCGCTGAACATGCCGATGCGCAGGGCGGGATCCTGGTCGAGCAGCCAGCGGGGCACCCCGGTCATGTGGCCGTCGGCGAGGCAGTCCGTGCAGCCCGCGGGCAGCACCGAGGCCGCCCCCCACTGGTCGACCACGTGGGCCACGAAGTCCGGGTCGGCCGGGCCGCGGCCGAGGCCCTGGGCCGAGTCGGCCAGCACGATGAGCTCGGCATCGGGGAAGACCGCCCGGACGAGGGGGCTCGCCAGCAACACCCCGAAGCCGCCGCCCGAGCTGCCTGCGAAGAGCACCCGGCGCGGCGGGGGCAGGGTCTCCCGGGCCATGTCGAGGGCCGCGCTGAGGTTGGCCAGGCCCCGGTGCTGGCGCTCGGCCGTGCCGTCGTCGTCGTCGTCGTGGTCGCGGTCGCCGACGAAGAGCGAGCCGTCGCAGTAGGGCACGTAGGCCACGTTCCAGTCGGCCACGGGGTTGTCGGGGGTGGTGGGGTCGAGGATGTCGACCGCGGGAATGCCCGCGGGCGCGGCGGTCACGGCGAGACAGAAGTCGTCCCAGCAGGCCCCGCCCCCCTGGAGGAAGATCACGAGGTCGTCGCTGCCCCGGTCGGCCGTGCTGGCGCTGAAGGGGGCGCCCCGCAAGCAGCCCGTGCGGCCGGCGGTGGTCGAGAAGCGGCGGGTGGTGATGCCGTCGGCGACGGTCTCTTCGTCGACCACGGCCTGGCCCAGGTGGCGGTCGATGCCCGTCGGTGTCGGCGCTGCCGTGTCGGCCGCCGCTCCGCTGTCGGGGCCCGGGGTGGCGCCCGCCGCGTCGGGAGGCGGCTTGGCGGTGCAGGCGCCGAGCGCGGCCACCAGGGGGAGCAGGCGGGCGGGGCGGGGACGGGCGGGCAGGGGCACGGCGGCTCCAGGGCGGGGCCCAAGCGTCGCACCCGCGCCGGCATCCGGCCAGGGGCCCCCCCAGTCGCGGGCCGTCCCGGTCGGCGCCAAGAGCCGGGGAAGATGCCCTGGAGCACGTCGTTGTCGTGCGGTGTCAGGCCGCCCAGGCGTAGCGCCGCACGCCCTCGAGGGGCCCGCTGCGGTCGACGTCGATCAGCGTGAATTCGCCGGCGGGCGGGAGCACGCTGGCCCCGGCGCGGCCCCGGTGCAGGGCCTCGTACTGGTCGGCGCTCAGGGCCGTGCGGGACGCGAGCCGGTCGAAGAGGCCGAAGCGCCCGGCCACCGCCGCCCAGCCGGGGGCCACCCGGGCCGTGAAGACCTTGGCCTTGGCCCCGGAGCCGTAGGCGGCGAGCCCGATGTGGGCGCCGGCGAGCGCCGTGCCGTCGGCGAGGTCGGCCTCGAGGGTCGACATCAGCGCCAGAAAGATCGAGCCCGTGTACTGGTTGCCCACGAGGCTCGAGGCCCGCTGGCCCTTCTCGATGCGCTCGGCCACGAAGGCCTGGAAGGCCGGGGTCTTCGAGATGGCCCGCCGGTAGCGGTCGCTGGCCCGGGCCAGCTCGGTCGGGTCGGGGTGCTCGGCAGCGGTGGGCTCGGGGCCGATGGCCGCCACGACCTCGGCCCAGACGGGCTGGTCGCGCCGATCGTAGCGGAACACATCCGGCAGCATGCGCTTGCCCTGGTAGGCATAGGGCAGGTGGCAGATGATGCGGGCCCACTTCTCGGTGAGGATGGGGTCGCGGGCCGGGTCGAAGAGGCCGGCGGCCGTCGCCTTGGCCCGGTGGTCGATGAAGGCCTCCTTCACGGCCTCCCGGTAGCAGCGGTTCGACAGCTGGCCGTCGAAGACGGGGGTGTCTTTGTGGAGGCTGAGGGCCTCGTGGCCGTGGGCGAAGAGGCCCCGGTCGGCCAGGGGCGAGCGGGGCAGCCGGTCGGCCATGCGCGCGAGCAGGTCGGGGGGCAGCTCGGCGCCGGCCTCGGCGGCGAGGGCGAGCACGTCGGCCATCACATCGCCGAGGGCGAGGGCCCGCCGGGGCTTGAAGAAGTCGTGGACCGGGGTGGTGGAGACGCCCCATGCATCGGGGATCTCGAGCAGCCGGGGCCGGTGGCGCACGAGCATGGCCCCGCCGCCGGCGCCCTGGGTGTACTCGCCGGGGGAGTGGCGGTCGTACTTGGCATTGTCGCTGAACACGACGATGCCCAGCCGGTCTTGCTCCGGTCCGCCCCGGGCGACCCAGTCGAGGGTGTTCTGGAGGGCGTCGACGGCACCGATGCAGGCGAAGGTCATGTCGACCACGTCGCAGTTGCGGAAGCAGTCGGCCCCGTAGCGGGGGGCGTAGCGCGCCGTCAGCATCTCGAGGATGTAGGTGGCCGTGGGCTTGGCGCCGTCCAGCGCGCTCTCGGTGCCGAGGTAGAGCCGGCCGATGCGCCGGGGGTCGAGCCCGTTGCGGTCGATGAGCCGGGCGGCGGCGTTGGCGCCCATGGTGGCCGTGTCTTCGTGGCGGTCGGGAATGGCCATGGCCGCGAGGCCGAGCCCCCGGTTGAGCTTGGCGAAGTCCTGCTGCCGCAGCCGGGCGAAGTCGCGCATGTCGAGGAAGAGGCGCGGGATGTGGACGGCGATGTCGTCGATGCCCACGGCAGGGGGGGCGGCGGGCGGTGCGGCGGGGCCGGTCGGGCGCATGGGGACTCCGGGGGGCGGCGGGGATGCCAGGGGAGGCGTAGCCCGTCCACCCGGGCGTGCCTGGACTCTGCACAGGCTCTGTGGGGAGACGATGACGGCGGACAGGCGGCGCCGCCTGGGGCAGGATGGGGGCACGGCCGGCGGCGTCCCTGGGCACGGGGGCGGCGCGGCCATGCGGTCGGGACCGGTCTCGGTTGTGGTCAATGTGGGGTTGCGATGCGGCGAATGTTAGCTGTGGGTACGGCTGAAGCCTCTGGTGGAAGAGGGCTGCGCCTTCGTCCAGTGGGGTCTCGGCCGTGAGCGGCGACGTGGCGCGCTACGCCGGGCTCCGCTGGTGGGGGCCCCTCTCGGACGACCAGGTCGCGGCCCTGCTCGGGGCCCCCCCGGCCCGGGCGCCGGGCGGCCACGCGGTCGATCTGGCCTGCGGACGGGGGGCGCTGGCGCTCTGGCTCGCCCGGCGGGCCGGCATGGCCGTCACGGCGGTCGACTGCTCGCGGGCCGCCCTCGACCTGCTCGCGGCCGACGCCGCCGGGCTGCCCATCACCCCCACCTGTGCCGATGCCGTGCGCTGGCGCCCGCCGGCCCCGGTGGACCTGGTGGGCTGGCTCGGCGGGCCGCCCCTGGGCGACAGCCTCGCCGCCTCGCTGGCGACCCTCGCCGGCTGGCTGGCACCGGGCGGGCGGCTGCTCGTGGGCCTGCTCCACTGGACGGCCCCGCCGCCGGCGGACTGGACGGCGGCCACCGGCATCGACCGGGCGGCCCTGCCCGACGCGGACGGCCTCGCGGCGGCGGTGGCGGCCGCGGGGCTCGTCGTCGAGGGCAGGGTGGCCGCCTCCCGGGCCGACTGGGACCACTTCGAGGGCACGGTCGCGGCCAACCTGCGCGCGGCGCCCCCCGACACCCCCGGGCGGGCTCCCCGGCTCGCCTTCCTCGACGCCCAGCAGCGCTGGGGGCGCGACTGCCTCGGCCACGCCCTCCTGCGCCTCGCCCGGGCCCCGGGGGCGCCGCTCAGCGCCGCACCGCGTTGAGGGTCACGGCCAGCGACGAGAGCACCATGGCCAGCGCCGCCGCCGCCGGCGGGAAGGCCCCGACGGCGGCCAGGGGCAGCGCCACGACGTTGTAGACGACCGCCCAGCCGACGTTGAGGGCCGCCCGGCGCCGGGCGCTGCGGGCCAGGGCCAGGGTGCCCACGACGCCGTCGGCCAGGCTCCCGGCGCGCAGCACGATGCCCGCGGCCGCTCGGGCGGCGTCGGCCGCTGCGTCCACGGCCACCCCCACCGTGGCCCGGGCCAGGCCTGGTGCATCGTTCACGCCGTCGCCGACGAAGATGACGGGCTGTCCGGCATTCTCGAGCTCGGCCACAAGGGCGGCCTTGTCGAGGGGCGAGAGGCCCCCCGCCGCGTGGGCCGGCGGGATGCCGACCGCGGCCGCCACCGCCGCCACCACCGCCGGGCTGTCGCCCGACCACATGCGCACGCCGTAGCCCGCGTCCACGAGGGCCCGCACGGCCCCGGCCGCGTCTGGCCGCAGGGCATCGGCCAGGCGCACCCGTCCCAGCAAGACCCCGTCGTCCTCGACCCAGACCTCGGTGTCGCCGCTCGGTGCCAGGGGCACGGGCCCGAGCCACCGGCGCGAGCCGACCCGCACGGTGCGGCCCCCGCTGCGCCAGCTCACCCCCTGGCCCGGGTGGGCCTCCCGCTCGCCGCCGGCGTCGCCGAGGCTGGCCTCGCGCAGGGCCTGGGCGATGGGGTGCGCGCTGCCCACCTCGGCCGAGGCCGCCGCCCACAGCAGCGCGGCCCGGTCGACCCCGGGGGCCACCAACTCGACGCCGACCACCACCGGCCGGCCCTCGGTGAGGGTGCCCGTCTTGTCGAAGGCCACCACCCGGGGCCCTGCCGCGCCGCGCCGGGCCGGCAGCCCGGCCCGCTCGAGGGCGTCGGGGTCGCGGATGAGCACCCCCCGGCGGGCCGCCCGGCCGATCGCCACCACCCGCACGAGGGGGGCGGCGACGCCGAGGGCGCAGGGGCAGGTGACCACGAGCACGGTGAGGCCCCGCAGCACGGCGTCGAGGGGGGCCACCCCGAGGGCGAGGTTGCCCAGCACGGCGAGGGGCGCGAGGCCCAGCACCCCCCAGACCAGCCGCTCGCTCCACCACTCCGCCGGGCCCTGGACCTCTGCCCGCTGGTCGAGGGCGGTGCGCACCTGGGTCGCGATGGTGTCGAGGGCCCGCTGGCCCACCGGCGCGGTCACCTCCACCTCCAGCACCCCGGCGCCGTTGCGGCAGCCCGCCTGGACGGTGTCCCCCGGCCCAACGGCCACGGGCAGGCTCTCGCCGGTCAGGGCGGCCGTGTCGATCGACGAGCGCCCGGCGGCGACCCGTCCGTCGAGGGCCATGCGCGCAAAGGGCGCCACCTGGATGCGGTCGCCCCGGGCCACGAGGGCCGCCGACTCCTCCGTCCAGCCGCCGTCCCGCAGCACCGGCACCGCCGCGGGGCTCAGCTCGAGCAGCGCCCGCACGGCGTCCACCCCGCGCACCCGGGCCCGCGCCTCGAGCAGCCGCCCCGTCAGCAGCAGCACGACGAGCACCGTGGCCGTGTCGAACCAGACCGCCGCCGAGCCCTGGGCGAGCTGGAGCACCGAGAGCAGCCAGGCCCCGGTGGCCCCGAGGCTCACCAGCAGATCCATGCCCGGCGCCCCGGCCCGCAGGGTGCGCCAGCCCGCGAGGTGGAAGCGCGCCCCCACCACGAAGACCACCGGCGTGGCCAGCACCCCGGCGACCCGGGCCAGCAGCCCCGCGGTCTCCGGCGCGAGCCCTGGGCTCAGGTAGATGCCGAGCTGGGCGAGCATGACCCACATGCCCAGCAGCCAGCCCACGGCCAGCCGCCCCCCGAGCCCCGCCAGCTCGTCGCCGTCCGTGTCGTCCGCCGTGCCCGGCAGCCCGGCGAGGGCGAGGCGCCAGGGGCGGGCGGGGTAGCCGAGGCGGGTGGCGGCGGCGGTGGCGGCGGCGGCCACGGCCTCCCGGTCGGCCCCGGGGGCGAGGCTGAGGCGCGCCACCCGGGTCGCGAAGCCCACCCGGACGCCGGCGACCCCGGCCACCCGCCCGAGCACGGCCTCGGCGGCCCGGGCGCAGCTGGTGCAGAAGAGGCCCTCGAGCCGCAACAGCACCGGCCCATCGGGCGGGCTGGGGGGCTCGGGAATGCCTTTGTGGTGGACGTCTTCGCGAGGGCTGGCGGCAGAGGGGCGGCCCATCAGGGGAAGGCCGCGTCGATGGCCGCGCCGCCGGCCCAGGGGCCCTCCTGGTCGGCGGTGGCGGCCCGCACGGCGCCGACCGTGGCGGCCGAGATGGGCCCGGCCGTGTTGCCGAAGCTGCCGCGCACCGTGCTGAGCACGGCGGCGAGCTCGGCGTCGCTGAGCTGGTCCTGGAAGGCCGGCATGGCGCCGCTGTAGGCGGTGCCCGCGACCGTGAGGGGGCCGCTCAGCCCGTGCAGCACGATGCCCACCATGCGCTCCGGCGGGCCGACGACCCACTCCGAGCCGCCGAGGGGCGGGAACACCCCGGGCAGCCCCATGCCCGAGGCCTGGTGGCAGGCGGCGCACCGGGCCGTGTAGAGGGCGGTGCCGTCGGGCGCGGCCTCCCCGGTGGCCCCGGCGGCCTCCGGGGCGGGGCCGGCGAGGGCCGAGCGGGTGCGCCCGTCGCCGAAGCCGGAGATCGGAAGAG
>CAXQUZ010000665.1:0-3702 GCA_964226865.1 Myxococcota bacterium | reverse complement strand
CAACTCCAGCAATATTCCTCTCGGGTGACCTGTAGCCGTTGACGGAGTGACTGTTGGCGATGTTCCGGCACCACGGCATCCACATCCAGCGGCACATCGGGAATCGTACCCGCCAATAGATGTTCTCGAATCCATTTGCCGCGGCGGATCGGGTCGTTGTCGAAATTACCGCTCCAAGCAATCAGCCAGGCCGGATGGGTCAGAATGCCTGCCCGTTGCCCAGCTGGCATTGAAAATGGCTGCTGCGTCGGATAATTCCAGTCTTCATGATCTCCTTCAACGAAGAGATCCGCATCGTGATGGACGCCAAGGAGAAGACCCTCTCCATCTACTCGGGCAAGGACATCATCATCGAGGCCAAGGAGACCATCTCCTTGAAGTGCAAGGACTTCGTGATGAAGGCCGACTCGACCATCAACGCCGAGTCCGGCACCTCGACCGAGATCAAGACCGGCACGAGCTGCTCGGTGGACGGCGGGTCCAGCCTCACGCTCAAGGCCTCGGCCACCACCATCAACTGACGGTCCACCGTCCCCCAGCCGGGAGCTCGCCGTGATCAGAGGCCTCGTCGTCGGCATCGTGACCGACAACCAAGATCCCGAGAAGATGCACCGCATCAAGGTCGACTACCCGGTCGACAGCGGCGAGGGCGTGGGCAGCTCGTGGGTGCGCATGATCGCGCCCATGGCGGGCAACTCCCGTGGCCTGGTCATGCTGCCCGAGGTGGGCACCGAGGTCGTGCTCGGCTTCGCCTACAACTCGCTGAGCCCCTACGTGCTCGGCGCGGTCTACAACGGCGGCGACGACGCGCCCGAGAACTACCACAACGACGACGGCAACAACGACAAGCGGGTGCTGTGGTCGCGCAACGACCACCTCGTCATCTTCGACGACACGGCCGGGGCCGAGAAGGTCGAGATCGGCGCGAAGGCCAGCAGCGCCCTCGACGTGACGAGCGGTCCGGTCTGGATCTCGAACGACGCCGCCGAGAAGACCATCACGGTCAAGGCCGAGAAGAACATCATCCTCGAGGCCAAGGAGACCATCTCGGTCAAGTGCAAGGACTTCAAGCTGAAGACCGACATGACCATCGCCAAGGAAGGCGGACAGTCGGCGGCCTTCAAGTCGGGCTCGTCCACGACCATCAAGAGCTCGGCGACCCAGTCCTACAAGGCCTCGAAGGTCGACATCAACCCGCCCGCGCCGGCCGCCTCGCCCAAGCCCCACACCCCGACGCCGCCCCACTCCCATCCCCCGATGAAGTAGCGGCGGCCGGCCTGGGCCCCTCAGGCGCTCTGGGCCAGCTCCTGTGCGGCCGCGGCCCAGCCCTCGGCGTCGTCCACGACCAGCTCGGCGCGCACCCGGGCCTTGCCGCTCGGGTGGAGGCCCTCGACCACGAGGCGCCGCGGCCCCGCAAAGCGCACCTCGCCGGGCTGCTCGCGGTGGATCTCGATCACGCGGCCGTGGCCCGTGGCCAGCACGAGGCGCCGGGACGACAGCACCAGCTCGCCGGTGCCCCGGGTGCCGCCGCCGGCCTGGAGCCCGCCGGGCAGGCTGCGATCGGTGTGGAGCCGCACCGACAGCCCCCCCACCCGCCGCACGGCCGCCTCGCCCGCCGGCAGGGTGGCCGCCCCCCGGCGCCGCTGGCTGCGCCACATGCGCAGGCCGAGGTTGAGGCCCACGACGCCGCCGAAGACGATGACGACGGCGATGAGCCACTGAAGCCAGAGCATGGGTGCCTCCTGCGTCGGACGCGCGCGATCCCGCCGCGCCCGGCCCGACCTTATCGGACAGTGATACGCGGACCTTGTTCCCGAGCTGTCGGTGGCGCGCCCGCGCCCCTGCCGCCGCGCTGGGCCGCGCCGCGTCTCGCCTGTGCTGCGCCCCCCCGCCCGACCCCGGAGTTCTCCGTGCCTCCCCGTCCCTCCCAGCCCGTGCTCGACCTGATCCGCCGGGCAGCCCGCCAGAAGGGCCTGAACACCGCTGCTCTCGCACGCAAGGCCGACATCCCCCGCGGCCACCTCAAGCACGTGCTGGCGGGCAGCGAGCCCATGACCGTCGACGAGTTCATCGTGCTCACCCAGGCCCTCGAGCTGGACGTGGCCGCGATGGCGGGCGTCTCCGACGCCGAGCTGCCCGAGGTGCCCGAAGACAGCGAAGAGTCCGAGGCGCCCGAGGCGCTGGGCCTGCGCTCGGTCTCGGCCCGCGAGGCGGGCGACTTCGCACCGGATCCCTACGGCAACCACGCCGAGCAGAGCCTCAAGCTGGGCTTTGCGCTGGGCATCGACATGTTCCTCAGCCTCAGCACCGATCAGCTCGGCGAGAGCGGCGTGCCCAAGGCGGTGCTCGCGCGCTACCCCGAAGAGCTGGCCCTGCGCCTCGACGCGGCCTACCACCGCCACTACGACCCGCGCTTCCTCCCCGAGGGGCTGCAGATCACGCTCTCCTTCGATGCGCTCTACACCTGCCTGATCCCGTGGCCGGCCTTCACCCGGATCACCCACTTCCCGCTCCCGCCCGAGGCGCCCCCCGACGAGCCGCCCGAGGAAGAGGAGCCCGAGGCGCCCGAAGAGCCCGGCGTGCGCCGCGGCCACCTGCGCCTCGTCTGAAGTCACTGGGCCAGGGTGCTCTCGTGCCCTGCCCTCCCCGCCACGCGCCCGGCTGGCCGCCCCGGCCCGCCCGCCGCGCACCGGCGCCCCCTTTCGTGCACACTGCAGGCCGGGAACGCGGGCGCCCCCCCGAGGGGTCCCCAGCCCGCCGCCTGCCCCGGAGGCCCCTTGCTCTCCTTTGTCTTCGCCGCCCTGCTCGGGCTCTCCCCCCTCGACGTGCACGCCGCCGGCCGCCCGCCGGTGGTCGACGACGCGGCCCGCTTCGCCGCCGCCCAGGTCCGTGACATGCCCGACGGCACGCCGTGGGAGCGCCTGAACCAGGTGCTCGCGGCCCGCAAGCTCAACCAGGCCGCCCTCTTCGAGCTCGCGGCGACCAACCCCTCGATCGTCCAGCAGGTCATCGACCCGAGCTTCCAGCGCGTCTACGACTTTGTGGCCGGCTTCGAGCCGGGCGACCTGTTCCGGGCGCGCCAGGGCGAGACCATCGTGCGCAGCTACGCCCAGCTGAAGAAGCGCGAGAAGGCAATCGTCGAGCCCCTCGCCGCGGGCCTCGGCTTCAAGAAGTTCAAGCCCGAGAAGATCACGGCCGTGCGCATCGGGCCCCTCAAGGGCGAGGTCTACCGCTTCGACGTGGTCTACCAGATCAAGAAGAAAGAGACCGAGATCCGCTCGCTCCAGGTCGGCTGGCCGTCGACCCCCGAGCGGGACGAGGCCGCGCGCGACGTGCTGGCCAAGCACTTCGGCGCACGGCCGAGCCGGGTGGGCCGGGGCGCGGGCTCCATCGTCGCCCTCCAGGATGCCTCCTTCGAGACCGAGAGCATCGGCTCGACCTGGCTGCTCGAGCCGGCCATCAGCCTCGGCAACAAGGTGATCCCCGAGAACGAGGTGAGCATCGCCGCCGGCGAGGGCCTCGACGGCAACAACTGCCTGCGCTTCTACGCCGAGGAGCGCACCCGCATGTTCCACGAGGTCGCCCAGACGGCCCCGGTGGCGCCGGGTGCCCGGCTCGAGGCCAAGGTCCAGTTCCGGGCCGACAACCTGCGCGTCGAGTTCCACCAGCGCGACGACTATGTCGGCATGACCATGAGCTTCC
>CAXQUZ010000664.1:0-12687 GCA_964226865.1 Myxococcota bacterium | reverse complement strand
GGCGATGTCGTCGTGGCCGCTGACGAGGCCCACGTCGACGTTGGGGAAGTGGGCCATGACCGGGGTGGCCACCGACCAGCCGTCGCGCTCGTTCCAGTAGGTGGGCGCGGGCTGGTGGCCGTCGAGGTTGGCCGGCAGGGTGGTGGGGCCCATCGCGATGCGCCAGCCCGTCTCGGTGCTGGTGTCTTCGCGCATGTAGAAGGTGCTGGGGAAGGGGAGGCCGCAGACCGTCGGGGCGGTCGGGTCGCAGTCGCCGAGGGGGCCGGGCTCGAGGGCGGTCGTGCCGGGGTCGCCCGAGTCGCTGCCGGCGGCGGTGCCGTCCGTCTCCTTGTCCGTCGATGAGCAGGCCGTCGTGGCCAGCAGGGCGGAGCCTAGGAGCAGCAGGGCAGAACACCGGGGGGCGGTGGGCATGGGACCTCCAGAATCGCGGCATTGTCGGCCAGCAACGGTGGGGCGTCAAGGCGCAGGTGTGGGGGGATGGTCAGGGGGCGCGACACGCAGCCAGCGGCCCGGTCGTCCCCGGGCCCCCCGCTCGACCACCAGGCCCGGCTGGCCGTCCGGGCCGCGCTGGCTGGCGAGGCGCAGCCGGGCGGGCAGGCGCCGCTGGGCCAGCTCGGAGACGACGACGACGGCGGTGTTGCCCTCTTCGGCGGCGGCCTGGATGCGCCGGCCGCCCCGGCCCAGCTCGGGGGGATCCAGCACCACGACCAGCGGCAGCACCCCGCAGCGGCAGAGCTGCTCGGCGGCCCAGGCGATGCGGGTCGCGCCCGGGCGCACCAGGATCAGGTTGTCGAGGAGCACGCCGTCGAGGCCCGGGGGATGGAGCCAGCCGGCGGCGTCGACCAGGGCCACCCGCCGCCCCGCGCCCGTCAGGCGGCGCAGGGCGGGCACCACCGCGGCGAGCCGGCCGCTGCCCGGCGGGCCGTGGATGAGGCTGATGCCCGGACGCGCCCAGCCGCCCGTGGCACCCTGGAGGGCGGGCACCCCCGTGGGCAGCCCCAGCGGCAGCGTGCGCACCGGGGCGACCCGGGCGATGTGGGCCCGCAGCGAGGCCACGACCTGGGCCCGGTCGGCCCCGGGCACGGCGCCAGGGAGCGGGAGAGCGGCAGCGGGGAGGGGAGGGGACATGCAGGGAACATATGTTCAGGTTCCCCGGGGGTGCGGTCAGAATCTGCCCGAGATCGGGCCTTGACAGGCCAAGCGTGGTGCGCCAGCGGCCCCCGACCGCGGGCCCGTCCTCCAACTCGGTATCGCGCTATCTCGATACCGAGATATGGTGGACCGGCAGCCCGGGGCCCGGTCCCGCATCCTCTCCTCCCCCTGCCTGGGGCCGTGTCCGTGCCCGACCTCGACGCCACCACCACCCTCTGCAAGCTGCTGGCCGATCCCACCCGGGGGCGCCTGCTGGCCATCCTGGGCATCGACGCCTTCTCCGTGGCCGAGCTCACCACGGCCACCCGCCTGCCCCAGCCCCGGGTCTCGACCCACCTGCGGCGCCTCCGCGAGGCCGGCCTGGTCGCCGCCAAGCGGGTGGGCGGCCAGTCCTTCTACACCCGCCACGCCCCCACCTGGGAGGGCCCCTGGCAGCCGGTGCTCAAGCTGCTCGTCAATGACGCAGACGACGCTCTTCTCGCCGATGACTGCCGCCGGGCCGAGGCCCTCGTCGCCGCCCGCCACGCCGAGAGCGCGTGGATCGACGGGGTGGCCGGCCGCATGGCGCGCCACTACTCGCCCGGCCGCACCTGGGAGTCCCTCGCCCGCACGCTCGCCGGCCTCGGGCCCCTCGGCCGGGTCATCGACATCGGCTCGGGCGACGGCGCCGTGGCCGAGCTGCTCGCGCCCTGGGTGAGCGAGCTGGTCTGTGTCGACCTCAACGCCCGCATGGTCGACGCGGGCCAGGAGCGGCTGGGCCACCTCCCCCAGCTCCGCTTCCTCCGGGCCGACATGCACGCGCTGCCCCTCCCCGATGCCACGCCGGCGTCCGGCTTCGACCGGGCCCTGGTGCTCGGCGCCATCCAGTACACGACCCGTCCCGCCGCCGTCATCGCCGAGGCGGCCCGGGTGCTGCGCCCGGGGGGGCGGCTCATCCTCAGCTCGCTCCACCCCCACGACCACGCCGAGGTGCGCGAGCGCTTCGGCCACCAGAACCAGGGCATCGCACCCGAGCGCCTGCGCGCCCTGCTCGAGGCCGCCGGCCTGCATGTCGAGCGCTGCGGCGTGGTCTCCCGCGAGCGCCGCCCTCCCCACTTCGCCCTCGTCGTCGCGACCGCCCAGCGGCCCGCCGTCGGCGCCGTCTCCTGACGCGTCCCTGTCCGTCCCGCCCGAGGTCCCCATGTCCACCGCCATCCCCACCGACCGCGCCGGCCGCACGGCAGCCCTCCACAAGGCCCTGGCCGAGCGCATCATCGTGCTCGACGGCGCCATGGGCACGATGATCCAGCGCCTCGGCCTGGACGAGTCCGACTTCCGCGGCGAGCGCTTCCTCGACCACACGGTCGATCTCAAGGGCGACAACGACCTGCTCAACCTGACGCGCCCCCACCTCATCGAGGGCATCCACGCCCAGTACCTGCGGGCCGGCGCCGACATCGTCGAGACCAACACCTTCAACGCCAACGGCGTCACCCAGGCCGTGCACGGCCTCGCCGACCTCGGCTACGAGCTCAACCGGGCCGCCGCCGAGGTGGCCGCCCGGGCCGTGCGGGCCGTCGAGGCCGAGACGGGGCGCATCCGGTGGGTGGCGGGCGCGCTCGGCCCCACCAACAAGACGGCCAGCATCTCGCCCGATGTCGAGAACCCCGGCCACCGCAACGTCAGCTTCGACGAGCTCGTCGCCTCCTACCACGAGGCCGTCCGGGGCCTGGTCGACGGGGGCTCCGACATCCTCATCGTCGAGACCATCTTCGACGTGCTCAACGCCAAGGCCGCCCTCTTCGCCATCGACCGCTACTGGACCGACGCCGGCGTCCACCCCGACGACCGCCTGCCGCTCATGATCAGCGGCACCATCACCGACGCCAGCGGCCGCACCCTCTCGGGCCAGACCGCGGAGGCCTTCTGGTACTCGATGCGCCACGCCCGGCCGCTGAGCATCGGGCTCAACTGTGCCCTCGGCGCCGACCAGCTCCGCCAGCACGTCGACGCCCTGCACCGCATCGCCGATGTGAAGGTGAGCGCCTACCCGAACGCCGGCCTGCCCAACGAGCTGGGCGGCTACGACGACAGCCCCGGGGCCATGGCCCGCCACCTCCAGGAGTGGGCCCAGAGCGGGCTGGTCGACTTTGTCGGGGGCTGCTGCGGCTCGACCCCGGACCACATCGCCGCCATCGCCGCCGCCGTCGAGGGCCTGCCGCCGCGCCAGCCGGCGAAGAACCTCCACCACACGCTGCTCTCGGGCCTCGAGCCGATGGTCGTGGGCCCCCGCGAGGTCAACTTCGTCAACATCGGCGAGCGCACGAACGTCACCGGCTCGGCCCGCTTCCGGCGCCTCATCAAGGACGGCGACTATGAGACCGCGCTCAATGTGGCGCGGCAGCAGGTCGAGAACGGCGCCCAGCTCATCGATGTCAACATGGACGACGGCCTGTTGGACGCCGAGGCCTGCATGGTCCGCTTCCTCAACCTGGTCGCCGGCGAGCCCGACATCGCCCGGGTGCCCGTGGTCATCGACAGCTCGCGCTGGGAGGTCATCGAGGCCGGGCTCAAGTGCATCCAGGGCACGGGCGTCGTGAACTCGATCTCGCTCAAGGAGGGCGAGGAGAGCTTCCTGGCCCAGGCGCGCCTCGTGCGCCGCTACGGTGCGGCGGTCATCGTCATGGCCTTCGACGAGCAGGGCCAGGCCGACACGGCCGATCGCAAGGTCGAGATCTGCACCCGGGCCTACCGCCTGCTCACCGAGACCGTCGGCTTCCCGCCCGAAGACATTATCTTCGACCCCAACATCTTCGCCATCGGCACGGGCATCGAGGAGCATGCCCGCTACGCCGTCGACTTCATCGAGGCGACCCGGCGCATCAAGGAAGCCCTGCCCCACGCCCGCATCAGCGGCGGCGTGAGCAACATCTCGTTCAGCTTCCGGGGCAACAACCCCGTGCGCGAGGCCATCCACTCGGTCTTCCTCTACCATGCGGTCCGCGCCGGCATGGACATGGGCATCGTCAACGCCGGCCAGCTCGCCGTCTACGCCGATCTCGACCCCGAGCTGCGCACCCGGGTCGAGGACGTGGTGCTGAACCGGCGGCCCGATGCCACCGAGCGGCTGCTCGAGGTTGCCCACACCGCCCAGGGCCAGGCCAAGGCCCGGGGCCAGGACCTCTCCTGGCGGGAGGCCCCGGTCGCGGCGCGCATCAGCCACGCCATGGTCCACGGCGACGCCCGCTTCATCGAAGACGACACCGCCGAGGCCATGGCCGAGCTCGGCCGCCCGCTCGCCGTCATCGAGGGGCCCCTCATGGACGGCATGAACGTCGTCGGCGACCTCTTCGGCAAGGGCCAGATGTTCCTGCCCCAGGTCGTGAAGAGCGCCCGGGTGATGAAGAAGGCCGTCGCCTGGCTGCTGCCCCACCTCGAGGCCGAGAAGGCCGCCAACCCCGACGCCGCCCGGGCCAAGGGCCGCATCCTGCTGGCCACCGTGAAGGGCGACGTGCACGACATCGGCAAGAACATCGTGGGCGTCGTGCTCCAGTGCAACAACTACGAGGTGGTGGACCTCGGTGTGATGGTGCCAGCACAGCGCATCCTCGACGAGGCCAAGAAGGTCGGGGCCGACCTCATCGGGCTGTCGGGCCTCATCACCCCCTCCCTCGACGAGATGGTGCACGTCGCCCAGGAGATGCAGCGCCAGGGCTTCACCGTGCCGCTGCTCATCGGCGGCGCCACCACCTCGAAGATGCACACGGCCCTCAAGATTGCCCCCCGCTACGACAAGGGTGTGGTCCACGTCATCGACGCCAGCCGGGCCGTCGGTGTGGCCTCGACCCTGCTCAGCGACGAGCGCGGGCCGGCCTACCTCGCCGAGACCGCCACGGCCCAGCAGATCCTCCGCGAGCGCCGGGCCCGCCGGGGCGACGGCCGCACGGTGCCCCTGGCCGACGCCCGGGCCAACGGCCTCCAGACCGACTGGGCGGCGTCGCCGCCGGAGGTCCCCCAGTGGACGGGGGTGCGCACCCTCGCGCCCACCATCGACGAGCTGGTGCCCTTCATCGACTGGACCCCCTTCTTCCGCACCTGGGAGCTGCACGGCCGCCACCCCGAGATCCTCGACGACGAGCTGGTCGGCGCCCAGGCCCGCAGCCTCCTCGCCGACGCCCGGGAGATGCTGGCCGCGCTCGGCCGCGACGGGGGCCTGGTCTGCCGCGGGCGGGTGGGCATCTTCCCGGCGGCCGCGGACGGCGACGACATCCTCGTCTACGCCGACGCCGCGCGGAGCCGGGTGCTGCGGCGGGTGCCGACGCTGCGCCAGCAGGCCCAGAAGTCCGGAGCACGGCCGAACCTCGCGCTCTCCGACCTCATCGCGCCCGCCGGCGGGCCGCCGGACTGGCTGGGGGCCTTCGCCGTGACCGCGGGCCTGGGCATCGCCGAGCGCCTCGCCCGCTACGAGGCCGACCACGACGACTACAAGGCCATCCTGCTCAAGTCCCTGGCCGACCGGCTCGCCGAGGCCTTCGCCGAGCGGGTCCACCAGCAGCTCCGGCGCGAGCTCTGGGGCTACGCGCCCGACGAGGCCCTCGACAACGACGCCCTCATCGCCGAGTCCTACCGGGGCATCCGCCCGGCCCCCGGCTACCCGGCCTGCCCCGACCACAGCGGCAAGCGCGACATCTTCGATCTGCTCGATGCCGAGGCCGAGCTGGGCATGGGCCTGACGGAGGGCATGGCCATGACGCCGGCCGCGTCGGTGGCCGCCTGGACCTTCGCCCACCCCGAGGCCCGCTACTTCGGCGTCGGCCGCATCGGGCGCGACCAGGTCCGGGACTATGCGGGCCGCCGGGGCTGGAGCGTCGCAGAGACCGAGCGGCGCCTGGGACCGGTCCTGAGCTACGACCCCTCCTGAGCTGGGCCTTCGCCGAGAACATCCCAGCACGGGGTGTCTTCGACATGGTGTGGTGGGCGTGGCCTGTCGGGCCCGCGGCGGGGGCGCTGGTCGCGGGGGACGCGCCCTGTCCCGGCCCGGTCCGCCGCGCTAAGACCGCCCCGACCCGCCGCCGGGAGCCTGCCCGTGACCGCCCTGCCCATCCAGCTGATCGACATGGACGAGTCGCTCGGCCCCGACGGCGACCCCCGGGGCTGGCTCGCCCACCGGGCCCGGGTCGCCCCCGAGCTGCCCGAGCCCATGGCCGCCCTCGTCGCCCGCACCGCCCGGGGCTTCCAGGCGGTCGAGCAGGGCATCGCCATGGAGCTGCTGGGCGCGGTCGAGCACGCCCTCTGGGACCAGCTCGACGGGGTGCTCTGGGTCGGGGTCGTCGGCTCTTCGGTGCTGACCCGCGAGGGCCGGCCCCTGCTCGTGCGCTGGGCTCGGCTGCGCTTCGCGGACGGCCGGGTCTGGGCCGCCACCTGGCTGCGGGTGCCCGGCCTCGCACTCGGCCCGGTGCCCGACGAGCTGTGGTCGGGGCCCCTCGACGAGCTGCCCCCCTGGCTGGGGCCGCTCTTCTCGCCCGCGGCCGGAGGGCTGGCGGCCGTCCGGGTCATCCCGCCCGACGGCCCCGACTGGCGCACCGATCCGGCGCTGCCCGTCGCCCTGTTCATCCAAGAGCTGCCCGACGACATCCGCTTCCGGGACGTGGTCCACATCGCCGCCGCCCGGCTCGAGGCCCGCTTCACCGAGACGGGCGTGGCCGAGCCCACCCTCGTCGCCTGGGTCGAGGACGAGCTCATCGGCTGGGCCGCCGAGGGAGCCGCGGGCGCGCGGATGCTCAACCGGCTGGGCCGGCGCATGGCCGCCGACGCAGAGGTCGCGGCCATCGGCCTCTTCGGCGTGGGTGAGGACGCCCTCGAGGCGGGTGGCACCCGGCCCATGATCGCGCTGGCCATGGAGCACCGCAGCGCGGGCAGCGTGCTCTGGCTGCGCCGCTTCGAGCGCACCTCCCCCACCTCGGCCCGGTGGATCGATCCCGCCGGTCTGCTGCGGGTGCCGGGCCCCCCCTTGCACTGGTTCCGCCCATGAGCCCCCCCACCGTCGGCCCCCGCACCCGCCCGATGTCGACCACCGAGCGGCTGTGGATCGTCGCCGAGCACATGCACCCCCCCTTCGTGAACCAGGTGGTGCTCGAGGGGGCGCCGGGCGACGACCTCTCCGAGGGGCGCCTCGCGGAGGCCATGGCCGCGGTCAGCGCCGTCCACCCGGGCACCCGGCTGCGCGCTGCGGGGGCCCTCGGGTGGTCGCGCTGGGAGCAAGATGCCCCAGCACCGCCCGTTCTCACGGTGGACGGCAGCGGCTGGGACGGCCGCTCTCCCGCCGGGGCCCGCTTCCTCCAGCTGCCCCTGCCCGCGGCCACCGGTCCCACGACCGGGCTGCTCCGGGTCGAGGGCGGGGTGCTCCGGCTCGTGCTCCGCAGCCACCACGCCACGATGGACGGCGGCGGCACCCACGCGGTGGCCCGCGACCTCGTCCGGGCGCTGCGGGGTGAGCCGCCCCGGGGCTCGACCCTCGACCCCACCACCGACGTCGACCTCGCCCGCAGCCTCCAGCCGCCCGCCTTCCAGCGCCGGCCCCACCGCTTCGGCGCCCCCACCGGCAAGGCCGACGGCAGCCTCTCGCGCACGACCTGGGCCCGCCGCACCTACACCGGGCGGCCCCGGCGGCTGCTGCCCCGGGTGGCCCTGGCCATCCAGGCGGTCTCGCGGCGGTGGACGTCGCTCCCGATCTCCCTCTCGGTGCCCGTCGATCTGCGGCGCCACCGGCCCGAGCTGCGGTCCACGGCGAACCTGACCGGCGCGGTCTTCCTCGATCTCGACACCGATCTCGCCCAGCCCCCCGCCGCCGGAGACCAGCAGGGCCCCGCCGACCGCCTGGCGGCCCTGCTTGCGGCCCGGGCGGCCAGCGGAGAGGCCGGCAAGGGCCTCGTGGCCGGCCAGCCCCTGCGCTGGCTGCCGCTCGGCTGGCTCGTGGGCCTGGGGCGCCCCTTCATGCGCAAGGAGGTCGGTGCCGACCGCTACCCGAGCTCCGGGGTCATCTCGAACCTGGGCCGCATGGACCTCGCGGCCCTGTCGTGCCCGGGCTTCACGGCCCAGCGTGCCTTCTGGATTCCGCCGGCCAGCGAGGGCCAGCGCCTCTTCCTGACCCTCACGGGGGGCCCCCAGGGCGTCGAGCTCTGCTGTACGATGGCCGAGGCCTTCGCCTCGGGAGGCCGCCTCGACGCGCTGCTCGACGGGGTCATCGAAGAGCTCGACCGCACGGCGGTCTGAGGGGGCACCATGGGCCGGCCGCACACCACCCGCGCGCTCGCGCTGCTGCTGGGGGGCTGCCAGATTCCCCTGAAGATCGCGGGGCCGGGCGACTCGGCGGTCTCGGCCAGCGACGCCCGCGACACGGACGGCGCGCCCGGCGGCGACACGGAGCGTCCCGACGACGGCAGCGACGGCAGCGACGACGGCGACGACGACTGGGATCCCGACGGCGACAGCGACGGGGACGGCATCAGCGACGCCGTCGAGGGCCGGGGCGACGACCGCGACAGCGATCGGGACGGCACGCCGGACTATCTTGACGAAGATAGCGATGACGACGGCATTCCCGACGCGGTGGAGGGGCCGGGGGCGACCGGGCTGATCGACACCGACGGCGACAGCGTGCCCGACTACCTCGACCCCGACAGCGACGGCGACGGCATCGCCGACGCGGACGAGGGGGCCGGCGACACCGACGGCGACGGGGTGCCCGACTTCCGCGATCTCGACGCGGACGGCGACGCCCTGGCCGATGCCCGGGAGGGCACGGCCGACTGGGACGGCGACGGTGTGCCCAACCACATCGACCCGCGCAACGACCTGGCCGGGCCGGTCTCGATCCCGCTGGTGGCCATCTCCACGGCCTTCACGAGCCCCGTGGGCATCGACTTCCACGAGCCCACGGCCTCGGTGGCCATGTCGGTGAACTACCCGACCGGGGCGCCCTACGCCTTCGAGCTGGTCGCGGCCGACGGCAGCCACGCCCCCTTCTCGGCGGTCTCGGGCCTCACCAACGAGGTCAAGATCGCCACCGCCCGGTCGGGCCCCACGGCCTTCGCCCCGGGCGAGCTCTTCGTCGGCAACGGCGTCGACGGCCAGATCGTGCGCATCTCGGCCGACGGCGCGACCGTCTCCGACCCCTGGGTCGACCTGCCGGGCGAGGGCAACGGGCTGATGCGGGGCTCGCTCTACGTCGACCGCACCGGCGCCTGGGACGGCGACCTGCTGGCGGCCACGACCGCCGGCGAGCTCTGGCGCGTCGACGCCGCCGGTGCGGCCCGCAAGGTCGCCGACGTGGGCACCCACCTCGAGGGCCTCATCACCGTGCCCGACGCGCCCCTGCGCTTTGGCCCCCTCGCCGGTGCCGCCATCGCCGGCGCCGAGGGCACGGGGCTGCTCTACGCGGTCTGGCCCGACGGGCGGGTGGCCTCCTGGTCGCTCGGGGTGGCCGTCGAAGACATCGACTACTGCGGCCCGGGCGAGAACTTCTTCGGCGTGAACTACGGCTCCAGCCGCATCCTCGGCGCGCCGGCGAGCGCCCTGCTGCCCATGGCCGGCGACGTGCTGCTCACCCAGGAGTTCCCGGCCGACGGCGGTGTCGGCCTCTACCGCCTCTGGTGGGACGGCAGCGCCCTGCACGCCACCGAGCTCAGCCTCGCCGCCGACAGCGCCGCCGTGGCCCAGTGGGAGCACGTGACCTTCGCGGCGGCGGGCATCAAGGAGGTCCCGGCGGACTGAGGGCCGCGGGGCTCAGGGCAGGGGGCTGTCTGGGGGGCCGAGCAGGGCCGGGTCGACGCCGCTGTCGCTGAGGCCCTCG
Source organism: Myxococcota bacterium (assembly GCA_964226865.1). Taxonomy (GTDB): domain Bacteria; phylum Myxococcota_A; class UBA796; order UBA796; family UBA2385; genus CAXQUZ01. The sequence goes on along the minus strand of CAXQUZ010000664.1, from coordinate 2,705 downwards.
GTCAGAAAGGCCACCACCGAGGCGATCTGGTCGTCCGACCACCCGAGGGGCACGAGCAGCTCCTCGCGGTGGCCGATGGCATCGGTCTCGGGGAGCTCGCTGTAGAAGCCCACCACCGCGGTGAGCCCGTCGCGCTGGCCCCCGTGGAAGTAGGGGGCCGAGTCGGCCACCCGGCGGAGCCCCGGCACCTTGAACTGGGCGAGCTGCTCGGCGGTCTGGGCGATGCGGTCGATGCGGGCCGCCTGGTCTCCTCCGGGGTCGTCCGACCAGGGGCCGGCCGTGTTGAAGGGGCTCTCGCGCAGGGCATCGATGCCGGCGTAGCGCCCGGGGTCGGTGCCGTCGCTGCCGGCGGGCGCGGGCAGGCCCAGGTTGTGGAACTCGAAGTTCGAGAGCACGGGCCCCGAGTGGCAGAACACACAGCTGCCCTCGCCGAGGAACAGCTCGAGGCCCTCCCGGGCGGCCGGCGAGAGGGCCGCGTCCATGGCGGCGGCGTCCCCGTCGGCCAGCGCGTCGACGAAGTCGTCGAGCGGGGCGGTGCCCGTGATCAGCTCGCGCTCGTGGGCGGCGATGGCCTTGGCCAGGTTCACCATCACCGCGGTCACGGCGTCCTGGTCCTCGGGCGCCATGGCCGCCCAGGCGACGGCCCGCGGATCGGTGGGGTCCTCGGGCACGGGCCGGGCGTCGGCCGGGAAGCGGGCCGGGTCGTCGAGGGCGGGCAGGGGGCCGAAGAGCTCGGTGTAGGCGGCGGCGAGGTCGGGGCTGTCGTGGACCCGGTGGGCGAGGGCGCCGCGGCTGATGGCGAGCTCGTGGTCGTTCTCGAGGGGGCCGATGGCCTGGCACCACTGGCTGTCGCAGCGGCCGTCCCAGAACTGCCAGCGCTGGAAGGCGCTGTTCCAGAGGGAGGGGGCGTGGCGCGCGGTGGTGCCGGCGGCGACCGAGAGGGCGCGGCCGTCCCCGAAGCCCTGGGCCGGGTCGTGGCAGGTGGCGCAAGAGAACTGGCCGCTGCCCGAGAGGCGGGTGTCGTAGAAGAGCCAGCGGCCGAAGTGGGCCGCGGCCTCGTCGTCGGCGAAGCGGTTGCTCGGATCGGGCGGCAGCGCCGGCAAGGGCCCCATGTCGAGGGCCATGGTCTCGAGCTCGACCGGGAAGAGCGGCGCGGTGTCGGCGCCGGCGCGGGTCTTGTCGGCACAGCCGGCGAGCAGCCCGGCAAGCAGCAGGGCCCCGCAGCGAGCGGTGGCACTCACGGCGCCTCCGGTGGTGCGGGCGGCGGCGGGTCATCGCCCCAGGGCGCCACCCAGGGCAGCATGGCCATGCCCGGCAGGGCCACGGCGAAGCAGAGCAGGAAGAAGGCCACGTAGCCGAGCGACTCGACGAGGTAGCCGGTGGTGGCGCCGGCGAGGGTGCGGGGGATGCCCGTCAGGCTCGTCAGCAGGGCGAGCTGGGTGGCGGTGTGGCGGGGGTCGGTGTTCCGGGCGATGAAGCTGACGAAGGCGGCCGTGCCCAGGCCGACCCCGAGGTACTCGAAGCTCACCACGGCGAAGAGGGCGCGGGTGTCGGCGCCGACCACGGCGAGGCCGGCGAAGCCGAGGATGCTGACCATCTGGACGAGGCCGAAGAGCCAGAGCGCCCGGTTGATGCCCGTGCGCAGCATCACCAGCCCCCCGAGCAGCCCGCCGACGATGCTCGACCAGAGGCTGGCCACCTTGGCCACCGTGCCGATCTGGGTCTTGGTGAAGCCCATGTCGAGGTAGAAGGGCGTCGACAGGGCCGTGGCCATGCTGTCGCCCAGCTTGTAGAGCAGCATGAAGGCGAGCACCCCGAGGGCGCTCTTGAGGCCCCGGCTCTCGAAGAACTGGCGGAAGGGCGCGGCCACCGCCTCCTGGAAGCTGGCCCGGGGCGGCAGGGCCACGGCGGGCTCGGGCATGAGCAGGCTGCCGACCAGGCCGACGCCCATGAAGGCGGCGACCACGAGGTGGACCTGGGACCAGGCCAGCCGGTCGGCGAGGATGAGGGCGAGCGAGCCGGGCACCAGCGAGGCGAGCCGGTAGGTGTTGACGAAGACGCTGTTGCCCCAGCCGAGCTCGGCGTCGGGCAGCAGCTCGCGCCGGTGGGCGTCGAGCACCATGTCCTGGGTGGCCGAGAAGAAGGCCACGATGCCCGCCAGCGCTGCGATGGCCCCGACGCTGCGCTCCGGAGAGAGTGCCGAGAATGCCCCCAAGCTCAGCATCAGCGCGATCTGGGTCGCGACGGCCCAGCCCCGGCGGCGCCCGAGCAGGGGGGGCACCAGGCGGTCGACCAGGGGCGCCCAGAGGAACTTCCAGGTGTAGGGGAAGCTGACCAGGGCGAAGAGGCCGATGGTGGCGAGGTCCACGCCCTGGTCGCGCAGCCAGGCGGGCACGAGCTGGTAGAGCACGTAGAGCGGCAGGCCGCTCGAGAAGCCACAGACGGCCACCACGAGGGTGCGGCCCAGGCGCGAGCCGGACGGGGGCGGGACGGGGGCGGGGGACGGGGAGGCCATGCTCACTCGCGGGCGGCCGACAGGCGGTAGCTGCCGCGGGGGCCCCGGCAGCTGCCGAGGGAGCTGACGACGACGTGGAGCGGGCCGTCGGCGGGGGCCCGCACCCGGGCGGCGGGGCAGCCGTAGCTGGGCGGGGGGGGGGTGCAGGCGTGCTCGTCGTCGCCGGTCGCCAGCAGGCAGCGCTCGGCGG
>CAXQUZ010000663.1:0-3327 GCA_964226865.1 Myxococcota bacterium | reverse complement strand
CGCGCGTCCCTGGTAATTAGGAGCACCTCTTGTAGAATCTTGTAGAGAAGGACTGGGGGAGGGGGGGGGGGAGGAAATTAGGCCCGACCTCGACCTGCCGATGGTGGCGGATCTGCACTGGATGCCGCTGCCCTCGCGGGTGCTGGTGCCGGGGCTCTGGCTCTGGCCTGCCCACGGCGACCAGCTCGTGACCGTGGCCCTGGCGGGCCTCTGGGCGCCCCTCGCCGTGCTGCTGGCCCGCCAGCTCGGCCTGCCCCGGTCGGCCTGGGGGCTGGCGGGGCTGCTCGGCCTGCTCGGCGGCGGCTATGTGCGCTTCCTCTCGACCCCCGACAGCATCGCGCTCACGGGCGTGGTGGGCAGCCTCGCCTGGCTGGCGGCGGCGGGCGGGCGCACCGGAGCGGCGGCGGCGGCGGCGGCGGCCCTGGCGCTCACCCGGGGCGACGGCTTCCTGGCCGCCCCCTGCCTGGGCCTCGTGCTCGCGGCCCAGGGCCGCCGGGGCGGCGGGCTGGTGGTGGCGGCCGCGGGTCCGCTGGCCTGGGCCCTCTGGCAGCTCCGCGGCGTGGCCCTCGCGGGGCCGGCCGTGCTCGAGATGCGCGCCGCCATGGGCGCCGCCCTCCACATCGACGAGCTGCTGCAGGGCCGCATCGCGGGCGGGGGGCTGGCGGCCCGGGGGGCGGTGGTCCTGCGCGAGCTCGGCGAGGCCGGCCAGACCGTGATGCTGGTGGGGCTGTTCCTGCTGCCCCTCTTCGCCCTGGTCGGCGGCTGGCGGGCCCGGCGCCAGCCCCTGGTCTGGGGCCTCGGGGCCTACGCCCTGCTCATGCCCGTCGCGACCCTCAGCCTCGCGCCCGCCATCGCCGCCTCGGGCACCCCCTTCCGCTCGGGGGCGGCCCTCTACCCGGCGGCCGCGGCCCTGGCGGCGCTCGGGGCCCAGGTGCTCGGCGGCCTCGGGGCCCGGCTGCGCGGCTACCCCCGGTCCCTGCCGGCCCTGCTGCTCGGCGGTGCCCACGCCCTCGGCACGGTCGGCTTCGGCCTCGCCATCGCCCGGGCGCGCCCGGCGCCGCTCGTCGACTGTGACGTGTTGGAGAGGGTTCCGGGCGATGCTGTGGTCTTCACCGGCCGCCCCCTCGAGCTGCGGGGCGCCTGTGGGCCGGTGGCCGTGCTGCTCCGGCGAGACGACACCGCCGAAGCGGCCCGGGCCCTGGTCGTGCGGCACGACGTGGCCTGGGCGCTGCTCCCGGCCGCCGATCCGGACCCGACCGTGCCCACGGCGGACGACGGCGAGCGGCTGCTGCCCGGCTGGGCCCCGGTGGCGCCCGGCCTCTGGCGACGCCCGGACTGATGCGCCCGGACTGAAGCGCCCCGGCCGGCCCGGGTCAGCCCTCGTGGTAGGCCTCTTCGGCGTTGACGGCCCAGACGGCGGCCCGGTCGATGTGGCCCGCGACCACCCCGTCGACGGCGACCATGGCGCTGAGCATGGAGTGGTCCTGGTTGTTGTAGCGGTGCATGCCGTTGCGGCCGACCAGCACGAGACCCTCGACCGTGTCGAGCCAGTCGCGCAGGGCGCCGAAGCGGGCGTAGCTGCCGAAGTAGGCCGGGTAGGCCCGGGGCATGCGGATGGCCACGCTGTCGCGCACGGCGCCGGCAGGGACGAGCCCGAGGGCCGTGGCCTCGTCTCGGGCCAGGGCGCCCAGGTCGGCGTCGTCCAGCGACCAGAGCGCGTCGCCGGCCTCGCAGAAGTACTCCATGCCCATCCAGACCTGGCCCGGGTCGGCGACCATCCAGGGGCTCCAGTTGTTGAAGAGCTGCACCCGGCCCACCTTCACACCGGGCTCCTGGATGTAGATCCAGTTGTCGGAGATGCCGATGCCGTCGTTGTTCTCGCGAATCTTTGGCGCCAGATGGTCCGCGAGCAGGCCGACGGTCAGGAAGGCCCGGTAGCGCAGGCCCTCGGCGACCGCGCGCAGGGCCGCGGGCGGGGCCAGGGCCGCGGGCAGGGCCCGGACGAGGTGCTGCACGGGCATGCTCGAGATGACCAGCTCGCCGGTCCAGTCGTGCACGGCCCCGGCGGCGTCCACCGTGCGCACCCCGGTCAGCCGCGCCGGACGCCCGCTGGCGGCGGGGGTGCCGTGGAGCCCGACCACCCGCTGGTGGTGGTGGAGCTCGCCGCCCCGGGCGCGCAGCTCGTCGGCGGCGGCCTCCCAGAGCTGGCCCGGCCCCCGCTTGGGGTAGAGAAACTGCTCGATGAGCGAGGTCTCGGCGGCCGGCACCGCACCCGTGCCGCTGGGCAGGAGGCGCCGCAGGTAGTGGCCCGCCGCCGCCCGCAGGCTCATGCCCTTGATGCGCTGGGCGCCCCAGTCGGCGCTGATCTCGGTGCAGGGCACCCCCCAGACCTTCTCGGTGTAGTCCCGAAAGAAGGTGGCGTAGAGCTCGCGGCCGAAGCGGTTGACGAGGAAGTCCTCGAGGCTCTGCTCGGGCCGGCGGGGCTGGAGCTGGGCCCGGCCGTAGCTCGCGCCGATGCGCAGGGAGCGCCGCAGCCCGAGGCGGCGCAGGGTGCGGGGCCCGAGCTGGAGCGGGTAGTCGAAGAAGCGTCCCCGGTGGAGGATGCGCGAGCGCCGGTCGCGGAGCAGCATCACCCGGTCGGTGGTGGCCGGGTCGGGGCCGGCGCCCGTGGCGAGGGCGCGCTGGCGGCCCTGGTAGGCGAGGGTGGCCCGGCCCGGGTCGTGGTGCTCCAGCGGCAGCAGCTCCAGCCACCAGTCGAGCACCCGCTGGGAGCGCGAGAAGAAGCGGTGGCCGCCGATGTCGATGCGGTTGCCCCGGTGGACCACCGTCTGGGAGAGGCCCCCCGTGGCCCCCGTGGCCTCGAGCACCACCGGGGTGAGGGGGGTGCGGCGGGCCAGCTCGAGGGCCGCCGTGAGCCCGGCCGGGCCGGCGCCGATGATGAGGACGCGCCCGCTGCTCATCGCTGCTCTGCTGCGGGCTCCGCCACGCCGCCTCCCGGTGTCGTGCGCCCGCTATCCCGGCGCCGTCCCCGTCGAGGGTGCCGATGGCCGGGGGGGCTGCGCCGTTGCCCTTCCGCTGGGCTTGGATGGTGGTAGCTTGGAGCAGGACGGCGTGCGGCAGCCCCTTCCCCGGTCCCCACCGCCGGGGTCCCGCCCGGCGCGGCGGGGGCCCACTCCCTGGGCCCTCCCTCCGGGTCCCGCTCCAGCGTCCCCACCGGAACACCCTCCCCGAGGCGATCGTGGCCAAGCGCACCAAGGTCCAGTTCATCAAGTACCACGAGGCCGCCGACCAGCAGCCCCTCTCGAAGAAGGCGGCCGAGAAGCTGGG
>CAXQUZ010000662.1:0-5094 GCA_964226865.1 Myxococcota bacterium | reverse complement strand
CACCCGGAGCACGGCGCCGCTGGCGTCGCGCATCCAGCGCCACTCGCCCCGCTGGGCGGCGACCCGGTCGACCAGCCCCCGGGCGTCGCGGCCCACGGTCGTGCGGCCCGCGGGGCCCGTCTCTTCGACGACCCGGCCGTCGGCGTTGCGGAGCACCGAGATGCGGCCGTCCGTGCCGCTCCAGTCGATGGGCGCGTCGCGGGGGTCGCGGCCGATGGCGAGGGTCCAGGCGCCGTCGGGCGTCGAGAGGCCCTGGAGCGCACCGGTCGGGCTGCGGCCGAGCGCGAGGGAGAGGGCGGGGCTCTGGATGGCCGAGACCCGGCCGTCCCCGTCGTGGGCCCAGGCGACCGGGCCAGCGGCGACCGGGCGGCCCGCCACGTCCCGGGCGATGCGCACCCTTGTGCTGCCCCAGGTGACTGCGCCCACCTCGCCGGCGGGCCCCCGGCTGATGCGCACCGGCGGGCTGCCCGTGGGCCGCAGCTCGCGCACCCTGCCGGCCCCGTCCCGCACGATGCCCGTGGCCCGCCCGTCGCCGGCGACCACCCGGGTGATGTGGCCCCCGGCCCCCCGCATCCACCGCAGGCGCTCCTCGCCCGGTGCGATGAGGGTGTGGACCCGGCCCGTGCCGTCCCGCTCCACTCGCCAGACCTCGCCCGTGGGGGCGGTCACCGCGCGGACCCGGCCCGCCCCGTCCCGCTCGAGGGACCACCGACCTCCGGCCCGGGTCTGGACCACCGCGATCCGCCCGTGCAGATCGCGCTCGAAGCTGAGGGTGCCGCCGGCGCCGTCCTCGACCCGCTGGACCCGTCCGGCCTCGTCGCGGCCGAGGCGCACGCTGGCCCCGCCCACCCGCTGGACCGCCGCCAGCCGGCCGGTGCTGTCGTGCCGCAGGACGAGGCGGCCCAGCTCGTCCTCCACGGCCCCCAGCTGCCCGTCCGCCGACCACTGGTAGGTGGTGCTGCGGCCGAGGGGGTCCCGGGCGGACTGGAGCCGGCCGCCGTCGTCCAGCGCGTACTGCCAGCGGTGGCCGAGGGGGCTGGTGACGGCCGTGATGTGGGCCCCGGCGTCGGCCTCGAGGGCCCAGCGCCCGCCCCCGGGCCCCACGACCGCGACCCGTGCGCCGTCCCACTGGACCCGTCCGGTGAGACCGCGGGGGTCCGTCCACTCGACGAGGCGCCCGGCCCCGTCGCGGGTGAAGCGCACCACGCCGCCGGTCGTGCTCTGCACCTCATAGCGGACCCGCCCGGCGGTCCCGTCCCCTGCCCCGTCTCCGTCCCCGGCGCCGTCGGCCTCCGCCGCGGCGAGGGCCTCGGCGAGCGGATCGGGAGCGTCGGCCTCCGCGGGCGGGGCGGGGGCGGCCGGCCCGAGCCGCCGCAGGCGCAGTCCCTGGCCCAGGGCATCGGTGAAGGCCACCCGCCCGTCGTCCCGGGCGTCGATGGCGAGGCGCTGGCTGCCCGGTCCGGCGACCACGGCGAGGGTCGTGGGGCCGGACCAGCGCAGGCCGATCTCGCCCCCGTCCGGCAGGCGCAGGCGGGCGGGGCGCCCGTCGTCGTCGAGCGACAGGCGGTAGCCAGCGGCGAGGTCGTCCGGCAGCGAGCCCCCCGGGGCCCAGCGCCAGCGGCTGCCGTCGGCCCGGGGCAGCTCCATGACCAGGCCCAGATCGTCGGGATCGACGAGCAGCAGGGCATCGTGGTCCCCGGGGGCCAGCGGTCCGAGCCAGGCGGGGCCGTCGGGGCTGAGCAGGGGGCGCGGCGGGGCTGCGCAGACCACTCCCGCGAGGAGCAGCAAGAGCACGGTCGCTCCTCCCGAGCGGGGGCTGGCAGGGAAGGCCGGGCACGGGGCCCCGCCTCCCTGCCAGGGGGCTCAGGGCGTGGTGTAGAGGACCAGGCTGCCCCACATGGACGGATCGTCGAGATCCTCGCCCAGCAGGGCATCCCGCATGAGGGAGTCCCGGGCCTCGGCCAGGGCGCGGGCCACCGGGCGATCGCGGTTCAGGGCCGCCCAGAAGCCGTCGAGCATGCGCTCGAGCGCGTCCTTCTTGACGTCCCAGGACGCGACCATGACCGACTTGGCGCCCGCGTCGAGGAAGGCGTGGGCGCGCTGGCGCTGGACCTCGGGGCTGGCCGAGGCGCTGATGACCACCAGCTCGGCCACGAGCTGCATGCGGCGGATCTCTTCGAGACCCAGCTCGCCGTCGGCCAGCACGAAGCCGCCGTCGGCGGAGGCCTCGACGCCCCCGAGGTGGAGGTAGCGGGCCTTGGGTGCGAGCTGGCGCAGGCGCTTGCCGCTGGCGAAGACGCCCGTGCACTGCTCGACGAAGGCCGGCTCGAAGTGGCGCCGGCCGGCGGCGAACTCCTGGGGACCCTCGACCTCGCTCACGCAGCGGCGGATGATCTGGCCGTCCTCGAGCAGGCCCGCCTCGGCCTCGTCCGCAGCGGCCGCCTTGCCCTTGCCCTTCGCCTTGGCCTTGGCCTTGGCCTTGGCCTTCGCCTTGGGCGCGGGCTCCTCGACCTCGGGCTCTTCGCCCGGACGGGGGTCGCCGATCATGAGGTAGTCGGGGTCGAAGCCGTCGGGGTCGAAGCTGTCTTCGGCGACGGGCACGAGGCTGAGGCTGGGCAGGTTGCCGATGGTGCGGATGTCGGCCAGCCAGCGCAGCCCGTTGGCCTGCTCGGGGAAGGTCGAAAACGAGTAGCGCTGGAGGTGGTCGGGGCCGACCACGAGGTACCAGCCGTGGCCCGTGAGCACGTCGGCGAAGGGGTCGATCAGGGTCTTGCGCAGGCTGTTGCCGGCGACATGGCTCGCCCGGCCGTCCTTCTGGGCCGAGGCCAGCAGGGCGGCGACGTGCTGGTCGGAGGCCCGGTGGACGGGGCCGGTGGGGCCGAGGGCACGGATGCGCCCGCCGTCGGGGCTGACCACGAGGCCGTGGATCTCGCCGCGGCGCTCGATGTAGGAGAGCACGGCGAGCCGCTTGTGGGCCTTGGAGATGGCGGAGAGCTCGGGCGCCTTGGCCGTGAGCACCAGGGCGCCGAAGCGGGCATCGGTCGCCGCCTCGCGCTCGGCGGCCTCGAGGGCCTCGAGGCGCTCCGCCGGGAAGGGCGCCGTGCCGGCATGCCAGCGGGCGACGGCCCCCCGGAGCTGGGCGGCGGCATCGAGCAGGGCGTCGCGCTTGGCGGCGTCGAGGCCGACAAAGCGGTCGCGGGCGGCGGCAAGATCCTCGCGGATGGTGCGCTCGCGGTGGGCCAGCTCGTGGAGCACGGTCGCCGCGCCGAGCGCCGTGTCTCCGGGCTCGGCCCCGCCGAGGGCCGCGAGGTCGTCGACCAACGGCACACCGCCAGAGCCGTCCAGCGCCGTGCCCGAGGCGAGCCGCCCCCGCCGGTGGAGCGGGAGCCCCTCGAGCACCCGGGCGTAGGCCGAGATCATGCCCGCGTCGCCCGAGGCCCGCTTGACCCGGGCCTCGCTGAGGGCCACCACCGGAGCGACCCCGGCCCCCGTCACCATCGCGGACTGGCCCTCGATGGCGCTGCGCCAGGCCTTCGCCAGGGGCGGCAGCTCGCCCTCGGGCATGCGGCCCTGGCCGCTGGCGAGGGCGTCGCGCACGGCGAGCTCGACCTTGAGGGCCGTGCCTGCGGGACCGGCCGGGAGGCGGCGCTGGAGCTCGGCGCGCACGGTGGCCGCGCCGCGGGGATCGTCGTGGCGCAGGCTGTCTTCGAGGTCGAGCCGGGTGGCGATGGACAGGGCAGGATCGCCGAGGGCATCGGCGTGGCGCACGGCCGCCCGGAGCTTGTCGGCGGCCCGCTCGCCCGCCAGGGCGGCCGCGAGCTGGGAGACGTAGAGCGCGTCGCGATCGGCGAGCCCCGAGCTCGGCAGCAGCCCCGCAGCCTCGGCGGGCTTGCCCGCGAGCGCCGCCGCCATCGCCCGGGCGACCTGGCCCCGGGGACCGCTGAGGGTCTTGCCGGCGGTGGCCACCCCCTCGGCGTCGTGGAGCATCCAGGCAACCCAGAGGGAGGTCCAGGCGAGGTCTTCGGAGCTGTCGCTGGCGGCCGCGGCCAGGGCCGCCCGGGCCGAGAGCGGACGGCCCGCAGCGAGCGCCATCTGGGCGTGGTCGGCGGCCAGCGAGGTCAGGAGCGCGCCCTCGACCTCGAGGCCCGTGAGCGTCTCGCGCACGGCCCCGTAGAGATCGGCGGCCTCGTCGGCCCGCACGCCCTGGAGCAGCCCCCGGCGGGCGAGGCCCAGGCCGGCCTCCATGGCGGCCGCATCGCCCTGGGCGGTCGCAGCCCGGGTCGCCTCGGCGGCCCAGCGGCCGGCGTCGAGGGCGCTGGCGGGCAGCGGGGTGCGGGAGGGACGGCCGGCAGCGGCGAGGACCACCCGCGCCCGGGCGAGGTTGCCCTGGATGGTCGCGTCGATCTCGCCGCTGCGGACCACAGCCTCGAGCTCTTCGAGGGCGCCGGCGAGGTCGCCGCGCTCGGCCTTCACCTCGGCCCGGATGCGGGCGGCCCGCCAGCCCGTGACCTTGCTGGCGATCTCTTCGTCGGCGGCCGCCCGGCGCGCGTCGCGGGCCGTGACGAAGCGGGCCAGGGCCAGCACGGGATCCGACTTGGCGTCCGAGCCCTCGGGCACGGCGGGGGGGGCGGCCCCGGCCATCACGGCCCGCGCCACGAGGGCCGCGGCGGCGCCGGGGGCATCGGCACGGGCGGCCATGGCGGCCTCGCGGGCCTCCTCGGCCTTGCCCAGCGACAGCAGCAGCTCTGCGCGTAGCAGCGCCGCGGCACCCGGGGGGGCACCCGCCGGGCTCTCGCTGGCCATGGCGGCGGCCACCTCGGCCTGGGCGCCTGCGGCGATCGCCGTGGCGCGGACGAGGCCCCAGAGCTCGGGCTTGCTGCCGCTGGTGCCGAGCAGGGCCCGGGCATCGGCCAGCGCACCGGCCGCGTCGCCCGACAGGGCCTTGGCGCGGGCCGCGTCGATGGGGTCGACCGCGGGGGGCGGAGGCGCTGCCGCGGGCTCGGCAGGCGCCTTCGCCCCGTCCGCGCCGTCGCCGTCCGCAACAGCGGGGGCATCGGGCTTCTCGGGGGCGGTCTCGCCGCCGGAACAGCCGAC
>CAXQUZ010000661.1:0-4489 GCA_964226865.1 Myxococcota bacterium | reverse complement strand
CTCGACGGGGTCCGGCTTCTTCTCGGTGGGGGTCTTCTTCTCCACCTTGGGCTTGCTGCCACCACCCGCCGGGGGCGGGGGGGGCGGCGGAGGCGGAGGGGCTGCGTCGAAGAAGGTGACCTCGAGGAGCTCTTCGACCTCTTGGACCTCTTCGGCGACCTGCTGGCCGACCCACCACAGGGCGACAAAGCCGCCCCCGGTCAGACCGAGGGAGAGCACTGCCGAGATTCCCTGCTGGATGGGATTCTGTTTCCGGGAGCGGCCGACGGTATCGAACATGGGCTTCCGGTGGGAGATGGGTGAGGCGGCCGGATCGGAAGACCGGCTGCCGCGGAGACGGGGGAGCATACCCCTTCAGGGATGCGGAGTGAAACCGGGTCAGGTGGCGGGGGCCGTGGGGGCCGGCACGCTCAGCTCTTCGATCCGGCGCTCGGTGGCGTCCAGCAGCTCCTGGCAGGTGCGCTGAAGGGCCACGCCTTGCTCGAAGACGCGGAGGGAGTCCTCCAGGCCCAGGCTGCCGTCGTCGAGCTTCCGCACACAGTCCTCGAGGGCTGCCAATGCTTCGTCAAAGGTCTGGGGCGGGTTCGCTGGGGCATCGGGCGTGTCAGACACGACATCCTCCGAGGGGGAGTGGGGCGCAGGACCCCGGGTGCAAAGGGCGGCTCAGCTTCTTGCCTTGAAGAGGGCGAGACGCTCGATCTGCACGATCTGGTAGGAGAGGCGCTCGTCGCGCTCGATGTCGCGGGCCACGAGCACCTGGGCGCCCTGGTGGTTGACCGCGATGCGCTCCGGCGCCACCTTGACCAGCTTGCGCTGCTGGTCGCGGGTGACGTAGAGCATCTCGATGTGCTGGCCGAGGGCGATGGCGCGCTCGGAGAGCTCGCGGACCTCGCGCGGGCTGCGGCGCGGGGGCAGGGCGTCCTTGCGGCGCTTCTTCTGGCGGGGCTGGTGGCCGGAGCCGGGCACGGCGCAGAGCTGCTCGGGCTGGGAGTCGGCGTCGTGGGTGCGCCGGATGAGCTCCTCGCGCTCGGTGCGCGCGTTCGACACCTGGTCGAGCATGCGGCTGCGGGCGTCGACCTGCTGGGGGTCGTTGGGGTACTTGCGCACCTTCTGGGAGGGGCTGAAGCCGTGCTCCGCCAGCAGCGCGTTGAGCTCGGAGACCCGGCTGCGATCGACCGCGTACATGCCCGGCACGAAGCGGTGGAGCAGGAAGGGCTTGAGCTGGCGGTTCGACTCGAGGCGCCGGATCTGGGACCGGTGGACCGTGAGCAGCATGACGTCGTGGTACTCGATGTCGCCGTAGTGGCCCATCCAGCCCCGCAGGGTCTGCTCCACGTTCTCGGGCAGGCCGATCTGGCTGTTGTCGCGCAGGAACTCGAAGACGTCGTCCCGGCGCCAGCCCCGATCGAGGCTCTGCTCGATGGTGACCTCGGTGATCTTGTAGGTGTTGGCGCGGTCGCAGGCCGTGAGCTCGGCGAGCTCGCCGATCCGGTAGAGGGTCAGGGCCGACATGCCCGCCGGCGCCATGATCTCGAAGTTGGGCGTCAGGTAGAACTCCTTGAAGGAGTCCTCGTCCTCGCTCTCGAGCAGCCGCCGGGCCCGGGGCGTGAGCCGGTAGAACTTCTCCTGGCCCCAGGTGCCGAGCTCGAGCATGCCCGCGTTGACCAGGGGCGCGAAGGTGTAGCCCTCGCGGGTGGCCGTGCGGGGGGCCGCCCACTGGTCCTTGTGGTACCGGTCGCGCCACTCCTCGCCCCGGCGCCAGCGCCGGTAGATGGCCTGGAGGGGCCGCTCGGGCACCCAGGCGCCGCCGACGTCGTGCACCGCCCAGAAGACCCACTCGGCCATCGGGAAGCGCCGCTCGAGGGCCGCGAAGAAGAGGTCGCGCTGGTCCTCTTCGTCGAGCTGCATCCACTCTTCGACGACCGCGCGGTTGACGCTGAGCCGGTCGCCCTTCAGCTCGACGAGGCCCTGCATCATCAGGAACTCGATGTGGAAGCTGAACAGCTCGCTGTCGGGGCCCCAGAGCTGGCCGAAGAACTGGTCCATCTCGTCTTTGTGGACCTTGAAGATCTCGTGGCGCTGGGTGAGCCGGGGCGGGTGCTGGTCGATGTAGGTGATGAGCGAGACGAGGCTGAAGTCGAGGGGCGGGCAGAAGGGCCGCTCGTCGACGACGCGCACGTCCTCGTGGTCGAAGCTGGGCAGCACCAGGTCTTCGCTGAGGTGGTCGAGCAGGTGATCGATGAGCGGCTCGGGCACGACGTAGAAGAACTCGCCGTTGCGCTCGTCGGTCGCCGCGCAGAGGCCCTTGTCGCCCAGGGTCGACATGACCTTCTTCCACTCGCGCTCGTGGCCGCCCAGGCTCAGCATGAGCTCCTGGCGGAACTCATCGTGGTGGACGAGGCCGCCGCACTGGAGGAGGATCGCGAGGGCCTGGCGGTCGCGCTGGTGGAGCGAGCGCACGAGGGTGCCGAGGCGGTTGCCCTGGGCGATGGCCCGCACGGTCAGCTGGATCATGCGATCCTTGCTGGGGACGCGGCCGGGCTGGCCGCCGAGGCCCGAGTAGACCTGGGAGACCAGCTGGTCGGGGAGCCGGTTGAGGAAGTCGGCCAGCTCGTCCATCTCGGAGCGCGAGGGCCGGCGCCGTCGCGTGGTGGCGCTGGCGGCAGGGCCCCGGGCGGGGTGGACCGCGAGGCGACGGCGCGGCACCCGGCCCGTGCGGGGCAGGGCGACGGCGACCCGGGGCTCGTCCGGGCGCGGGCCCGAGCGACGGCGGGCCGGCTTGGCCCCCCGGTCAGCGCCGCGGTCGGGGCCCTTGTCGGCGCTGCGGTCGGGGCCCCGGTCGGCGGCCTCGTGCTGCTGCGGCTGCTCGCCCTTCGCGGGGCCCGAGCGGCGGCTGCGGCGGCGGCGGCGGCGGCGGCGGCGGCCACCATCTGCGTCAGAGCGGTCCATCTGTCCCGTTGCCATCGTTCTTCTCACCAACTCGGGTTGGAGGTCCGGGGCGGGCTCAGCCCGAGGCCCGGTCGTCGATGTGGTAGCGGTAGCCCTGCTCCGTGAGGAAGAGCTGGCGCTTCATGGCGAAGTCTTGTTCTTTGGTCTCGCCCGAGACCACCGTGTAGAACACGGCGGCCTTCTTCTTCGGGCGGAGGATGCGGCCGAGGCGCTGGGCCTCTTCCTGGCGGCTGCCGAAGGTGCCGCTGACCTGGATGGCGATGTTGGCATCGGGCAGGTCGATCGAGAAGTTGGCGACCTTGCTCACCACCAGCAGGTTGATCTTCCCGCTGCGGAACTTCTGGAACAGGACCTCGCGCTCGCCGTGGGGCGTCTTGCCGGTGATGAGCGGCGCCCGGAAGCGGCGGGAGATCTTGTTGAGCTGATCGACGTAGGTGCCGATGACCAGGATGTTGTCGTCCTTGTGCCGCCGGAGCAGCTCTTGGATGACGTCCAGCTTCGCCGGGTTGGAGCTGGCGATGCGGAACTTCTCGGTCTCGCGCGACGACTCGTATCGCGCCGCGACCGAGCGCGGCATGGGCACGCGGATCTCGACGCAGCGGGTGTCGGCGATGAAGCCCTGCTGCTGGAGCATCTGCCAGGGCAGATCGTAGCGCTTGGGACCGACCAGGGCGAAGACGTCGCCTTCGCGGCCGTCCTCGCGCACCAGGGTCGCTGTGAGGCCGAGGCGGCGGCGGCCCTGGAGGGTGGCGGTGGCGCCGAAGACCGGCGCGGGCAGCAGGTGGACCTCGTCGTAGATGATGAGGCCCCAGTCCTGATCCTCGAAGAGGTGGAGGTGCTCGAACTCGGCCTTCTTCGAGCGCCGCCAGGTGAGGATCTGGTAGGTCGCGATGGTGACCGGCGAGATGGTCTTGTTGGTGCCGGTGTACATGCCGACCTGGTCGGCCGTGAGCTCGGTCTTGTCGATGAGCTCGCGCCGCCACTGGCTGACCGCGGCCTGGTTCGTGGCGAGGATGAGGGTCTTGGTCTGGACCAGGCTCATCGCCGTCATGGCCACGATGGTCTTGCCGGCGCCACCGGCCAGCACGACGACACCGCAGCCACCGGAGGGGCGGCCGTCCTGCCACCAGCGCTTCGCGGCCTCCCACTGGTAGTGGCGGGGGGCGAAGGGCTTGCCGTTGCCGACCATCTTGTCGCGCAGGCGGGTCTCGATGGGCGCGCCCTCGCGGAAGCCTGCGATGTCTTCGACCGGCCAGCCGGCCTGGAGGGCCCGCTGCTTGAAGATGCCGCGGTGGCCCGCGAAGATGTTCCAGTGGCGCCGGCCGTCGGCCACCAGCAGCTCGGAGAGCGTGGGCTCCTTCGAGATCAGCTTGGCCACGAAGCCGCTGGCGAACTGGAGCCGGAGCTGATCCTGGTCGCCAGAGGGATGGGGGACCAGCTTGATGAGGCCGTAGCGCTCGATGGTCTCCTTGATCTGGTCCAGCACCTCGCTCGGGACGTCGAACTTCGAGTAGCCCCGGAGGCCCTCGATGATCTCCTC
>CAXQUZ010000660.1:0-4842 GCA_964226865.1 Myxococcota bacterium | reverse complement strand
CTTCCGATCTATTCATCAAAAGACATATTTATTCCTCCCTTATTAATTCCGCAATTTTAGTCTTTAACGAGATATAAAATGCATGAAGAGCTCGCGCAGGGGCTCGAGCAGGGCGAAGCCGAGGTCTTCGGGCAGCCCGCCGACGTTGTGGTGGCTCTTGATGGTCGCGCTCGGCCCCCGGAAGGAGACCGACTCGATGACGTCCGGGTAGAGGGTGCCCTGGGCGAGCCACTTGATCTCGCCGTGGGCCTGCTGGAGGCGGCGGGCCTCGGTCTCGAAGACCCGGATGAAGACCTCGCCGATGATCTTGCGCTTGGCCTCGGGATCGGTGACGCCGGCGAGGGCGCCGAGGAAGCGGTCGGAGGCGTCGACCACCGTGAGGTCGTACTCGGAGAACTCGGCCGCGACGCTGTCGCGCTCGCCCGCGCGGAGCAGCCCGTTGTCGACGAAGACACAGTGGAGCTGGGGGCCGAGGGCCGCGTGCAGCAGGGCCGCCGTCACCGAGGAGTCGACGCCGCCGCTGAGGCCGCAGATGACGTGGCCGTCACCGACCTGGGCGCGGATGCGCGCGATCTGGTCCTCGATGAAGGAGCCCATGCTCCAGTCGCCGGCCGCGTGGCAGAGGTCGCGCAGGAAGCTCTGGATGAGCGCCGTGCCGTGCTCGGAGTGGAAGACCTCGGGGTGGAACTGGATGCCGATGCGGGTGCCGCTGTCGTTGATCATGGCGGCCACGGGGCAGCTCTCGGACGAGCCCGCCACCTGCCAGCCCGCCGGCGCGGCGTGGACATGGTCGCCGTGGCTCATCCAGACGTTGCTGCTCTCGGGCATCGCCCCGAAGGGGGCCCGGGTCGTGTGGCGCTGGAAGCGGGCGAGGCCGTACTCCCGCTGATCGGAGTTGTCGACGACACCGCCGCTCTGGACCGCCAGCAGCTGCATGCCGTAGCAGATGCCGAGGATGGGCACGGGCAGCGCCAGCCAGCCTGCGTCGAAGGGCGGGGCGTCGGCGTCGTTGACCGAGGAGGGGCCGCCGGAGAGCACGAGCCCGATGATGCGCTGGCTGGCCAGGTCCTCGGCGCTGAGGGGGGCGTCGGTGCAGGGCCGGATCTCGCAGTAGACGCCCGCTTCCCGGACGCGCCGGGCGATGAGCTGGGTGAACTGGGACCCGAAGTCGAGGATGAGGACGGTCTCGTGGCCAGCGTGCATGACAGCCTCCGCGGGCGGGCAGTCGTAGCATGGAGTGCCCCCCCGCTTGCCTGCGATATGGGGCGCCTCTGCAACTGTTGGCGCCCGTCCCGGAGGCCCCTGTGCGCGTGTTCGAAGCCGCTGCCGCCGCCATGCGGGCGGGCGTGCCTGCCGCCCTGGTGACCGTCACCGGGCGCGGGGGCTCGGCGCCGCGGCGGCCCGGGGCCCGCATGCTCGTGCGGGAGGACGGCGAGAGCGTCGGCACGGTCGGGGGCGGCGCCTTCGAGCACCGCTGCCAGCGCGAGGCCCTCGCCGCCATCGCCGAGGGCCTGCCGCGCCGGGTGGCCTTCCACCTCACCCGCGACCTCGGCATGTGCTGCGGGGGCGCCATGGAGGCCTTCATCGAACCCCTGCTCCCCCGGCCGGCCCTGGTCATCCACGGCGCCGGCCACGTGGGCGCGGCCCTGGCCCGCATGGCCGCCGTGCTCGACTGGGATGTCCACCTCGTCGACGCCCGCGAGCTGGTGCTGCGAGAGGACGTGCCGGCTTCCGTGCAGCGCCACGAGGGCGACCCGCGGCGGCTGCTCTCGGGGCTGCCCACGGGCCTGCGCGCCATGCACCTGGTCGTGACCCACGACCATGCCCTCGATCAGGATCTGGTCGCCGCCCTGCTTCCCCAAGACATCGGCTGGCTCGGCATGATCGGGAGCCGTGCCAAGGTCACCCGCTTCTTCCTGCGCTTCCGGGCGGCCGGGATGGATCCGGCGCTCTTTCCGCGGCTGCGGGCCCCGGTCGGGCTCGATCTCGGGGCGGTCGAGCCCGGTGAGATCGCCGTGAGCGTGCTGGCGGAGCTGGTCCAGCTGCGGCGTGGTGGTCCGGCTGCCCCCGCGGCGCTCTCGGCGGCGCCCCTGCCCATCCGCGACGGGCCAGGACCGCGCGGCGAGGAGTAGGCCCCCAGACGCAGAGAGGGCGACACCCGGTGGGGTGCCGCCCTCTGCACGAGACCGGGGGCGCCGATTACATGATGCGGAACCGGAAGAAGGTCTCGCCGATGATGATCTCTTCGCCGCCGAAGAGCCGACGCTCGGTGATGAGCTCGCCGTTCACCAGGGTGCCGTTCGAGGACTTGTTGTCTTCGATGTAGAAGTTGCCGGCACGCTTGAACAGGCGACAGTGGAAGCGGGACACCTTCGAGTCGTTCTTGATCTGGATGTCGTTGTCGCGGCCCCGACCGATGGTCAGCTTGTCGCTGGCGAAGGGGTAGATCTGCTCGTCGGGGGTGCCCTCCTGGTAGAGCAGCAGGGCCCGGCGGGCGTCGTCCGCCTCGGCCTCGTCCTCCTCCTCGGCGGCCTCCTCGACCGCGGAGTCGAGGGCGGCGTCGAGGTCGATGCCGATCTCGTCGCCCAGCTCGTCCTCGTCGCCCGCGTCGCCACCCAGGTCGATCTCGACCCCGGCGTCGTCGCCATCACCGTCGTCCATCTCGACGGCGAAGTCGATGTCGGCGTCGCCCGCCTCGATGGCCTCGTTGTCGTCCTCGGCCTCGATCACCGGGGCGGCAGGCTCGTCCTGGAAGACGTCGGAGAGGTCTTCGGTGATGGTGGTCTTGGTGGCGTGCTGGCCGGGGGTCGCGGGGGGCTCGTCGAGCACGACCGGCTCGTCGTGGGCTTCCTCTTCCTCCTCGACCACGGGCTCGTCGGCCTCCGCGGGAGCGGCGGCCGGGGCGGCGCTGCGGCCGTCGGGCTGCTCGGCCTCGGCGGCGAGCTCGACCCAGCGATCGATGGCGGTCTGGAGGTCGCCCAGCTCGGAGTCGAGCTCTTCGAGCTCGCCGTTGGCCTCGTCGAGCTTGGCGCGGAGCTCGCGGGTCTGCTCCTCGAACTCGTCGTCGGTCATCTCGCCGATGGCCTGGCGGAGGGTGAGCTCCTCCATCTCCTCGTCGGAGTTGGCCTTGCGGGCGTTGATGTCGGCCTTGGCGCTCTCGATCTCGCCGATGCGGCCCTCGAGGGTCGGGACCAGCGGCAGGATCTCATCGGCGACCTGGGAGGCCTTCACGGAGTGGTCGAGCACGACCTTCTCGATGATGCCGGCAGAGAAGCGCTCCGCCTGGGCAAGGGCGCGTCGGATGTACTCCCGGTGCTGCGCGTAGCTGTCCACGTGGGAGTTGAATGAAGACAGGCTTTCGGTGATATCCATTCCGACGGACTCCTCGACGAATTCTGCTCGCATCGGCAGCCGAGTGGGCGGGGATGTGCAAGGGCGGGGGGGGTGCTGGGCAGCGGGCTGGCAAGGGCCCGACGCGGCGCCGGGCGGCCTTCTGTCAACGTCCGCTATCACCAAGCCGGGCAAAGATCCGGAACCAAGTTCGAGTTGTGGGCGACGGACGGAACCCGACAGCGGAGAGTCGCTGCGGCGGTCCGGCGGCCACGGGCTGCCCGGCAAGGTGGGAGCCCACTTCGGCCAGTGTGATAGATGCCGGGGCATGGGGCTGTCAACCAGCCGGCGCCAAGATGGCCTACTGAACGCCATCTTCGAGGAGCTTCCGTCCCTCTTGCATCCGGGCACGGCGGCGGCGTGCGCGCCGGCTCGCAGACCCGGCCGCGGCGCCCCGGACGAGGGCGTCGACGGCGAGCACCGAGATCGCCGGCCCCCAGGCCTCCTGGCCCACCAGAGCCCAGGTCGCCGTGCCGACCAGCACGAGGTCGAGGCCCGCCCAGCCGGCCGCGGCCGCACCGTCTCCGAGCATGGCGTGGCCCGCTCCCGCCCAGGCGAGGGAGGCCGCGGCGGTCGCTCCGGGACGGGGCAGCGGGGGCGGGTCGGCCAGCCAGGCGGCCTCGGTCGCCCAGGCGGCGGCGTGCTCGCTGGCCAGGCGGTCGAGCGCCAGCGGGTGGCCGTCGCGGGTGGCCGCAACCACCGTGTCGAGCAGGACGGCGTGGGTCTCGCCCGCCGCGGTCACCAACACGGCGGAGGGTGTGGCGCCCGCGTACCAGCCCCGGACGGTGTCGCCGTCGGCGGTGGTGAGGGCCAGCACGTCGTTGACGTCGAGGGCGGCGGCGGGCAGCGCGAGCGCGAGGGCCAGCGCCAGCATCACAGGTAGCCTTCGCCTGCGCCCGGCTTGGCGAGGTTGCCGAAGAGGGTGAACTCGCCCTGGAAGGAGAGGGGCACCGTGCCCGTCGAGCCGTTTCGCTGCTTGGCCACGATGACGTCCGCCTCGCCGGGACGGGTCGTGGTCTCCTTGTTGTAGTACTCGTCGCGGTAGATGAACATGATGATGTCGGCGTCCTGCTCGATGGCGCCCGACTCGCGGAGGTCCGACATCTGGGGGATGCGCGGGTTGCGGTTCTCGACGGCGCGGTTGAGCTGGCTCAGGCCGATGACCGTGACGTTGAGCTCCTTCGCCAGGGCCTTGAGGCCGCGGCTCGACGCACTGACCTGTTCCTGGCGCGAGACCCGGGGGTCGCCCGACCTGAGGCCGATGTAGTCGATGACGATGAGGGCGAGATCCTTGAAGCGCGACTTGAGGCGCCGGGCCTTCGAGCGCACCTGGGGGATGGACTGGCCCGGGGTGTCGTCGATGTAGACCGGCGCCCGGTCGAGCTCCTCGGCGGCGCGGGTCAGGGCCGGCCAGTCCTCGTCTTGGGAGAGCTGGCCCGTGCGGACGTTGCC
>CAXQUZ010000659.1:0-17707 GCA_964226865.1 Myxococcota bacterium | reverse complement strand
AAAACTCAAATTATCCAAAGCTAAGTCTGAAAGAAAAGGAAGAAACTCTAAAGTTGGTTATCAACAAGGAAACAAAGTTCTTTCTGGAGAGTATAAAGGGCTAACTCAGAAGAATGGTCAGACTTATGCAAAGGTTTCAGAACCTGGTACAGGTACTACGTCAACAGTACCAATATCAGACATTCGTACAGTGAATGATTAAATAATAGTTGACTTTAACATTTGAAAGGTATATTATGAACTATATGGCAAAGACTCATTTCTGTCACATATCACCAATAAATTATCTACATCTTACTAAAGGTAGAGAAGTACATTTAACTTTAGCTCATCTTGTAGATAATCCACACTACACAAATTTTTACTTAGAAGAAAAGAAAAATGGATCCACTATTATAATGGATAATAGTGCTTTTGAATTTACACAAGAGGGTAAAGGATATCTTTCTGGTGATGAGATAGTTCATTATGCTAGAAGAATAAATGCTGATTATGCTGTAATGACAGATTATCCTGGAGAGTCTTCTCAGAAGACTATTGAGGCAGCTAAAGAGCAAGCTCCTATATTCAAAGAAGCTGGTATAAAAACTTTCTTTGTACCACAAGGAGAAAAACAGAATAAAGAAGATTATATTGAATGTTTTAGATGGGCTACTGAGAATCCTGAACTTATAGATTATATTGGTTTTAGTATACTCGCTGTACCTAATGCATATGGTATTGAACCATTTGGACATGAGCCTTCATTACATAGATTTACTTCAAGATTACATATGATGTATCAGTTAGCGGAAGCTGGATTGTTAGGAACTATTTCTCAAAATAAACAGAAGTTACATTTCTTAGGAATGGTTGATGGGCGCCTTCGACTGAGCCTCAGCGCCGGGCCAGGGCGGGCATCATGCCCACCCCCGCCCGGATGAGCGGCCCGCCCCCGCCCGTGGGGTCGGTGCCCGTGGCCGGGTCGCCGCTGCGGTCGCCCCAGAGGCCGAAGCCGACCTCGAGCCAGGCGGCGCTGCGGTTGTCGATCATGGTGCGGTAGCCGACGAAGAGGTGGGTCGAGCCGACCGTGAAGCTGCCCGGGGGACGGCGGCCCCACAGCTCAGCCATGGCGCTGATGCCGGCGTAGCCGCCCTCCCAGACGCCGCTGGCCGTCCGGTAGTCGTCGGGGGGCACGAAGCGGCGGGCGTCCAGCTCGACGGCCCCCCGCTGGGCGAAGGCGAGGGCGCCGCTGGCGAGGCCGACGATGTGGGGCGACCAGCGCAGCGACCCGCCGAGCTCCCAGCCGGCCGCGGTGGTGGCCACGAGGCCGGGCATGATGTCGAGGCGCCCGCTGCCGAGGGGACGGCCCGGGCCGGTGTAGGGGGTGGGATCGGCGCCGTCGAAGATGGGGCTGCGCAGGTCGAGGCGGGCGTTGGCGCCCCAGCCCGTGGGGGCGGGCGCGGCCCTGGCCACCGTGGGCAGCGTCAGCAGCGGCAGCAGCAGGGGGGCGAGGCGCACCAGGGCTCCAGGGGCGGCGGGCGCGGGCCGTATCCCGCTCTCCGGCCGGGTGGATCCGCGGGGCTTGAACCCCGGGCCCGCATCGCTTAGTTGGGCCAGCCAACGCCACCCTCTCGTTCTCAGGCGCGCGGTACCGCGCATGCTCCCGGAGGCCCCCATGGGTCACGCTGCTCCCCCTGCCTCTCCCCTCCGCAAGGCGGCCGGTCCCATCGGCTGGGCCATCGCCATCGTGACCGGTGTGGGCTTCATCGGCCTGCTCTACTCCTCCGCGGGCCACAGCGAGGGCGGCCACGGTGCCGACCACGGCGGCGATCACGCCGAGGCCCCGGCCGACGGCGCCAAGCCCGCCGAGGCGGCCGCCCACTGAGGGCCCCGCCGACAGCACGCTCGACGAGGGCGGTCCGCTGGGGCCGCCCTCGCTGCGTCTTGGGGACGGGCCCGCCCGGTCGAGCGGGGCATCTCGCCCACCCCACCCGGGCGCAGGGGCCCGACCGCGGCCGAGCGGCCCCGTCCCCGGGGGCTTGTGGAGCTGTGCCCGCCGGCACATCTCTTGCAGTGGTCGTCCTCCACCCGCGGGCCCCTGCGCCTGCACCGCCCGGAGGCCCCATGTCCCCTGCGACCCCCGACGCCCGCACCCCCCTCCTCGACGCCCAGCGGGCCCGCCTCGTGGCCGAGCGCCGCTCGCTGCTCGCCCGCCACGCCAAGATCGATGCCCACCTCCACCACGCCGACCGCGAGCTGCCCGACGACTGGAGCGAGCGGGCCAGCGTGGTCGAGAATGACGAGGTGCTCGAGGCCCTCGACGGCCACGCCCGCCAGGAGCTCGCCCGCATCGACGCCGCCCTCGGCCGCATGGACGCGGGCACCTGGGGCGACTGTGCGGTCTGCGGCGAGGAGATCGCTGCGGCGCGGCTCGCGGCGATGCCCATGGCCACCCGCTGCATCTCCTGCGCGTCCTGAGCCGGGGGGGCGGCGGGGCGTCCGGTCTCGCGGGCGTCCCCTGAAGCGCGCCGCCCCCGCCAGGGCGCGGGGCCAGGCGGGGGCGGGCGGCAGGCGGCGACGGCTCAGTCGCCGAGGTTGGCCTCGCTCACCATCTGGTTGAGGTGCCAGAAGTCGACGATCCAGCCGATGCCGAAGAGGCCGCCGGTGAAGAGCCAGAGCAGCCCCGAGCCGATGCGGCCCAGGTAGAAGCGGTGGAGGCCGAAGAGCCCGCCATAGGTCTGGAGCAGCCAGGCGACGTTGTAGTCGTAGCGGCCCGAGGCGAAGCTGGCGTCGGCCTCGCGGTCCATGCGGGGGATGAGGAAGAGGTCGATGAACCAGCCCACACCGAGCAGGCCGCCGGTGAGCAGCCAGATGAGCCCCGAGATCCGCTTGCCGTAGTAGAAGCGGTGGGCGCCGGTGAAGCCGAAGATCCACAGGATGTAGCCGATGAGCACGCTGTGGGTGTTCGAGGACTCGGACATGGCGGCGCTGTCTCCGGTTCGGGATGAGATGGGACCCGGCGGTCCCCGCGGCCGGTGATACGACGAAGGGGCGGTCTTCTTTCATCCGCCGCGTCGATCCTGCCGCTGCCTGTCTCTGTGCACACGAGGGCGGCGACGTCCAGCCGGAGTGCCCATGGCCAGTGCCCCGCCCCCCGACGCCCCCGCGCCGCTCGCGCCCACGCCCGCCAGCGGGGGCTTCGCGCTGGCCCCGGGCACCGAGCGGTGGTCCCTGGCCCGCCAGGAGGTCCAAGCGGCCCTGGCCGAGACCCTCACCGTGGCCGTGCTCGGGCCGGCCTCGGCGGGCAAAGACAGCGCCATCCGCGCCCTCTTCGGCATCGACTTCGGCGAGATCGACCCGGTGCCGGGCTCGACCGAGGTGCTGCGGGCGGCCCGCCTCGACGCGGCCGGCCGGGTGGTGCTCATCAACGCGCCCGGCTTCGGCGATCTGCGGGCCGAGGTCGAAGAGACCGCCCGCACCATGCTGTCGGCCGCCGATGTGGTGCTCTTCGTGCTCAACGCCGACGGCGGCGCCCACGCCGATGACCAGGCCCTCATCGCCGAGCTCCGGGCGGCCGGCCGGCCGGTCGTGGTCTGCCTCAACAAGATCGACCTCATCCGGCCCCGCGACCGGGAGCGCTTCGTCGAGACCACCCTGCGCCAGCTCGGGGTGCCGCCCCAGGACGGGGTGCCCACGGCCTTCGATCCGCTGCCGGTGCTCTCCGAGACGCCGATGGGGGTCGACGCGGTCATCGAGCGGCTCGTCCGCATCCTCGACGCCTCGGGCAAGGCCCTGCTCTTCGCCAAGCACCTGCGCCGGCGGGCGGCGGCCTGTGAGCCCATCATCAAGGGCGCGGCCCGCAAGGCGGCGGTGGCCGGCGCCGTGCCCGTGCCCGGGGCCGACCTCGCCGTCGTGACGGCCCTCCAGGTGCGGATGATCCTCGACATCGCCGCTGTCTACGAACAAGACATCGACAAGGACGTGGCCCTGCTCATCGCGGGCGAGGCCCTGGCCGGTGCCGGGCGGGGCTTTGTGCGCTGGGCCACCAACGCGCTCAAGGCCGCGGGCTGGATCCCCGGTGGCCAGCTGGGCGAGGTGGCGGCCTCGGCCATCGGGGCCACGGTCGCGGGGGCGTCGACCTATGGGGTGGGGCGGGCCGCCATCGCCTGGATGGAGCAGGCCGCCGCCGGGCGCACCCCGACCACGGCCGACCTGCGCGAGGTCTTCGAGCGGGGGGCCACCGCCTGGCGCGATCGCGAGGCCCCATGAGCCTGCCCGCCCGCCGCCGGGGCGGCATGACCCTGGCCGAGGTGCTGCGCCGTGCCCACCGCCACGAGCTGCTCGCGCTGGCCCGGGCGGTGGGGCTGCCCGTGCGCAACCAGGACCGCCAGACGCTGGCCCGGGCCCTCGAGCGCACCCTCCGGGCGGCCGGCTCGAACGATCTGGGCAACCTGGTGCTGCGCCGGGGGCGCCCGCCGGGCTGGGACATGGTGCTCTACGAAGAGGCCCGCCGGGTGGGCATCTCCACCGACGCGGACGACCCGGCCCTCGAGCGGGCGCTGGTCGAGCGGCTGCCCGCCAGCCCCCGGCGTGGCCTGGCCCAGCTCCTGGTGCCCGTGCTGCTGCTGCCGCTGCGGGTGGTGCTGCTCGCCTTCGGCCCGCTCGCCTGGCTGGTGATGGTCGGGTGGATGGGCCGGCCCCGCCGGGACGTGCTGCGGGCCGGGCTCGTCGCCCTCGCCGAGCTGCGTGAGAAGGTCGAGAACCGCTACGTCATCGTGGTCATCGGGCCGCCCAGTGTGGGCAAGGATGCCGCGCTGCGCGCCATCTTCGGCATCGACACCGGCAACGTCGACCCGGTGGCCGGCGCGACCCGCAGCGCCGCGGTCTACACCCTCGCGGGCTGCCCGGGCGTCGAGCTGATCAACACGCCGGGCCTGGGGGATGTCGACCAGGGCCTCACCGCCGAGACCCGCGCGCTGCTCGACCAGGCCGACCTCTTCTTGTTCCTGCTGAGCGCCCAGACCGGGGTGCGCACCCGCGAGCGGGACGAGTACGTCCGGGCGCGCCACCGGGGCAAGCCGGTCCTGGTGCTGGTCAACAAGATCGACACCCTGCGCAGCGCCGACCGCCGGCGCCTGGTCGAGGACTGTGCCCGCAAGCTCGAGCTCGACCCGGGCCGGGTGCTCGGCGTGGCCCTCGATCCGCTGCCCCAGCTCGCCGATGCCCCGGTGGGGGTCGGGGCCGTGCGGCGCTGGATCACGGCGGCGATGGCGGAGGTGGGCCGCCGGTGGCCCTGGCCCGAGCTGGCGGCCGACGGGGGGACGCCGCGCCCGGAGGCAGGGGACGCGGAGCCTCCGCCAGCGCGATAGCGGGCCGGCATGCTGCTGATCCTCGCCCTCGCCTGTGGTGCTGCCGAGCCCGTGCCGGCGCCCGCTCCGGCCCCGCCGCCCGTGGTGGCCCCCGCTCCCGCTGCGCCCGCGCCCGCACCCGCCGTGCCGGAGCCGGCCGCGCCGGAGCCCGCCGTGCCAGAACCCACCTTCTCGGGCACCGTGGCGCCCCTCTCGCCCGCCCTGCGCGCCGCCATGACCGGCGTGACCTGGACGGAGGGCTGCCCTGTGGGCCTCGACGAGCTGGCGCTGCTCACCGTCCAGCACTGGGACATGGACGGCGCCCCTGCCGAGGGCCGGCTGGTGGTCGCCGCGGCCCACGCCGACGCCCTCGTGGGGGTCTTCTCGGCCCTCTTCGACGCCGGCTTCCGCATCACCCGCATGGCCCCCGCCCACGAGCTCGGCGGCGACGACGACGCGCTCATGGCCGCCGACGTCACCAGCGCCTTCAACTGCCGCAAGAAGACGGGCGGCTCGAGCTACTCCGAGCACAGCTACGGCCACGCCATCGACCTGAACCCGCTGCGCAACCCCTATGTGAAGGGGACGCGGGTGCTGCCGCCGGAGGGGCGGCCCTTTGCCGACCGCAGCGACGCGCGGCCCGGCATGGTGCTGGCCGACGGCCCGGTCGAGCAGGCCTTCCGCGCGATCGGCTGGCGCTGGGGCGGCCGCTGGCGCTCGCTCAAGGACTACCAGCACTTCTCGGCCACCGGGCGCTAGCGGCGCCGGGCTCAGCGGGCGGCGGAGCGGGCCTCGAGCTGGGCGCGCAGCCGGTCCATCGCGGGCTCGTCCACCCCCTCCACGTCGACGGTGTAGAGCGGCGGGGTGCCCCGCTTGCCCTTGACCTTGAGCGGCGGCAGCTTGCGCATCTCGAGCAGCCCGTCGAGGGCCATGCGGGTGGGCTCGCTGACGATGATCGCCGTGCCCAGTGACTTGTTGAGCGACTCGAGCCGGGCGGCGAAGTTCACCGTGTCGCCGATGGCCGTGTACTCCATGCGCTCGGGCGAGCCGATGTTGCCCGCGACGATGGGGCCGCTGGCGATGCCCACCCCGATGTTGAGCTTGGGCAGGCCCCGGGCCTGGAGGTCGTGGCGCTCGTTGAAGGACTCGACGGCCTGGACCATCTCGAGGGCGACCAGGGTGGCGCGGAGCTCCTGGTCCTCGAGGTCGAAGGGCGCGCCGAAGACCGCCATGAGGCCGTCGCCGAGGAACTTGTCGAGGGTGCCGCCGTAGCGGAAGACGATGGCCACCATCTCGGTGAAGTACTCGTTGAGAAGCTGGACAACACGCTCAGGCTCAGTGTTCTCGGCGAGCGGGGTGAAGTTCCGGATGTCGCTGAAGAGGATGGTGGCCGAGCGACGGGTGCCGCCGAGCTGGAACATCTCGGGGTGCTCGAGCACGGCGTCGGTGAGCTCCTTCGAGAGGTACTTGCTGAGCTGCTCCTTCTGTTGCTCGAGGCGCGCGCGCTGCTGGGACTCCTGCTCGGCCCGGATGATGAGGCCCCGGGCGACGTGGGCCACGTAGGCGCTCGCGAAGGCCGGCAGGGCAATCATCACCACCCGGGTCGACTCGTCGGCGAGGTTGATGGCGTTGCGCGCCCAGACCGAGACGGCGGAGATCTCGACCCCGCCGTAGGTCGCGGCGGCGGCCAGCACCCCGCCCGACAGCAGCAGCGAGACCACCCCGGAGTAGATGCAGGCGGCCACGCTCAGCCGCAGGGCGGCGAGGATGTGCCAGAAGACGAGCACCAGGGGCACGAAGGAGTGGAAGTACTCCATGATGCCGTGGTGGTTCTGGGCCATGATCCAGGCGCTGAGGTGGAGCATGACCATGTCGATGGTGATGCTCACGTACTTGAGCCAGGGCACGTAGACGTCGGGGCGCCACCGGAACCAGGCGGCCACGAGCCCGCCGTAGGCCAGCATCGAGCCGACCTGGACGATGAAGCCCTGGTTGGCGAGGGAGGTGTTGACCCCCAGGCTGGCCGCCAGCATCGCGGCGCTCAGCAGGTAGAAGCCCAGGCGGAAGTTGTTGGCGATGCGCTCGCCGCGCATCTCCGCGACCTGGAGAATGCGCGCCAGGTCGTCCTTCGCGGCCGCACCAGGGGCGGTCGCGGCCGGGCGGCCACCAGACTCGGAGATTGCGCGGAGCACCTGTCAGACCTCGGCTGTGCGCGTGCCGAGCATCATCGCACGGACGCAGGTTGCCGTGGTGACTTCCGGTGACATCAGCCGGTCTGCCCGCTGGGGCGGCTTCCCGGGGATGACGAAATAGGGCGCAGCAGGCCAGGAACCGTCGGGGCGCTGGAGGCGTGCGAGGGCGCGCAAGACGGCCAGAACGGCCGCAGCGGGGGCATCTCCCGCGACCAGGGCGGGCACGGCGGCGGCGAGCGAGAGCGGGTCGGCACCGGGGCCGAGCACGGGCTCCGGCAGCGGCGCAGGCGGGCCCTCGCCGAGCTCGAGGCCGGCCCGGGCGGCGGCCTGCCAGGCCTCGGCGCGCCAGGCCGCGGCGACGGGGGCCGGGTAGTGCCACGCGGGGGCCGCCGCCGCCACCAGCCGGGGCACCCAGGCGCGCCAGCCGGCCGGTCGGGCCGCGAGCAGGCCCAGAGCCAGCGCGCTCTGGACGCCCCCGCACCGGTCGCCCCCCCAGGCCGGGGCCTCCGCGCCCCCGAGCCAGGTGCCCGGCAGTGCCCCCGCGGGCAGCGCGGCGAGGGGGGCGCACCAGGCGGCGACGCGGGGATCGGCCCCCTGGCCCAGGGCGCCGGCCACCCGCAGCCAGAGGCCGAGCGAGTCGCTGTCGGGGGGGATGCCGGCCCAGCCCTCGTACCAGCGCAGGGGCGCGGCGGGCAGGGCCCCGAAGAGGGCGGCGAGGGGGACGGTCTGGTCGAGGCCGCCGAGGTGGAGCAGCAGCCGCAGGTGGGCGGCGAGCCAGCGGTGCTCGGTCAGGGGCGCGCCGCCGCCGGGGGGCCAGCGCTGGTGCTCGGCGACCAGCGCGATCCGGCCCGGGCGCAGCAGCCACGCCGCCCCGGCGGCCGCGTCCTCGGCGAAGGCATCCGGCGGCGCGGGCACGGTGGCGGCGAGCAGGCTGCCGAAGCGCTGGACGCCGTCGAGGTGGGCATGGCCGGCACGGACTCCCGCGAGAATGCCCCGCTGGTCGTCGGTCTCAGACTCTTGGGCGGCGGCCTGGAGCAGGGCCGCCCGGGCGGCGCGCTCGGCCTCCTGGCCGGCCGGGCTGTCGAGCCAGCGGCGCAGGCGCGCCCGGTCGGGCAGGCTGGTGGCGCCGATGCCGACCAGCTCGGCGGGCAGGGGCAGCCCCCGCGCGGCACAGGCCGCCGGCGCCGGCAGGGGCGCGAGGCGGGTCCAGAGCTGGTGGCGCAGGGCGAGCCCCGCGAGGGCGCGGGCCAGGGTGGGCCCACAGCGCGGCGCGAGGTCCGCAGGGGGCACGGGGCCGCCACCGGGCCAGGGGCGCCACTGCGCGGGCGGGGGCACGGGCATGACAGTCCCCCGGGCGGGCAGCGGGCCGTCCCGGGGGACCGCCGCGGCTCAGCTTGCGGCCTTCCGGTCGGTGAAGGCGGAGTCGAACTCGGCGACGGCGGCGGCGGCCTGGTCGGCGTCGACGTTCTTGAGCTGCTCGACCAGCTCGGCGGGCACGGCGTAGCCCTCGCTGGCGATGGTGGCCTCGGGGTCGCGCAGCAGGCGCTCGCGGAAGTCGGCGTCGATGAGGGCGCGGCCGATGAGGGCCTCGCGTCCCTTGGTCTCAGACATTCGTGGCTCCGGTCAGGAGAGAAAGGAGGTCCGGGCATCCGAGACCCCCCTCCAGACCTATGCCCATCCATGCGCGATGCGCCACCCCTGGGGCCGAGCTTCCCCGTGCCCCGACCCCCACCGGCGGGGCGCCAGCGGTTAGGGCGCGCCGATGTCCTCGCCCGGTCCCGATGCCCCGCCGCCCTCTGGGCGCCTCGAGCTGCTCATCCGCGGCGCGGGCGGGCCCGAGGGCGGCGGCGACTTCGACATCATCTCGCCCGACGCGGGCCAGGCCTACCTGCGCATGCGGCCCCAGCGGGTGTCCTCGGTCACCCTCGAAGAGAACACCATCGACGAGGCCGACGGCACGGTCTGGGTGGTGCGGCTGAACATGGGCGACACCGAGCGCTACCTGCGCCTCAACGAGCGCGAGCGCTTCCTCTTCGTCCACATGGACGGCATGCACACCGTGCAGGACCTCGCCCTGGCGGTGGTGCTGCGCTACCGCAGCTTCGACCTGGACCAGGTCTCGCGCTTCATCAAGAAGGCCCACCGCATGGGCCTCATCGACATGCAGCGGCCGGGTCTGCTGCGCCACCGCACCCCCTCGGATCCGAGCCTCACCGGGCGCCTCTACCGCCGGCTCATCGCCCTCGAGCGCCGGTGGACGGGGGTCGACGCCGCCTTCCGCCAGGCCCACCGGCTGCTGGGCTGGCTGCTCCGGGGGCGCCTCGTGGCCGCGCTGGTGCCGGTGGTCGCCGTCGGCTTGCTCACCTGGGCCCAGCTCCGGGTCGTCGCCCCGGTCGCGCCTGGCCTGCCGCTGGGGCTCCGGGCGCTCGTCTTCTTCGCCGGGGTGGCCCTGCTCTCGCTGCCCCACGAGCTCGCCCACGGCCTCGCCTGCGTGGCCCATGGACGTCGTGTGAAGGGCGTGGGCATCTCCTTTCTCGACGGAGTGGTGCCCGCCTTCTACGTCGACGTCTCCGACATGCTGATGTCGTCGCGCCGGGGACGGGTCGCCGTGGCGCTGGCCGGCCCCTGGGCGAACCTGCTGCTGGCGGGGCTCGCCGGCCTCGTGGCCCGCTTCGTCCACGTCGCCCCCCTCGTCGAGCTGCTGCTGCTCTTCTGTGACGCCAACCTGCTGCTCGCCGCCTACACCCTCTGGCCCTTCCATGGCCTCGAAGAAGACGGCTACCACGCCCTTGTCGAGCTCACCCGGGTCAGCGCCATCCGCGAGCGCAGCTCAGCCTTGGTGCGCAGCTGGTTCGGCCGCGGCCCGCGCCCCGAGATGTCGCCCCGCAGCCTCCGGGTGGTGCGCCTCTACCTGGCGCTGCGCCTCGCGACCTGGGCGCTCGGGGGCCGCGGTCTCGGGCTGCTGCTGCGGCCCCTGCTCTAGCCGCCGCAGCGCGATCCGGGCCCCCAGCTCGACCGCCAGCCACAAGAGCACGAGGCCCAGCTCGGCGGCGAAGGAGCGGCCTGTGGCCACGGTCGAGGTGTCGTGGCCGCGGCCGAGGGCCCAGATCCCCACGACGAAGGCCAGGATGCCGAGCATGGCCCGGAGCCAGCGCAGCTGGCGCTGGCGGCGCAGCAGCGCGAGGCTGTGGGCCCAGGCGCGATCGGCGGGCCGCGACAGATCGAGGCGCCGGGCGCCCGGGTGGCGGGGGCAGGCGCGCCCGGCCGGGAGGGGGGCACCGCAGCGCTCGCAGGCTCCGGGCGGGAGGGCGGGCATGGCGAGCTCCGGTGCAAGCGGTGGGGATGCGCACCGACACAACGCCGGGCCGGCCCCGGTTCCTGCCTACTCCATGGAGAAGGCGTCGAGCCCCCAGAGCACGGCCTCCTGGACCTTGCGGTTCGTGACCCGCAGCTTGCGGGCGAGGTCTTGCAGCATCGACCAGGCCAGCTTGCCGAAGAGCGCGGGATCCTCGGCCTGGAGGCGCTGGAGGTGTTCCCAGGGCACGGTGGCCACCCGGCAGGCGGTCTCGGCCGTGACGTTGCCGGCGGCGGGGCGGTTGTCGATGAGGCTGAGCTCGCCGAAGTGGGCGCCGGGCTCGAGCCGCGCCAGCACGCTCTCGACCTCGCCGCGCACCACCTTCGTGACGACCGCCCGGCCCTCGATGAGCAGGAAGAGGCTGCGGTGGGGCTGGCCCTCCCAGATGATGACCTGGCCCTGGGCCACGCGCTGCTCGTCCATGTAGGCCTCGACCCGCGCCCGCTCGTCGGGGGTGAAGCCCTCGAGCAGGGGGGACCGGAGCAGCACCTGGTGGGCGGCGGCAGAGAGGGGCATGGCGGGGATCCTCGGCGGGCCGGCCAGCATAGCGGGGCCCGCCCCGGGGCGTCAGCGGGGCCGCTCGAGCATGGGGTGGCGGCCCACGGGCGCGACCCGGGGGCAGGCCTCGAGATCGAGCACCAGCGCGACCATGGCCTTGCCGTAGAAGACGAAGTCGCCGCGCTCTTCAAAGCCCCAGGAGCGCAGCTGGCGCAGCGCCGGTCCGTTGTCGCGCTCGGTCGTGATCTTGACCCAGCGGTGGCCGCGGCTGGCGAGCTCGTCGAAGAGCACCTTGTTGATGTGGCCCGCGATGCGCTTGCCCCGCAGGGCCGGCGCGAAGGAGCAGAACAGGCTCTCGGCCGTGCAGCCCGCCGGCAGCGCGACGGCGCTGGTGTCGGCGTAGCGGGCGGTCTGGAGGAGGTGGCGCAGCACCCCGGGCTTGAGGGCGCCGGGCAGGGCCGCCGGTCCGAGCAGGAACCACGCCCGCCGGAAGGTCTGGCGGAGCATGCGATCGGTGTCGGTGGAGCCGGCGATGAAGCCCTGCACCTGGGTGGTGCCCGTGGCGTCGGGCTCGACGTAGACGAAGGCCAGGAAGCCCTCGCTGTCGACCAGGGCCCGGTAGAGCGCCGTGAGGAAGCGCAGCCCCACCCGGGCCCAGAGGCTCGTGCCCATGGCCGCGTGGTGGAGGGCGGCGACCGCGGGGGCGTCGCGGGCCTGCATGGGGCGGATCCGGGCCAGGACGTCCGGATCGACCGGGAAGGGAGACAGGTCGCTCATCCGTCCTCGTGGGCCTGCTGGAGGGTGCGGATGAAGGCGGACTGGGTGCAGGCGCGGTGCTGGGCGGCGAGGAAGTTGCCGATGCCGTTCTCGAAGCTCGTGGCGAAGCTCTCGTTGAGCAGCCGGCGGGCCAGCCCCACGGCGACGGTGTTGATGGGCTGGAGGGCGGCGAGCTGGTCGGCCACAGCGGCGCCCAGGTCGGACGCGGTGGCATCGAGAATGCCCATCTTTACGGCATCTTCGGCGCTGATGGCCCGGCCCGTGAGCAGCAGCGACTTGGCCCGGCCGAGGCCGATGTACTTGGCGAGGCGGTAGGTCGCCATGCCCGGCAGGAAGCCCCGGCGCACCTCGTCGAGCTGGAGCACGCTGCCCGGGGTGGCGAGGCGCAGATCACAGACCAGGGCGAGCTGGACGCCGGCGCCGACGGCCCGGCCGTCGATGGCCGCCACCGTGAGCTTGGGCAGCCGCTCGATGCGCACGCAGAGCTTCTCCCACTTGTTGAAGCCGTGGATGTCGACCGGCTGATCGGGCCGGAACTCGCGGAAGTCCATGCCCTCCGAGAACACCCCGTCCCGCCCCACGAAGACCACGGCCGTGCAGGCGCTCTCGTCCTCGAGGTGGTCGCAGACGGCCGTGAGCTCGCGGACCATGCGCATGTTCGTGCGGCCCCGGGCGAGCACGACGGTCGCGACCTCGCCCTCCTCCCGGTACTCCAGGGTCTGGAACGGTCCCAAGCTGACTCCCTACCAGCGCAAGAGCGCCGTCTCGATGGTGGATCCCGGCCCCATGGTCATCATGATGCCGTAGTCGCCCCGGCGCACCTTGCCCTCCTTCATCAGCCGCTCGTAGCTGAACAGGAAGCTGCCGGAGCCGAGGTTGCCGCAGTCGCGCAGCACGCCCACCGTGTGGCGCACGTCGTGCTCGGTGATGCCGACGGTGTACTTGATGGCGTCGATGACCTTCTTGCCGCCCGAGTGGACCAGCCAGTGCTGGATGTGGCGCTTCTTCAGGCCGAACTGGGCGAGCAGGGCGGCCACCGGGCGGGCGGCGTGGGTGCCCAGCACGTAGGGCACGTCCCGCTCGAGCACGAAGGAGAAGGCGCCCTTGTCCTCGCGCCACTCGTAGTGCATGGCCGACCAGGTGTCGGGGATGATGTGGCTCTGGAAGCCCAGCACCCGGGGGGCGAAGGCGGTCTCGTCGGCCGGGTCGGAGCGCAGCACCACCGCCGCGCAGCCGTCGCCGAAGAGGCTGTTGACCACGCCGGTGGCGATGGTGTCGTCGTAGACGTAGAGCGCCGTGTTGACCTCGCAGCAGACCATCAGCGCCGTCTTGCCCGGGTTGGCGAAGGCCCAGGACGCCACCGGGTTCAGGCCGTTGAGCCCGGCGTTGCAGCCCATGCCCACGATGTCGGCCCGCGAGCAGTCGACCCGGAAGCCGAGGTGCTTGATGAACATGGCCGAGAGCCCGGGCAGCATGAAGCCCGTCGAGCTGATGACGCAGAGGTAGTCGACGTCGGAGGTCTCGAGGCCGAGCGGCGCGAGGGCGGCGGCGATGGCGCGGCTGCCCATGTCCATGGCGCCCTTGCGGTGGCGCCGGAGCAGCGCGGTCTGGGTCTCGCGGGGCACGCCGTCGGCGTCGGGCTCGGGCAGGTAGAGGTGGCGCGTCTTGATGTGGGAGGCCTTGAAGATGGCCTGAACAGCGGGGTTCTCCGCCTTGTAGCGCGCCAGCACCTCGGCCTGGGTGTAGCGGGTGGGCGGGTTGGCGGTGCCGACGGAGAGGATGCGGGGACGGACGTGCACGGTGACCTCAGAGGCTGGCGCCAGCATAGCCCCTGGGAGGCGGGGCACCGGGCCTCAGCCCCGGGGCGGACGGATCGCGAGCCCGGGGACCAGCCCGATCCCACAGAGCAGCAGGCCGAAGACGACCCCCTGCAGCAGGCCGTCGAGCAGCCCGGTCAGCAGCCCCTGGCCGAGCCCGACCGCGTCGATGGTACTGGCGAGGGCGTAGGTGGCGACCACGGCGGCGAAGACCGAGGCGGCACCGAGGAGCGCGCGCCCCCCGACGCTGCGCCAGAGCACGGCGCCCACCGCGGCGTGCACCCCCACGGGCACGGCGGTGCTGCAGGCGGCGGCGATGGCCCAGAAGGCCTCGCTCGACAGGAAGAGCACGGGCTCGGCCGTGCTGGTGCAGAGGTTGCGCAGGCCCCAGAGCACGGCCCCGCCGAGGGAGATGCCGCTGCCGAGGATGCCGTAGGCCAGGGCAACCCAGCCGAGGGGGGGCCGGGGCAGGGGACCGCCGGAGGCCGAGGCCGGGGCGCGGTAGGGGTCGGTCACGGCAGCGCTCCGGCGAGCCAGGGGGCCAGGTCCGCGGCGGCGCGGGCGTGGCCGGTGGGCGACAGGTGGATGCGGTCGGACAGGAAGGACGGGGCGCCGGACGCTGGGGCCAGGGCCGGGCCCAGGTCGCGGCAGGGCAGACCCGCGAGCCCGGCCGAGAGTGCCGCCTGCCAGCGGGCCGCGTCGGCCGGAGGCACGGTCGGGGGCGGCAGCCAGGCGGCGCGGACCACGGTGGCGGGGTGGTCGGCGGCGAAGGCACGGATCTGATCGCCGAGGGCCTGGAGTGCGGCCGCGGTCGCCTCCGGATCGGCGCGTGCGTCCGGCGCGCGGGCCCGGAGGGCGAGGGCCTGGACGCCGCGAGAGAGCTGGGAGAGCAGCCGCGAGCGGGCGAGGGGCGAGCGGGCAAGCCGGCGCAGGAGGCGCGGACTGGCGGCGGCGAGGGGGCGCCCGGCGACGACCACGCGGGCGGCGGCGCGGGGATCTCGCTGCTGGAGGGGGTCGTCGGCCGGGTTGGGCAGCACGAGCACCCCCGCCACCCCGAGGCCCGCGGCGAGCTGGTCGTCCGCCGTGGCGAGGGCCTGGGCGAGGCTGTCGCCGGGCACGGCCGCGGTGGCGGCGGCGAGGCCGCGGTCGGTGAGCTGGGCGGCGAGGGCGGACCGGCCGTCCACCCCCAGGCCGAAGGCGAGGCTGTCGCCGGCGACGCGCCACCGGGGGGCGGCCGGGGCGGGGGCCCGCAGCCCCCGGTCGTCGATCTCGAGGCGGTGGGGCGGCACCCCCGGGAAGCGGGCCAGGGCCGTGGCCCCGGGCGCCAGCCGGACCCGGCCGTCGGGAGCAGCGGCGAAGATGGGGGGCAGGGCCTCGCCGGGCCCGAGCTGGAGCCGGGCGATGCCCTCGGCCAGCAGGGGGGCCAGCAGCAGCGCCCCCACGACCGCGGCCCCCCGCCACCCGGAGCGTCGGGGGCGGCCAGCGGCGGGGGGCGGGCGGGGCGGCGAGGGCAGGGGCGCCTCCGGGGCGGGCCAGGGGGCACCGCACAACAGTTCGGGGCCTATCCGCCCGCTGGGGGGCTGTGGCGGTCAGAATGTGTCCTGCGCGCCGCCCGGGGACGGATTAGGGGCCGGCCATGGCACGCCGAAAGAAGAACCTCCCGAAGCTCCCCAAGCCGCCCCCGGCCCCCCTCGTCTGGACCTGGTCCGATGCGGGGTGGACGGCCCGCATCGTCGAGGACGAGGACGGCGGCGGCTGGGCGGTCTCGATGACCCGCGACGGCGACGACCTGCCCGTGCTGGTCGTGCCCTGGGTGATGGGCCGCAACAAGAAGGACCCGAAGCCGCTCAACGCGGCCGACTTCCGCACCCAGCTCAAGGCCGCCCGCGACTTCCTC
Organism: Myxococcota bacterium; assembly: GCA_964226865.1. GTDB lineage: Bacteria > Myxococcota_A > UBA796 > UBA796 > UBA2385 > CAXQUZ01. The sequence goes on along the minus strand of CAXQUZ010000659.1, from coordinate 1,841 downwards.
CGCCGCGCCGAGCACCAGCGGCGCATGGCCCACCGCAAGAGCTTTCGGGTGCAGGATCCCGAGGGTGGCGTGGTGACGGTCGTCTTCGACATCGAGGCCGACGAGTTCGAGCCGGTGGGGGTGCTGACGGCCGAAGACGATCTCGGCGACGAGCTGGCCCGCCACGAGCTGCCGCCGGGCTTCCAGCTGCGCCGCGACTGGGCGCGCCAGTGGGTGGCCGCGGGGCTGCCCCGGCCGGCCGTCGACTGACCCCCGGGCGCCCTAAGCGGCCCGCATGCCGGCGACGGGGCCCGGGCGCAGCAGCCCCGCCTGCTCCAGGCGCCCCCGCACGGCGGCCACCGTGGCCAGTCCGCCGTCCCGGTCGCGGGGATCGAGCGGCAGGCAGAGATCGGCCGACACGGTGGGGCCCGCCGAGCGGCGGCGGACGACGAGGTGGGCCTGGTGGCCGAGGATGCCCGGCAGCACGGCCCGGGGGGCCCGGAGGGTCCAGCGCTGGCTGTCCCAGCCCTCGGCGACGGGGCCGAAGACGGTGCCGGGGGGCAGGCCGCCCGTCCCGGGCAGCATCCAGCTCGCGAGGCTGGGCGACAGCCCCATCCAGGCGGGCAGGCCGTCGCCGTGCAGCAGGTCGTGCAGCAGCACCCCGCCGCCGGGCCGGCGCCGCCGCACCCGGAGCGCCCGGCGGTGACCGTCGTCTTCCAGCACGACCCGCAGGGCGGCGGCGTCCTGGGGGTGGAGCAGGTGGGCGCTGCGGCTGAGGCGGCGGGCGAGGTCGTCCACGTCCGGTCCCGGCGCGGCGGCGCTCTGGACCCGGCGCAGCACGAGCTGGGCGGTCTCGGGGGGCACCGGGGCCTGGTGGCGGGGCTGATCGAGCACCCGGTGCAGCCGCCAGCCCGCCCGGAGCAGGGGGGCTCCCGGTGCGTCGAGGGGCACGACCCGGCGCACCCCGCCGTCGTGGATCGCCGCGCTCCGGGCGACGTGGGCCCCGCCACAGAGGGCCTCCCAGAGCGCGCCCCGACAGAGCGCGTCCCCGAGCTGCACGCCGAGGTGCAGCTTGCTCTGGACAGCGACCGTCACGGGCAGGGAGAGGGCGGCGAGGGGCGCGGGGCGGGACATGAGACCTCCGGTTGGGGGGTGTGCCGTCGACGGGTCCCACGGCGGAGACATTCGCGGGTCTGCCATGCCGAGAATTGCCGTGGATTGCGGAGGACGGACGGGCCGGACCCGGGGAATCGGCCCCCCGGCACGGGGGTTGCGCCGCCGGTCTCCGCGGGCGCGCTGCGGGGCCCGGGCCACAGGAGGGGGCATGGGCAGAGGACGGCCGGTGGGGACGGGGCCCGCCGCTGCGGTGGTGGTGCTCAGCGGGCTGCTCGCCACCTCCGGGGCGGCGACCGCGGCCCCTGCTCCCGGGCCCGTGGCCACTTCTTCTGGGCCCGCGGCCCCTCCGCCCGTGCCCCCGGCCCCGCCCCTCGCCGACCAGGTCGCCCGGCTCGACGCCGCCCTGCGCGGGGCCCGCTCCTGCCGCGAGGCGACCTTCCACGTCGTCCAGACCAACCGGCTGCGCCCCCTCGGCCAGACCACCCTCCACGGGCGGATCCGCGCCCGCCTCGACCACGACCGCTGGACCGTGCTGGCCCAGGTGGTCGACGATCGGGGCAACGGCCGGGTGCTGCTCGACACGGGGGGCGGGCGGGCCGTGCTCCTGCCCCTCGTCGGCCGGCCGCCGGGGGCGGGCGTCGGCAGCGACGCGGGCACGGGGGCGGCGCTCGGGGCGCCGCTCCAGACCGAGGCCCCCCGCGAGGGGCAGGAGCCCGGCCCGGCCGGCGGCGGGGTGATCCCCCGGG
>CAXQUZ010000658.1:0-11974 GCA_964226865.1 Myxococcota bacterium | reverse complement strand
CGAACATCTTCGACATCTGCGTGGCGCTGGGCCTGCCCCTGATGCTCTACGGCCTCGTCTACGGCGACGTGAGCCTCTCGCCCGACACGGGGGGCTCGGCCGATGTGCAGGAGCTGCGGGTGGTGCTGCTGCTCGTGAGCGGCCTGCTGATGGGCATCTTCCTCTGGGGCGACCGCATCGGCCGGAAGAAGGCCTGGGGGCTGCTCGGCCTCTATGGGCTCTGGACCGCCTACGTCGTGCTGCGCGGGGTCCAGCGCCACTGGGAGCTGATCAGCTGAGGCCGGCCTCGAGGGCCGCGAGCCCGGCGCCCACGTCGGCCGCGTGGCCCTGGAGCCGCAGGCCGTCGGCGAGGGCGACCACCGTGCGCCGCAGGGCCAGCGGCCGGCACTGCTCGCCCATCTGCCCGATGCGGAAGATGTCGAGGCCGAAGGCGCCCGCGATCTGGACCCCGTGCACGTCGAGCATGTGGGCCCGCAGGGCGTCGGCGTCCACCCCCGCCGGGGTGTCGATGGCCAGCACGCTGGGCAGCCGGGTGGCGGCCGGGGCGAAGAGGGTGAGGCCGAGGGCCCCGAGGGCGTCCTGGAGGGCCGCCGAGCAGCGGGCGTGGCGGGCGTAGCGGGCCTCCAGCCCCTCGGCGCAGATGTGGCGGAGGGCCTCGTAGAGCGCGAGGATGCCCGGCACGGGGGCCGTGTAGTGGTACTGGTGCTCGCCCCAGAAGCGCCAGGCCCGCTGGGCATCGAGCACCCAGTGGGGCATCGGCCGCGGCCGGGCCGCGATCCGCTCCCAGGCGCGCGGCGAGAAGGCGATGGGCGAGACCCCGGGCACGCTCGAGAGGCCCTTCTGGCCGCCCGTCACGATGATGTCGATGCCCCAGGCATCCATCGGCAGCGGCATGGTGCTCAGGGTGCAGACCGCGTCGACCAGCAGCAGCACACCGGCCGCCCGGCAGACCGCGCCCAGCTCGTCGATCCACGGGTTGACGCTGCCGGCGCTGGTCTCGCCCTGGACCGTGGCCACGAGGGTGATGTCGGAGGCCGAGAGCACAGCGGCGACCTCGGCGGGGGGCACGGCCTCGCCCGGGGCGGCCTGGATGCGCAGGACCTCGGCGCCACAGGCCTCGGCCATCTCGGCGAAGCGGGCGCTGAAGGTGCCCTGGATGAGACAGAGCACCCGGTCGCCCGGGCCGACGAGGTTGGCCGCCGCCATCTCGAGGCCCGCCGAGCCCGGCCCCGAGATGCCGAGCACATAGGGCGAGGTCGTCTGGAAGACGTAGCGGGCCATCTCCTGGACCCCCTCGATGACCCGGTCCATGGTGTCGCCGAGGTGGTTGACGAGGAGGCCCGCCGCCGCCGCCACGTCGGGGTGGAGGGGAGTCGGGCCCGCGCCCATCAGCAGGGGCACCGGGTCGGGGAGGCGGGCACGAACGGGGGCGAGGTCGCGGGGTGGCGGCAGCATGGCAGGTCCGGGAACGGCGGAGCACGGAACTTGCCACAGCACCGGCGACGCGACCACCCCTCCACATGTCACGCAACAGGGGCGGGTGTCATCGGGCTGCAGCCGCCCCGAGCCGCCACCCCCAAGACGTCCCAGCCGCGGCCATTCTCGAAGGTTCCGGCCCACCGGGGGCGGCGTCTGGAGGCGCGACTCGGCCGGATCTGCCTTGCCCAGCGGCTTCTCGCCGTGGTGCGGCCACCGGGCGGTGTGGTTAGCCGCTCGCCCGAACTTCAAACCATTCCCTCGAGGTAGCCAGATGAAGCGTGGCTGGATCATGGTGGCGCTCTTGGCGCTGGTGACGTCTCTCGGCGTCAGCAGCGTGGCAAGGGCACAGGACGAGGCAGCCGACCCGGCCGCCGAAGAGGCCGTCGACGGCGCGGCTGACGAGGCCGTCGACGGGACCGACGCGGCCGAGAACGCCTGCGCCGAGGACGGCGAGGCCGACGACGGCACGGCCACCGAGGACGAGGAGGGTGCCGCCGCCGACACGGCCGCACCGGCCGAGGACGACGACGCGGCGGCTGCCGAGGAGATCGAGCTCGAGGAGGAGGAGTCCCCCTGGAGCCCCGGCCTCATCATCTCGTTCATCGCCCTGTCGCTGGGTGGCGGCTCGGCCGTGCTCGGCATCTGGGTCGACCGCGACAAGAGCCGGCCCGTCTCCTTCGCCTACGCGATGTCCTTCCTCATCACCTGTGCCGTGGTGGTCGGCCTCTTCCAGGGCTACCTCGACGCGCTCGGGGCCATCCAGAAGAAGAAGGACCTCAACCGCATGCTCGACATGGTCTACGAGATCGCGGTGACCTCCGGCGACAAGGAGCTCATCGCCATCCTCGAAGAGGAGAGCGGCCAGAAGATCGACATCCCCGAGGCCCCGGCTCCCGCCGAGGACGAGGGCGCCGACGAGGCGGCCGAGGACGGCGCCGAGAACCCCTGCGCCGAGGGCGAGGGCATGGACGACGGCGAGGCGACCGAGGAAGACGGCGCCGAGAACCCCTGTGCGGCCGAGGCGGATGACGCCGACGCCGACGCCACCGCGAACTGAGGGAGAGCCACCATGGATCTCGGACTGATCGTCACCTTCGCCGGCGTCATCGTCGCTGGCATCGCCGGTGTGCTCGGCGTGTGGATGGAGCGCGACCCGGAGGCCGAGTCGAACACCTGGGCCTGGGTCTTCTCCGGTCTCATCGTGCTCGCCACCGGCATCGAGATGAGCCACAGCACCGTCGCCGCCGCTGAAGAGTCGGAGACCGACGAGGCCATGGCCCGCGTGCTGGGCCAGCTCGCCATCGTCTCCCAGAAGGGCAACAACCCCGCGCTGTCGAGCTTCGTCGACTCCGAGCTGGCCGCCCAGGCCCGCTCGAACCCCAAGATGATGGAGAACGTCGCCAAGCGCGCCGGCACGGACGCCCGGGCCCTCAAGCGCCGCGCGGCCGTGGGCTCCCGCAAGTCGGCCGGTCTTCCGGCCCGCCGTCCCGCTGGCGTCGGCCGCCGTCCGGGCTCGAAGAGCAAGGGCAAGGGCGGTGTCGGAGGCCCGAGCAAGGGCAAGGGCAAGGGCGGAGGCTCGAAGGGCAAGGGCAAGGGCTCGAAGGGCAAGTCCAGCGCCAAGAAGGGCGGCAAGGGCAAGTCCGGCGGCAACAAGGGCAAGTCCAGCGGCAACAAGGGCAAGTCCGGCGGCAACAAGAAGTCCGGCGGCAACAAGGGCGGCGGCAACAAGAAGTCCGGCGGCAACAAGGGCGGCGGCAACAAGAAGGGCGGCAAGGGCAAGAAGCGCTGAGCGCATCCCCTCCTGACCCCCTGCGGGCGGTCCCTCTCGGGGGGCCGCCCGCCTTCGTTCTCGGGCCCGGCCCGCAGCACCCGCCGCCGCTTCAGGGCGTGCCGGCCGGCAGGGCGAAGACGACCACCGCGGCATCCTGGGCGACCGGGGGCCCCAGGGCCGCCGCGGCCCGGTCCCCCGCGGCCGGCGGCAGGCGCGCCGGATAGAGCACGAGGCGCTGGAAGCCGAGCCCGGCGAGCTCCGCAGCGGCGGCCTGGAGCGTGGCCGCGCCGTCCGGGCCGCCCTGGATCACCGCCCGCTGGAGCTGGCGGGCCGGCGGGGTGTCGGCCAGGGCGCTGCGCCGGTTGTTGCGGGTCGCGTTGCTGGGCTGGCCGTGGATGACCTGGTGAAGCAGGTTCTCGTCGGCGACCAGGGGCGGCTGGCCGAGGGGGTGGACCGGGGGCAGCTCGAAGAAGGGCCCGGGCTGGTCGACGAGCACGGTGGCCAGGGGCAGCGGCACGACCGGCACGGGCCACGGCACGGGGCTGCCGAGGCGCAGATCGAGCACCGCCACAAGCCCGAGGGCCAGCACCAGGACGGGCCGCAGCCCCCGCACCGCCAGCGCCGCCACCGGGGCCGCCAGCAGCACGGCCACGGCACCGGCCCGGTACCAGCGGCTGAGCCGACCCAGCACGGGCACCAGCTCGAGCAGGGCCGCCGGCGGCCGCAGCTCGGCGCTGCCCACCACCACGGGCTGGCCCGCCACCACCAGCCAGGGCCCGAGGGCCACCGCCGCGGCCAGTGCCGCCCCGGCCGCCCAGGCGCGGTGGCCGCGCCCCCCGCCCCGCCAGAGTCCCGCCGCCACCAGGGCCAGCAGCACCGGCCCCAGGTAGGCCGTCGTGGGCGCGGCCGCCGCCCCGGTCCACACGTCGGGCAGCACCAAATCGAGCAGGTCGGCCCCCTCGCGCCAGGCCCCCCGCCAGGCCCCGGCCGCCGCGGGACCGGGCCGCTCGGCGGGGGTGCGTCCGGCGGCCCCGGGGCGCCCGGCCTCGAGCGCCAGGGCGGCCCGGAGCACCGGCGCCGCCAGCACCAGCCCCAGGGCGCCCGCCGGCAGGGTCCACCGGGCCCGGCGCCCGTGCCAGAGCAGCACGGGGCCCGAGACGAGGGCCGAGAAGACCGCGTTGTAGGGCCCCGACCAGGCCGCCGCCGCCAGGGCCAGCCCCCAGGCCACGGCCCGCCCGGGCCCCGGCTGGCGCAGCAGGCCCAGCAGCAGGGCGAGCTGGAGCCCCACCCAGCCGGCGCCGAGGCCCTCGGTGATGCCGTCCACGGCGGCGCCGACCACGGTGGGGGCCGCCGTGCCCAGGGCCGCCGCGAGCAGCCGCCCGGGCCGGTCGGCCCCGGCCTCCCGGGCCAGCGCCCAGGCCCCGAGCCCCGCCACGGCGAGGCCCGCGAGCTGGACCAGGGCGAAGCCCGCCCCCGGCCCCGCCAGGGCGCCGAGCTGGTAGAGCAGCCCGTGGAGCGGGTCGATGCCGTGGACCGGCAGGCCCTCGGGCCAGGCCACCAGCGGCACCTGGGCCCGCAGGGGGTGGCCCGCCGCGCCCAGGGCCCACCACGACCAGAGGTGGGCCGGCCCCTCGGCGCCCGGTGCGGTCGCCAGCCCCGTTCCGACCACCCGGGGCAGCGGCCAGAGCAGCCCCAGGCCCAGCAGGCCCGCCCCGAGACCGACCGCCAGCGCCTCGGCCCACGGCGGCCTCCGCCCGCCCCCGCGGGCCCGGCGGGCAGCGGCGGCGGCATCCGAGGGCACAGCGCACGGTAGCCCGGGCGACCCCCGCGGCGCCCGCCCCCCCGGGCCCCGGGGGCCGCAACCCGGCGCAAGGGCCCCCGGGAACCCCCGGCCGTTGCCCCGGGCTCCTCCAGCGGACTACAGACCCCCGGTCCCGGAGGCCCGATGCCCGCCGCCCTGCTCGCCCCGCTCGTCGCCCTGCTCGCCGCCGCCCATGCCGGCGACCCCTACGCCGCGGCCCTCGCCGCCCACACGGCCACGGGCAAGGTCGACTACGCCGCGGTCAAGGCCCAGGACGCCCTCGGCCCGGTGGTCGCGGCCCTGGCCACGGCCGCCGAGCCCACCGATCGGTCCGGCCGCATGGCCTTCTGGATCAACGCCTACAATGCCCTCACCATCGACATGATGGCCGACGAGTGGCCCGTGAGCAGCATCACCGCCCTCGACGGGGGCAAGGTCTGGGACACCCGCCCGTTCACGGTGGCCGGCCGCCGGGTCACGCTCAACGACATCGAGCACAAGATCCTCCGGCCCCTGGGCGACCCCCGCATCCACGCCGCCATCAACTGCGCCAGCACGGGCTGCCCGCCGCTGTCGAGCACCCCCTACACCGCCGCCGCCCTCGACACCCAGCTCGACCGGGCCGCGGCCCACTGGCTGGCCACCAACGGCATGCACCAGCGCGACGGCGCCATCACCTTCAACAAGATCTTCGACTGGTACGGCGAAGACTTCGTGAAGGCCGACGACTGCGCCATTCCGCTGGCGGACGACAAGCTCGCCGCCGCCGCCTGCTTCGCCAGCAAGCACAGCCCCGCGGCCACCGCGGCCGCCCTCCGTGCCGGAGGCTACTCCGCCAGCTTCCACGACTACGCCTGGACGCCCAACGCCCGCTGAGGCGCCGCCACCCCCTCCCCCTGCGGCCGGGACCCCACGGCCCGCACCTCCCGCGGACTCCGGCCCATGATGCTCGCCCTCGGACGCCTGCTCGCGCGCCGCCCGGTCGCCTGGACCGTCGTGGTCCTCACCCTGCTGCTGGCCGCGGTCTCCGCCTGGAAGGCCGGCCAGGTCCGGCACGAAGACGACCTGCTCGCCTTCCTGCCCCAAGACAACGCCGACGTCGCCACCTTCCGCGAGATCAACCAGCGCTACGGCGGCCTCGACGTGGCCCTCATCGGCGTCGAGGCGGGCGCGGGTGCCGACGGGGCCTTCGACCCGGCCCTGCTGGCCCAGGTCGCCGCCCTGACCACCCGCCTCTCGGCCATGCCCGAGCTCGACAACGTCCTCAGCCTGACGAATGTGCTCGACTTCTCGCCGGATCCCATGGGCGGCATCCGCAGCGCCGAGCTGGTCGAGGCCCTGCCCACGACCCCGGCCGAGGTCGCCGCCCTCCGCGCCAAGACCCTCGCGCGGGACCAGGTGGTGGGCACCCTGGTCTCGGCCGAGGCCGACGCGCTGCTCATCTACGCCTTCCCCGCCTACGGCGCCGACACCCAGGCCATCGCCAAGGCCGTCGCCGCCGCCGCCCGCGAGGAGCTGGCGGGCCGCCGCATCCACCTCGGCGGGGCGCCCTTCGTGGGCACGGCCATCTACGAGGCGACCCAGGCCGACATGAAGCGGCTGACCCCGTGGGCCGTGCTGGCCATCATGGGTGTGCTCATCCTCGCCTTCCGCGATCTGCGCAGCGTGGCCCTGGGCCTGTTCACGACCGGCATGGGCATCGTCGTCGTCCACGCCGCGATGCACAGCCTCGACGTGCCCCTCAACGTCGTGCTGGGCAGCATGCCCGTCATCCTCTTCGCCGTGGGCAGCGCCTACGCCATCCACATCCTCGCCCGCTACTCGGTGCACGCCGCGGATGTGGGCCCCGAGGAGGCGGTGGTGCGCACGGTGGCGCGGACGGGGCCGGTGGTCGTCACCGCGGCCCTGACCACGGCCCTCGGGCTCGGCAGCTTTGTGGCCATGGACATCGCGCCCATGCGCCAGTTCGGCATCTTCACGGCGCTCGGGGTGCTCGTCACCCTCGTGCTCTCCCTCACCTTCGTGCCCGCCGTGGTCGTGCTGCTGGGCATGGCGCCCCGGCCGGTCGGCGCAGGGCCCGTGGGGGGGCTGCTGGCCCGCTCGGCGGCGGTGGTCGGACGGAACCGGCCCGCCTTCGGGCTCGGCATGGTGCTGCTGCTGGGCGCCGGCGGGGCCATGCTGTCCCGGGTCGACAGCCGCATGGACCAGCGGGCCTTCTACAACCCCGGCTCGCCCCCCGACCTCGCCGACCGCTTCCTGCGCGAGCGCTTCGGCGGGGCCTCCTTCGTCCAGCTCGAGCTCACCGGCGACATGGACGACCCCCAGGTGCTCCGCCAGATGCAGGCGCTGGGCGACCGCCTCGCCGCGGTCGACGGGGTGCACGACGTGCTCCACATCGGCCAGGTGCTCGCGACGGTCAACGATGCCATGGCCGGCCAGCGGCGCATTCCCGACACGGCCGACAAGGCGGGGCTGCTCTACGGCTTCCTCGCGGGCAACAGCGCCGTGCGCCAGCTGCTCGCCGACGACCGCAGCCGGGCGCTCGTGCACGTGCGCCTCGAGACCGCCGACATCGACGCCACCGAGCGGGCCCTCGCCGCCCTCGAGGCCGTCGCCGCCACGACCCCCACCCACTGGACGGTGGCCCCGGCGACCACCCCCGAGGGCCGGGCCGCGCTCTCTGCCCAGGTGGCCGCCCACGCCGCCGCGCTGCTGCGTCCAGCCGCGCCCACGGTCTCCGAGGATACCGTACTGAAGGCCATTGTCGCCCCGGCCGCCCCCGTCTCCGAGGCCGCCGTGGCCGCCCGCTTCCGGGTGTGGCTGGTCTCGGGGGAGTGCTTCGTCCCCCTCGATCCCGACCAGGCCACCGCCGCCGCCGCCGCCGCCGCCGCCCTGCCCGCCGAGGTCGCCGACGGCCCCCTCAAGGAGGCCCTCGCCGCGGCCACCGGGCTCGCGGCCGACAGCGCCGAGCTCGACGATCTCTCGTGGAGCCTGCGCACCCCCCTCGCCGAGGCCCGCCAGGCCGTCGCCACCGAGGCCCGCACCGCCGCCCTGCTCTCGTCGCTGGGCATCGCCGCCGACGCGGTGGCGCCGCCCGCCCGCCAGAAGCTCGAGGGGCTGCTGCTCGACCTCGACAACGCCATGGTGGCCCTGCCCGGCAGCGGCCCCGCCCAGCTGGCCCTGACGCTCACGGGCACCCCCGTGCTCCACCGCGGCCTCTCCCAGTCCACCCGCAAGAACCAGCGCGACAGCCTCATCATCGCCCTGCTGACCGTGGCCGTGGTGCTGACCCTGCGCTTCCGCTCGCCCCTCGCCGGGCTGCTCGCCACCGCCCCCACCGCCGCGGCCCTCGTGCTCATCTACGGCGGCATGGCGACCCTGGGCATCCGCCTCGACATCGGCACCTCGATGCTGGCCAGCCTCGTGATCGGCGCCGGCGTCGACTACGCGGTCCACCTGCTCAGCGCCTGGGAGGCCCGGCCCGCAGAGCCCCCCGCGGCCGGTGCCGTCCGGGGCGCCGCCCGGGCCGGGGCCGCCATCTGGACCAACGCCCTGGCCGTGGCGCTCGGCTTCTTCGTCCTCACCCTCGGCGAGGCCCGGCCCCTGCGCAACGTCGGGGGGCTCACCGCGGCCGCCATGCTGATCGCCGCGGGTTGTACCTTCGTGCTGCTTCCGCTACTCGCGGGGCGGCGCCGCTATGGCCCCGCCGGCGATCACGCCGAGGGGGGCGACCCGGCCGACCCCGCCGCCGAACCCCATGTGTGGAGATCATCCCCGTGAGTGCTCTTCTCATCAGCGTCCTCGTCGCCTCCGCCCACGCCGGCACCGGCGACGCCGCCCTGGCCAAGGTCGACGCGGCCCTCATCCGGGCCACCGACACCACCTCCACGATGACGGCCCACACCGAGGTGCCCGGCTCGGCCCCCAAGGACGTGGTCTTCGACCTCATGGTCAAGGGCGAGAAGCGCTTCGTCAGCTTCGACTCGCCCGCCGACATGAAGGGCACCCGCGTGCTCGTCGCCTCCCCCACCCAGATGTTCGTCTGGCTGCCGGCCTACAACAAGGTGCGCCGGGTGGCGAGCCACGTGAAGTCCCAGGGCTTCATGGGCACCATGTTCAGCGACGCCGACATGTCGACGAGCCAGTTCTCGCTGTTCTACACGGCCGAGACGGTCTCGAGCGACGCCGGGACTGCCGTGCTCAAGCTCACCCCCAAGCCCGACGCCAAGGCGGCCTACGGGGCCATCGAGATGACCGTCGACACGGCCCGTGACCTGCCCACGATGCTCAAGTACTTCGACGACAAGGGCCAGCACGTCAAGACCGAGACCCGCACCGACTACGTCTGCGGCGCGACCCCGTCCGGTGAGTACTGCACCCCCGGCACCTTCAAGATGGTCGACCACACCCGCAAGGACGCCTTCACGACGCTCTCCCAGGCCGACGTGAAGATCAACAGCGGCGTGGACGACGCGATCTTCTCCCAGCGCACCCTCCAGCGGGGCCTGTGATGGCCGCGGCCCTGGTGACCCTCCTCCTCGCCGGGGCCGCGCAGGCCTCGGGCCCCAGCTTCGAGTACTCGGGCTACCTCCAGTCCGACATCCGCTACCGGCCCAAGGCCGTCTCGGTCGGCAGCTGGCACACCCCCCTGTCGGCCCCCGAGGGCTTCAACCGCAACCAGAACCTGCTCAAGAACCGGCTCCAGGTGCGGGGCGACGGGGCCCGGCTGGTGATGGACGCCGACTTCGTGCTCATGGGCTTCTCCGACCCGCTCACGAGCACGACGGCCATGTCGCGCCGCGAGATCATCGATCCCTTCCGCTTCGAGGTCCACGACCTCTACATGGAGCTCTGGGACTTCGTCGTGCCCGGCATGGACCTGCGGGTCGGCCAGCAGAAGATCCAGTGGGGCGTGGGCGACCAGTTCAACCCCACGAACAACCTGAACTCCGACGACCTCGAAGACCCGCTGCTCTTCGGCGACCAGCTCGGCAACCTGATGGTGCGGCTGGACTACACCCCCGTGCCCGCCGTCTCGCTCAGCGCCGTCGCCGTGCCCGTCTTCCAGCCCGCCCTGCTGCCCGGCACGGGCGACGTGGCCCTGGGCCTGGTCGACCGGGTGCCCGTCTCCGAGGGCGAGCTGCGGCGCAAGCTCGTGGCCGAGGCCCAGCTCGTCGACGAGCTGCTCGACATCCCCACCGTGGTCAGCGGGGTCAACGGGCGGCTGCCGGCCAACACCCTCGACAACATGCAGTGGCAGGTGCGCGCGGCCTTCCTGCTGGGCATGCACGATGTGGCCCTGAGCTGGTACGACGGACGCTTCGACTTCCCCGTGGCCGTGGGCAACCACACCACCTTCGTCGAGCGCGAGGAGTGCAACCCGGCCAACCCCGACGAGTGCATCGCCGGCAAGCTGCTGACCGAGGCCACCGTGGCCTACCCGAAGATGCGGGTCGCCGGCCTCAACGCCACGGGCGAGATCAACCCGCTCGGCTGGATGGGCGAGGCCTTCAAGCCCTTCGGCTACCGCCTCGAGTTCGCGGCCATCTTCCCCGAGACGGTCACGATGGCCGTCACCAACGACGAGCTGGCCCTGCCCATCTACACCCAGGAGGCCGGCGAGTACGACTACGGCCTCGGCGGGCGCCGGCCCGTCACCAGCCCGGGCGACCCCTTCTTCAAGTGGACGGCCGGCCTCGACTACACCCTCGGGCGCGCCGTCTACGTCAACGCCCAGTGGGTGCATGGCATGCCCGACGAGTTCGGCGCGGGCGACTGGCTGACGGGCACGGGCATGGTCTCGCGGGGCGCCCAGATGACCCACGACGCCGAGGGCAACCCCGAGTGCAACATCCTCGAGCGCGAGGGCGAGACCTGCATCAACGAGACCATGCGCCCCCGGATCGGCGACTACATCGTGCTGGGCACCGACATCAGCTTTCGGGCCAACGTGCTGCGCCTCTTCGGCATCGCCGACCTCACCCCCGTCATCCAGACCGCCTGGAACGAGGCCCAGGGCAAGCGCAGCTCGAAGACCTACGCCTGGCACACCGAGCAGGTGCGCAGCTTCGTCTTCTACCCCGAGCTCAGCCACAACTTCGGCAACGGCTTCGAGACGGCCGTGGGCGCCGTGGCCCTCTTCGGCACCCCCGCCACCAAGTTCGGCGACCCGGCCGCCGGCGGCACCCAGTACTTCGCCAAGGCCCGCTACAGCTTCTGAGCCCGAGGCCGGCCCCCCGCGCCCCGCCCCCGCCGTGCTGCCGGGGCGGGGCGCCGTCGTTCTCGGACCGAGCGGTGCCCCCGTGCGTGCCCATGACTGACTGTCAGTCATCGAGGGGTGACGGCCAGTCAGTCGTGGTGTAGCCTCGGGCCCCCACCCCCGCCGGGAGCGCCCGTGTCGCCTTCGCCCTCTGCCCCCTCCCCCGCCGACGAGGTCCTCAGCATCGACGAGCTGCGGTCCATGGCCCGGTCCTTCATCCAGCGCGAGATCGACCCCCACTGCGCCGCCTGGGAGGAAGACCGCATCTTCCCGGCCCACGCGCTCTTCGCCAAGGCCGGCGAGGCGGGGCTGCTCGGGGTCAACAAGAGCCCGGAGTGGGGCGGGCTGGGGCTGAGCTTCGCCCACAACGTCGCCCTGGCCGAGGAGTGGGGCCGCTGCCAGTCGGCCGCCGTGGCCATGGCCCTCGGGGTCCAGACCGACATGGCGACCCCCGCGCTCCACAACTTCGGCTCGGACGAGCTGCGCCGGAGCTACCTCGCACCGGCCATCGCCGGCGAGATGGTGGCCTGTGTGGGGGTCAGCGAGACGACGGCCGGCTCGGATGTGGCGGCGGTCCAGACCACGGCCCGCAAGGACGGCGACGACTACGTCATCTCGGGCCACAAGATGTGGATCACCAAGATCGGAGAGCACACGTCTGAAC
>CAXQUZ010000657.1:0-2447 GCA_964226865.1 Myxococcota bacterium | reverse complement strand
CAGACGTGTGCTCTTCCGATCTGATTGCAGGTCGGCTGGGTGTGCTTGGCTCGGATGCCGATGTCTTCGCGGCTGCAGTTCGGGCGGGACTGGTAGATCTCGCGCTCGACGGACTTGACGAGGTCGCGGGTCGATACGATCCGACCGTCGTCGGCGATGTCCTCGACGTGCTGCGGTCAACGCTGCTCGGTCCCAGCGCTCGCGTCTTTCTGTCCGGTCGAACGACCGAGAGCAGTCTGCTCAAGCCCGAGTGGTCGACACAACTCGGGCTGACACTACCAGGACCAGAAGAGAGCGACTTCGCAGAGTTCGTCGAAGTCGTGAGCAAGCAGGTGGCAGAGGACTGGGCGACCGTCTTCAGACAGGTCCCCGAGCCGATGCTCGGCGTCGACGATACCAACGACCTCGCTGACCAGTCACCCACGGAGAGTGAGCTCGAGCGGATCCTGGAGTGGGTCCAGGTAGTTTTCGAGGACCTCGGAAAGGACCGGTCGCTGTTCTTCGTACAGAGCTTGGTCGGAGCGGCCAGGACCTACCAGCTCGCAGGGAACCGCCCTCTCCTGATCCGGGCGGCGGACAAGCCGCCGCAGCTGGCCCGCCCCTCGACCTACGACATTGCTCGCCTCGCAGCCGCTCTGGCATGTGTCCGCGAAGTCAACAAGGTTGAGAGCATCGCCCGCGACCGCTTCAACGCGCGCAATCAGCTCGACCTGCTGACCTGGTTCGCCGTCCTTGCCTCAGCGCCTGACGCGCTTCGCAACCAGCTTCCGCCGCCGAACGCTCTGACGCGCGAAGTGTTCGACGTCGACACCACGCAGGAAAACGAGGTATTCACGGCACTCATCAGGCAGATGCAGAAGCACGCGCTGCTCTATGCGACTGGCGGGACGGGCAAGGCGGCCGACTGGCGGCCGGCCTTCCTGAGTCACTGGACCCGAAATGCACTCCTCGTCCGTGCTTGGCAATGCCGCAGCCACTGCCCCGGCGTGTCCTCCGACTTGCTCGGTTCGACTGTCGCATCTTCGGAACAGGCGGAGATCGCCTTCGAAGTGCTGTTCCCGGAGGTCCTGGACGACACGGAGCTCACGGCTCTCTCCGATGCGCTCCGTCTTGCCGCTCAAGCTGGTTCTCCAGAGGCTTCAGCCAACTACTGGCGCCTGTACGCCGCTGTCGAACCGGAGAAGCGCGGTCTACTGGGCGAGCCGGCACCGCTCGTCGAGATGGCGGACCTGAGCGAACTGGAGATTTCGGGCGCCAGTCTGGGCCCCCCCTTCTCCGCCAACATGGTGGTCCTCGTTGAAGGACAGCTCGTCGACTGCACCTTCGACTCCGCGGACCTCACGAGCCTCGACCTGACGAACGCCGTAGTGACCGGATGCACCTTCAAGGGAGGTCGCATCACCCACAGCACTGGACCATGCTTGTTCGAGGACTGCGTCTTCGACGGCACCGAGCTGAGCGACTTCGACGGCCGCAGCGACCCACTCATCCAGTTCATCAACTGCGAGTTCAAGGGCGGCGCAAGAGTCTCCCAGACTCGAGAGGCGTGGACGGGCAACTACCTGAAGGTGTTCGACTTCGACGACTGCACTGCGGAAGCGCCACGGGCCCTGTTGGAGGGCGACTGGCTTGGACTCGACCCGCAGCACGTCCCTGGCCTTCAGCGTGCCGACACCCCCAAGGCCGGGACCCCGCCTGAGCAGACCGTGCTCCGCCTCACTCTCAAGACGTTCTTCCCGCGACGGGCGGGCGACGATGGGCAGCGGCAGGCCCGCCGCTACATTCGGTCTTCCGCCTTGGGTCGCGGCGCCTTCCCTGACGGGTCACCCTCCGGCGAAGCGCTCTTCGACATCCTCCGCTCGGTGGGGTTCACCGACGGAGGGCGGGCGAGGCATCTGTACGCACCGTGGAGCGGCCTCGTCGCCGGTGGTGAGTCGGGCGTTCAGATGCGGAACGAACTGCTGGAGTTCATGGTGAACGGAACCACCCAGGGGACGACCGTGAAGGCGCTGCTCGGGAAAATCCGAAAGGCCGCGACCTGGAAATAACCGCACGTCCTGCCCAAGAAATGCTGTGGCAGCGCGATCATAGCGGCCAAGAACTCCGCCCCCCACAGAGTTCGACACTCGAAGGGCCCACACCTCTTCCCCCGGAGCCATTTGGCTGAACAGAACAGTGTTGCATCGCGGAGCCCGTGTCAACTGAATGCTATACACGGATAGGCGCGCCTCCACGCTAAGATGGACCTGAACCGAGACTGCCAGAAGCTGGTGATGCGGCATCCAGTGGGCAAGAAGAGTCACTACTACAGTCCCGCGAATAGATTCAAATCATCCCGCCAGCCGCTCCTCCAGCACCGTCGCCACCAGCAGGTCCACCCGGTCTCCCAGATCGGAAGAGCACACGTCTGAACTCCAGTCACCGCATGCTATCGCGTATGCCGTCTT
>CAXQUZ010000656.1:0-7815 GCA_964226865.1 Myxococcota bacterium | reverse complement strand
GGCGCCCCCCTCGGGGACGCCGGCGCGGCGCGTTCTCGGCCCGGGCAGCGGGCGCTTGGGGGGCAGTCAGCGGTCGAGGTAGTCCTCGAGCTGGTCGCCCTCCTTCTGCATGGTCGAGACGATCTGGCCCTTGATGAAGTCGTCGGTGGCCGGCAGGGCACCGTAGTCGGCGTCCATCCAGGTGGCGATGATGCGCGCGGTGCCGCCCTTCCAGGGCATGGTGATGCCCACGAAGTACTGGCCCTCGAGCACGATGTCGCTGCCGAGCACCGAGGCATCGGCCGGGCGCTTGAGCCAGTTGCGGCGCAGCGAGACCCAGGTGCCGTCGGCGTCGACCCACCGGTACTGGAGCTTGTTGAAGGTGGTGATGTCGGCGCCCGCGATCTTCGAGTCGGTGCGGGTGTCGGCGACGAGCTCGAGGCACTCGCGGCTCGGGTAGCAGGACGAGTTGCGGTTGA
Source organism: Myxococcota bacterium (assembly GCA_964226865.1). Classification (GTDB taxonomy): domain Bacteria; phylum Myxococcota_A; class UBA796; order UBA796; family UBA2385; genus CAXQUZ01. The sequence continues at coordinate 7,357 of CAXQUZ010000656.1, read as the reverse complement.
ACTCGCGCTCGTAGTCCACAAAGTTGTCTTCGAAGACCTTCATCTGGTTGGCGACGGTCAGCGCCTTGACCACCGACTTGGTCTTGTGGCCGTGGTCGTAGGCCACCGCCGCGCCGAGCAGATCCTTCGCGCTGCGGTTGCGGCCGTCGAGGTCGTCGACCACCTGCTCGCCGAGCTGGGTGATGCTGTAGCCCTCTTGGGTGAGGGCGAAGTTGTCGCCCTTGCCGAGCCAGGTGCGGAGGTTGACCACGCCCTCGACCAGGGCGTCGTCGTCTTCGTCGCCGATGTGGTCGAAGATGTAGCCGCAGAGGTTCTCGAGGCGGGCAGGGGCATCCGGCGGCGCACAGCCCATGGCGAAGGCCCCCACGAGTGCGACGTTCACGAGGGCGTTTCGCCCCAGGCCCGGACCCCGGGCCACACCACCAGTCCGCATGATACCTCCCAAAGAGATGCGCTCCATCATAGTCGGTCGACGCGGGCATCATGCCCCCGCAGCCGCCCCAGGCGTCACTTTTTTCGTGCGCTGGCGCCCGCCCGGGCCTCGTCCCCGGCCTCCGGGCCCCTGCGCCAGCCCCCCGTGCCTCCCCCCGCTTCCCCGGTCCCCCATGCCGCCGGACGCCCCGTCCCCGGACCCCGCTCCCTCCGCCCCCCCCCGGCCCACCCTGGCCCAGCTGGGCTGGTCCCCCCACTTTGCCGACGCGGCGGCCCCGCTGCTCGCCGACGCCCCCGGGCTGTCGCCGGCCCGGGTCTGTGTCGAGCACCGGGGCCGCTACCGGCTGCTCGGGCCCGCCGGCCAGCGCCTCGTCTGGGCCCCCCAGGGCAGCCAGTACGACATCGAGACCCCCGAGGCGGCCCTCGCGCGCCCCCGGGTGGGGGACTGGGTGCTGCTGGACTGGGACGACCCCGACGCCCGCATCGCCCACCGGCTGCCCCGGCGCACGGCCCTCCTGCGGCGGCTGCCCCGGCGCAAGGTGGGGGTGCAGGTGGTGGCCGCCAACCTCGACCGGGTGCTCGTGGTCACCTCGGTCGACGCCGACTTCAACCTGCGGCGCATCGAGCGCTACCTCGCCGCCGTGCGGGCCAGCGGCGCCGAGGGCATCGTGGTGCTCAACAAGATCGACAAGGCCCGCCCGAGCAAGCGCAGCCGCCTCACCGGCCGCCTCCGCGCCCTCGGCGACGTGCCCGTGCTCGCCCTGAGCGCCCACACCGGCGAGGGCATGGACGGGCTGCTGGCCCTCACGGCCCCCGGCCACACCCTCGGGCTCGTGGGCTCCTCCGGCGTCGGCAAGAGCTCGCTGGTCAACGCCCTCTGCGGGGAGCAGCGCCAGGAGACCGGCGCCGTGCGCGACGGCGACACGAAGGGGCGCCACACCACCACCCACCGCGAGCTGGTGCTGCTGCCCGGCGGCGCGGGGGCCCACGGGGTGCTGCTCGACACGCCCGGCATGCGCGAGCTGCAGCTCTGGGAGGAGGAGGGGGTCGCCGAGGTCTTCGACGACCTGGAGGCGCTGGCCACCGGGTGCCGCTGGCGGGGCTGCACCCACACCCGCGAGGACGGCTGTGCCGTGCAGGCGGCCGTCGCCGACCGCACGGTGAAGGCCGCGCGGGTCGCGAGCTGGAAGAAGCTGCGGGCCGAGGGCAAGGCCACCGAGACCGATCGCAAGCGGGCCCGGGGCAAGCCCCGCAAGCGCTGAACCACTGAGAACACCCTGAACACGGGCATTCTCAAGCAACCTCAGCCCGCGTCTTCCTCGCGCCAGCGCTGGCCCGTGGCCCGCTCCGACAGGGCCCACAGGCGCTCCTGGTCGGCCTCGTCCATGGCCGCCGGGGCACAGGCGCGGGGCCCGGGCGCGCCCCAGAGCTCGAGCCAGCCCTGGGGCCCGCCCATGCCGCTGGCGGCGAGCTCGTCCACCTCGAGGGCCGCGTGGAGCACGTGGGCCGCCCCCTGCTCGGGGCGCTGGGCCAGCCGCGCCACGAGGGCCGGCAGCCCCGGCAGCACCCCCCCGAGGCCGTCGAGCATGCCCGTGTGGACGAAGCCCGGGTGGACCCCGACCGCCCGGCCCCCCCGGGGCGCGAGCCGCCGGTCCAGGGCCAGGGCGAACATCTGGTTGGCGAGCTTGCTGGCCGCGTAGGCCGAGAGCGCCGGGCCGCCGCGCTCGCCGAGGGCGCCCCAGGGCAGCGCGCCGAGGTGGTGGACCACGCTCGTGACCACCACCACCCGCGCCGCGGGCCGCAGCAGGGGCTGGAGGCCCACGACCAGCGCAAAGTGGCCGAGGTGGTTGACGCCCATGTGGCGCTCGAAGCCGTCGGTGGTGGGCGCCCGCTCGCGCCGGGAGAAGACCCCGGCGTTGGCGACCACCAGCGACAGCGGCGGCCCGTCGGCGCACAGCGCGGCCGCCGCCGCCCGGACCTGGCCGAGGTCGGCGAGGTCGAGGCGCAGCAGCCGGAGCGCGACCCCGGGACGGCGGCGGCGCAGGGCGTCACAGAGCGCGCGCACGGCGGGCGCGTCGGCGGGCTGGCGGAGGGCGAGCACGAGGTTGTGGCCCCCGGCGACGAGGCCCTCGGCGACGGCCCGGCCGATCCCCCGGGACGCCCCCGTGACCCGGGCCCAGGGACAGCCCGCCGCGACCCCGGGCGCGGGCCCCTCCGCAGGCCGATCGCCGCCCGCGGGCCCGGGGAGGTCGCCAGCACGGGCGCCCGCGGCCACGGGGGCGCCCGGATCCTCCACCATCGGCGGCTGTGGCTGCTTCATGGAGTGAATTCCTCGGGCCCGTGGTAGAACGAGAACACGTTTCACCGCTCCGGGACCCCGGCGGGCGGTTCAGCGCGGCCGCGGGATCTCCGTTCCTCCTCCCATACCGACTGGCGGTGGGCCTCGCACGGCCCCTGCTCCGCCCTGCCCCCCCTCCCCGGAGCCTCCATGACCCCCTCGCCCCTGCTCGGCATCGTGCTGGGCCTCTCGTCGGCCCACGCCGGCTGGACCCTCTCGAAGCACGCCGAGGGCTGCGACTACCTCCAGGGCAGCCCCGGCGCCGACGGCATCACGCCCGTGCGCGTCGAGTGCACGTGGTCCGAGGTGGACGCCTCGGCCCTGCACCGGCTGCTGGCCCGCCCCGAGGGCCACGCGTCGACCTTCTCGGGGCTCTCCGAGGCTCGGCTCGTCCAGCGCGAGGGCCCCATCACCCGCATCTACCAGCGCTTCTCGGCCCGCGGGGTCACCGACCGGGAGGTCGTGGTCGACTTCCGCACCGAAGAGCTGCCCAACGGCCGCAGCTACCGGTGGACCAAGAGCGGCGACCAGAGCTCGCTCCGGGGAGACGGGGTCGAGGTGCCCGCCACCGAGGGCCAGTGGGCGGTCACCGAGCAGGGCGGCCAGGTGCGCCTCGTCTACGAGCTCAAGCTGAAGCTGGGCGGCATGGTGCCCTCCTTCATGGTGCGCTGGGCCCAGGGCGGCGCGGTCGAGCAGACCATCGTCGAGCTGCGCGAGCGGGTGGGCGCCACCCCCTGAGCCCCCGGGCGCGCCCCGGGCCCCGGACGGGCCGCCCGCGGGCGGTAGAGTGGCGGCCCCTGCCCGCGAGGACCCATGGCCGCGCTCGAGATCACCCAACGCTACGGCAAGTCGCTCCACCCCCAGGGCCGCCGCCCCGACGGCGCCCCGAGCTGGGTCGACACCATCGACAACCCCTACCTGCACGGCGTCTTCGCCCCGGTGGTCGACGAGGTGGTGGCGACGGATCTGCCCGTCGAGGGCACGCTGCCCCGGGAGCTCTTCGGGGCCTACCTGCGGAACGGACCCAACAGCGTGCACGCCCCACCGAACCGCTACCACTGGTTCGACGGCGACGGCATGGTCCACGGCATCTGGTTCGAGAACGGCCGGGCCCACTACCGCAACCGCTACGTCCAGACCCGGGGCCTCGCCGCCGAGGCCGAGGCCGGCGCGGCCATCTGGGGGGGCGTGCTCGGCCCCTTCGACTTCAGCCTGCCCGGCGGCCCCCTGAAAGACACGGCCAACACCGACCTCATCGTGCACGGCGACCGGGTGCTGGCGCTCTGGTACGAGTCGGGCACCCCCGTGGCCCTCGACCCGGGCACCCTCGCCACCCTCGGCCCCGAGACCTTCGGCGGGGCGCTCAAGCGCACCTCGGCCCACTCCAAGGTCGACCCGGCCACCGGCGAGCTCATCTGGTTCAGCTACGGCGACCGGCCCCCCTACCTGCGCTACGGCGTCGTCCGTCCCGACGGCAGCGTGCACGCCACGACCGTGAGCCTGCCGGGCCCCCGCCGGCCCCACGACATCGGCATCACCCCCCGCTACAGCGTGCTGCACGACTTTCCCGTGTTCTTCGACCCGGAGCTCTTCGCCCGCACGGGCAAGCGGGTGCCGCTGTTCCACCCCGAGGTGCCCACCCGCTTCGGCGTCATTCCCCGCTACGGCACCGACGCCGACGTGCGCTGGTTCTCCTTCGACCCCTGCTACATGCTGCACGTGGTCAACTGCTGGGAAGAGGGCGACACGGTGGTCATGATCGGCTGCCGCACCCGCGACCCGAGCCTGCGCCCCGACAAGCGCGACGGCCGCATCGCCGCCATGCTCAGCGGCATCAAGCTCCAGGCCAGCCTCCACCGCTGGGAGATGGACCTCGCCACCGGCGCCTGCCGGGAGCAGCAGCTCGACGACTTCAACGCCGAGTTCCCGATGATCCACCCCGACCGCCACGGCCACCGGGGCCGCTGGGCCTGGCTCCAGCACATCCCCTACGAGATCCCCGCGACCTTCGAGGGCCTCGTGAAGGCCGACCTCGAGACCGGGGCGCGCACGGTGGTGCCCTACGGGCCCGGGGTCTTCGGCAGCGAGGCCCCCTTCGTGCCACGCCCCGGGGCCACCGACGAGGACGACGGCTGGGTGGTCACCTTCGTCACCGACCGCAGCGACTGGAGCAGCCACTGCCTGGTCTACGCCGGCCAGGATCCGGCGGCCGGCCCCGTCGCCCGGGTGCGCCTGCCCCAGCGGGTGCCGGCCGGCTTCCACGCCGCCTGGGTGCCCGGCGCCACCTGGTCGGCATGAGCCGGCTCCGCGCCGACTGGCTCGTGGGCAGCTGGGAGCTGGTCGGCTTCACCGTGACCCCCGCGGACGGCGGCCCGGTCCGCCAGCCCTTCGGCCCCGGCGCCCGGGGGCGCATCGTCTACGCCGCCGACGGCCACATGGCCGCGCTGCTCAGCGCCGCCGACCGTCCCCCCGTGGGCCCGGGCGGCCTGGAGCGCGCCCACAAGGCCCCCGCCGCGGCGAAGGCCCAGGCCTTCGACACCGCGCTCAGCTACAGCGGCCGCTGGCGCCTCGTCGGCGACACGGTCCACCACGAGGTCGATCTCGCCCTCGTCCCCGAGGTGGTCGGCACGACCCAGATCCGCCGGGCCCGCCCCACCGCCGACGGCGGCCTCGTGCTCGACTACCAGCTCACCGACCGGCGGGGCGGGGTCCACACCTTCGCGCTCCGCTGGCGCCGCGCCGCCGCTCCCTGTCCCTGAGAGTCCCGTGCACCCCCTCTTTGCGAAGCACCAGGCCACCCTCGCCGCCGCCACCGCCGCCACCGCCGCCCGTGGCTGGCACAGCCCCTACCCCGAGTCGCCCAGCCGCCGGCACCACCCGCCCGGCGCCCGCGCGGCGGGAGAGGCCGCCTTCGCCGCCTGTCTCGGCCGCGACTTCGCGCTCGACACCGCCGGCCCGCCCCGGGGCTGGGTCGGCGAAGAGGTCTCGCCCTACACCGGGGCGCCCCTGGGCATCCGCTCCCCCGACCCCGATCCGGACCGCACCCTGGCGGCGGCCCAGGCGGCCATGGGGCCCTGGGCCGCGGCGGGGCCCGAGGCCCGGATCGGTGTGTGTCTCGAGGCCCTCGACCAGCTCGCCGGCGAGGTCTTCGCCAGCGCCCAGGCCACCATGCACACCGCCGGCCAGGCCTTCTTGATGGCCTTCGCCGGCAGCGGGGCCAACGCCCTCGACCGGGGCCTCGAGGCGGTGGTGCACGCCTGGGCGGCCATGGAGCGGATCCCGGCCCGGGCGACCTTCACCCGCCGCTTCGGCCGGGGCGCCCCCGTCACCCTCGACAAGCGCTACCGCCTCGTGCCCGTCGGGCCCGCCCTCGTCATGAGCTGCGGCAGCTACCCCGCCTGGAACGCCTGGCCCGCGGTCTTCGCCAACCTCGCGACGGGCAATGCCGTCATCCTGAAGCCCCACCCCGACGCCATCCTGCCCATGGCCATGGGGGTGCGGCGGCTGCGCGCCGTGCTGGCCGAGGCCGGCTTCGACCCGGCCCTGGTCGCCCTGGCCCCCGACACCCGGGCCGCCCCCGTGGCCATGGCCTACCTCGAGCACCCCGCCCTGCGCATCGTCGACTTCACGGGCAGCCAGCGCTTCGGCCGCTGGCTCGAGGACCACTGCCACCGCCTCCAGGTCTACACCGAGACCGCCGGCTGCAACGCCGCCGTGCTGCTCTCCACCGACGACCTCGACGCCACCCTCCACGCCATCGCCCACAGCCTCTGCATCTTCTCGTCCCAGATGTGCACGGCGGCCCAGAACATCTGGCTGCCCGCGACGGGGGTCGAGACCCCGACCGGCCGGGTCGCTCCCGCCGAGGTCCAGCGCCGGCTCGTGGCCCAGATCGACGCACTGGTGGCCGATCCCGCGGTCGCCGCCGGGCTCTGCGGCGCCATCCAGAGCCCCGCCGTGCTCGACGACATCGCCGCCCTGCGCGCCGCGGCACCGGCCGTGGGGCGGGTGCTCCGCGACAGCGCGCCCTACCCCCACCCCGACCACCCCCGGGCCCGGACGGCGACCCCGCTCGTCGTCGCGGTCGAGGCCCCCGGCGCCACACTCCACCAGCGCGAGCACTTCGGGCCCATGGCCTTTGTGCTGACCGCCCCGGACGCCGAGGCCGCCATCGCCCGGGCCGCCGACGAGGCGGGGCGCTTCGGCGCCATCGCCAGCTACGCCTGGACCACCGATGCCGCGCAACAGGAGCGGGTCATCGACGCCTTCGCTGCGGCGGGCGCCTCGGTGGGCCTCAACCTCCAGCGCCAGCTGCCCATCAACTACGCCGCCGCCTACAGCGACTTCCACGTCACGGGCCTCAACCCGGCGGGCAGCGCCTGCCTCACCGACCTCGCCTTCGTGGCGCGGCGCTTTCGGGTGGTCCAGGCGAAGCTCGAGCGACCGGCGCCACCAGCCGACGGGAGCTGAGGCGCGGCGCGGGGCCCCCGCCGCCCACCGGGCCCCCCATACGCCGGGAGCGGGCCGCCGGCCGCCTCCGGGGCCCCCCCCCAGGGGGCTGGCCGGGGGCCGCGGGCCCCCACGGGG
>CAXQUZ010000655.1:0-4838 GCA_964226865.1 Myxococcota bacterium | reverse complement strand
GCATGCGGTGACGGAGTTCAGACGTGTGCTCTTCCGATCTCCAGCCGCTTGGCGCCCGCGGCCTCACAGAGCTGGGCCGCATAGCCCGGGTAGGCGTGGCCCCAGGTCATCTTCTCGAGGTACTCCTCCCAGTCGAACATGGTGTCCATGACGACCAGATCGGCGTTCTCGATGAGGGCGATCAGCCGACGCTCGGGGCCGGGCGGGCGGGCGCCGTCGACCAGGCCCTCGCCGGGGCGGGCCAGCGGGGCGGTGTCGGTGATGTAGCAGACCCGGTAGCCGCCGGCGTCGATGCGGTAGCCCGTCGATCCGCCCGGGTGGTTCAGGGCGATGCCCTGGATGGTGTAGGGCCCGAAGTCGAAGGGGCGCGAGGGCCGCACACCGAGGAAGTCGAGGTTCGCCGCCACGTCACGGATGCGCACCGGGTGGTGCACCCCGTTGAGGTAGCGGCCCAGGCGCGACCGGGCGTCGACCGCGCTGTAGGCCGGCACCCCCACCGTGATCTCCGAGCCCGGCGCGTAGAGCGGGCCGAAGAAGGGGAAGCCGAAGACGTGGTCGGCGTGGAAGTGGGAGAAGAGCACGAGCGCCGTCTTCGAGCGCTGCTCCAGCATCCGGCGACCCAGGGCCCGCGCGCCCGTGCCGCAGTCGAGCACCACCGGCGGCGCCCCGGGCAGCTGCACCTCGACGCAGGAGGAGTTGCCGCCGTACCGCGCGGTCGCTGCGCCTGGCATGGGGATGGAGCCCCGCACGCCCCAGTACCGCACCTTCATCGCCAGCTCCCGAGGTGGGCAAGCGCATAACACCAGTGCTGGCGGGAGACAGGCATGGCCCTCCGTGCGGTCTCAGAAGTAGTACCGGACACCCATCTGGCCGTCCACCGCCCAAGAGGGCTCGTCTACCACGTAGAAGGTGGGGGCGGTCTCGAGGTACAGGTCGACCGGCAGGGCCTTCACGAGCACCGTCGCGCCGAAGACCGCCCGGATGCCCACCCAGATCGAGTCCTGGAGCAGCACGGTGTTGGTGGCGAGGTTCACGCCGAGGCCGCCGTAGAGCGGCACGCTGTACTCGGGGTTGTTCGTGTTCAGCGGGCGGATGTGGAAGACGTAGTCGCCCGTCACCGACAGATCACCGAGCCAGCCCATGTCGCCGCCCACCGAGAACTGGGTCGCCATCCAGTCGCCGATCCAGACCTTGCCCGACAGGCCCGACGGGGCGCCCATGGCCACCCCGAGGCCCAGTGGCCCGCCCTGGCGTTCGTTCTTGACGGGCTGGCCCCACCGGGGCGTGGGCACGGCCGACTGGGCCGCGGCGTCCAGGGAGAACATCAAGAGCAAGGCGAGCATCGGGCCTCCTGCGAGAGTGGGGCGGGGCGCAGAACCGATGTGGCAAATGCAGAAAGGGCCGGCGAGCAGGGGATGCTACCGGCCCCGTCTTTGCGCCCAGGATGGGCGGGGGGAGAAGTGGCGCGCGGTGCAGGATTCGAACCTGCGACCTTTGGCTCCGGAGGCCAACGCTCTATCCAGCTGAGCTAACCGCGCATGTGGCCCGCAGTGGCGGGCGGAGTGTCCCGGGGGCCGTCGCTGCGTGGGGGAACGCGTGGTGGACGGCTGGCTTCAGGGTTGGGGGCGGGAGAAGCCCGGCGGCGTTCGCCCCCCGAGACGCTGCCCGTTCTATGGGGTCGGGGCGCCACCGTCAAGGGCAACTGTGGCCGCTACTCCTCGATGGCCGGCGCGGGATCCCAGGCCAGGTCCTTGGGATCGGCACCACCAGCCCAGTCCCGCACGGCCGGAAGGATCTCGGTGTGCCAGGCCTTGCTGGTGCGCTCGATGGCGAAGCGGCGGTAGAGCGCGCCGATGACCGCCCAGATGTCTTCGTAGAGGAACATGCGCTCGTAGAGCAGCTCCTCTTCTCCAGAGGGCTCGTGGGGGGGCAGCTTGAGGCCGGCGAGGTCGAGGTGGGGGCCCCGCAGGGTGACCGTGTACTCACGCTCCTCGCGGCGGATGTGGAGCTGGAGATCGCGCACGACCTTGCCGCTGGCCAGGGCCGCGCGGGCCTCGGCCGAGGTCGAGGTGTCTTCGCCGGTGAGCACGGCGCGCGCCTTGTCTTCGTCGACGAGGCGGAACGACAGGCGCTCGTCCACCCAGCAGTCGGCCACGCCGACCTGCTCGCCGAGGTTGAAGGTGCCGCCCTCGCGCTCGCTGGCGTACCAGAGCCACACGAAGAACTCGATGGTGAGGTGGGGCAGTGCGGGGGGTGCCTCGCTCATGCCTGGCTCCCGGCGACCCGGTCGGGCCGGTAGTCGCTGATGCCCGCCAGCTCGAGGGTCTCGGCCGTCACGGGGTCACGATGGAGGAAGTCGAGCGGCGAGAAAGGCGTCAGCACCACGCCGAAGGTGGTGCGGAATTCCTTGCGGAACAGGTCGTTCGCCGTCTCGCTCGTGTTGTGGAAGATGACCCAGCCGTCGACGATGTTCCAGCAGAACTCGTAGACCTGGACGTTCGGCAGGGTGCGGTTGAGCATCTCGATCTCGAGGAGCTCCTTGAGCTCGCGCTTGATCGCGCTCGGCGCCTTCTCGCGCTGGTTCTCGGCGCACCACTGCTCGACGCGCTTGTCGAGGTGGGCCTTGAAGAGCTTCGAGGGCAGCACCTTCTTGTCGACCCGCAGACCGGCCACCAGGTAGTGGTTGAACAGCCAGCGGTTCAGGTCGGTGAAGTCGGTGTCGAGCAGGTTCTGGGTGAGGCACCAGCCCGTGGCCAGCTCGCCGACCTGCCAGGTGCGGGGCTCGCGGTAGGCGTTGGCGTTGAGAGACTCGGCGAAGAGGGTGCGGAAGTCGTCCGGCACCTCTCCTTCGGCGTGGTAGCGGCGGAGGGTCATGCCCCCCTTGAAGATGCCCATCAGACGGTTCCCAGTTCGACGAGTGCGTGGCGGAAGACGACGACCTCGACAGCCTTCTTCTTGAGCTCCAGACCGAACTCCCAGCGGCCCATCCAGCGGGGGAGGCCGCGCAGGACCTCGCCCTCCTGGAGGGTGCAGGAGACGGGAGCCTCGCTGTCGACGTAGCCGAAGAGGCGCCGGTCGGAGCAGCCGTAGCGCTCCTGGGGCTTCCAGATGGGCTCGGTCTTCGAGGGGCGCGACTTGTCGCGCTTCATCTGGTTGCGGACCCCGCGGGCGTCCTCCGCCCGGCAGCCGTACTTGCAGTAGAGCTTGTGGATGGCCTCCTCCTCGCCCTCGGCCCCCGAGCGGGGGTCGATGTGGCGGAAGGTGAACTCGTAGCGGCCCACCGCCACGACCCGGCCGTGCACCGTGCGGCCCCCGAGCAGGCCGAGGTGGATGGGCGCGCCCGACTCCACCGAGGCGGCCAGGATGGAGCGGTCGCGGTTGGCCGCCATGTGCTCTTCGAGGCGCTGCTTGCGCAGCACACGGTCGAGATCGGCCTGGCCGAGGGCGATCTGGGTGGCCAGGGACTTGGGCAGGCCGTGGCGCTCCATCAGCGTCGTGACCCGGTCGCGGGTGGCCATGCGCTGGAGCACCTCGTTGAGGCTGAGGTTGCCCTGGGCGACCTGCCAGGCGAGGTTCTGGGGGATGCCCGCGGTGCGGACGAGCTCCTGGGCGCGGCGACGGATCTCGGCGCGCTGGGGGCCCCCGTCGTCCTTGCGTGGTGCTTCCCGCGGGCTGCGGCGATCTGCGGGCATGGAAGGGGCTCCTCGTCGGCATGATGGGCGGTCGCGGGGCGCGGGACTTCGCGGCCGCAGGGCGTGGTGACCGCGCGGGCCGGGCCGCCCCGGTGCCCTGCGGCTCCTCAAGAGCGCGGGCACGATATTTCGTCCCTCTAACGGCTGGGCCCGCCGGCGGCATGGCCAAGAGTGGACACGTCAAGGACGGCAGCCCGGGCCCGGGCTCCGCTCAGAGGGCGGCGGTGGCCAGGGCGACCCCGTTGTTGACCACGTGGACGGCGAGGCCGGGCAGCACCGAGCCCGTGCGCAGCCGCAGCAGGGCGAGGCCCGCCCCGAGCACCACCAGCGGGACCACGGCCACCGGGTCGGCGAGGTGGGCGAGGCCGAAGATCAGGCCCGAGACCAGCACGGCCGCCGGGGCCCCGAGGCGCTGGACCAGCGGCGGCAGCAGCAGCCCCCGGAACAGCAGCTCTTCGCTGAGCGGCGCACCGAGCAGGCCGTAGCCCACGACCAGGGCCCGCTCGGTGGGCGGCGCGGCGGCGAGGGCCGTGAGCACCCCCTGGGCCTCGAGCTCGACCCCCAGGGCCTGGAGGCCCGTCGTGAAGGCCACGGTGAACGCGAGAAAGGCCACGAGCCCGGCGGCGGCCTCGCCCCAGCCCCGTGCGGCCTCCGGAGGCAGCAGCCCGAGGGCCCGGGGGGTGGCCATGCGCAGGGCGAGGCCCCCCGCCGCGAGCGCCCCGGCCCCCGTCGCGCCGATGCCCAGCGCGAGGGGCGGCGCGGGATCGATCCAGGGCCGGCCCAAGAGCACGCCCCCCAGCACGCCCACGAGGGCCGCAATGCCCACCAGCAAGGCAAGGGCGCCGAAGGCCGGACCCAGGGGCCACCGGGGACGCGGCGGACCGACCCGCCACCACAGCGCCCCGACCAGGGCCGCCGTGGCCGCCAGGCCGCCGAGGGCGCCCGCGCTGGCGAGGGGCTCGATCACCGAGCGCTCAGGCGGACGCGTGGATGGCGCGCCGCACGTCCTGCAGCATGCGCCCGATGCCCCGCACGGCCACCCGCACCAGCTGGACCCGGTCGTCGGGCCGCACGGTGTAGAGCTCGAGATCGGAAGAGCACACGTCTGAACTCCAGTCACCGCATGCTAGCTCGTATGCCGTCTGC
>CAXQUZ010000654.1:0-17389 GCA_964226865.1 Myxococcota bacterium | reverse complement strand
GGGGGAAAGGGGGTGGGAGGGGGTGTGCCCGGGGGCACGGGAGGAGGGAGACGCGAGGGGGCCAACAGCAGCAGGAGCGGGTGGCGGATCAACAAGAAGGGGAAGCGGCGCAGGTTCTGGGGGCCGGTGGCACCGGGGTCGGGAGAGAGGGAGACCGGTCGGGCGCAAGAGCAGCGCCCGAGCCGGGAGGTGACCGCGGTGGTGCGTGGGGTCCGGGCCAGGACCAGGAGACCGGAGCAGGGGGGTCCGGTCGACGTCGCTGCCCCCTCGGCTCCCCGAGAGGGACGGCCACACGGGGCGGCCGCAAGAGGGTGGGTCGGGTGGCGCTCAGTCCAGGAAGACCTGGAGCTCATCGCCGGGGACGAGAGGGGTGCCCGGAGGCGGAGACTGGTGGGAGACGCGACCGGAGCCGCTGGTGCGGACCGACAGGCCCGTGCCCTGGAGGGTTCCGAGGGCGTCGCGGAGGCTGAGGCCCGTGAGCGCCGGCACCTGGAGGCGGCCGTCCGGGGCCCAGACCACGTCGCGCACGACGGCGTCGGCGGCGGCGAGCTGGGGCGGGGCGGCGTCTTCCTCGGGGCTGCCCTCGGGGGCGCCGTCCTCGAGGAGGGCCGGGTCGGGGGCGATGCCCAGCACCCGGAGCGACTCGCCGGCGATCTCGGCGAAGGCGGGGCCGGCGACGAGGCCGCCGTAGGCGCGGCCGACCGTGGGGGTGTCGACCACGACGGCGATGGCCAGCTTGGGGTCGTCGGCGGGGATGAGCCCGACGAAGGAGCCGATGCGGTCGGTGCTGGAGTAGCCGCCGTTGACGTGCTTCCAGGCCGTGCCGGTCTTGCCGGCGACCCGGTAGCCCTCGACCCGGGCGCGGGTGCCCGTGCCGCCCTTCTCGGTGACCGTGACCATCATCTCGATGGTGTCGTGGGCCGTCTCTTCCGAGATGACGCGGCGGTCGATCTCGGGCGCGTAGCGCTCGATGACCGTGCCGTGGCGGTCGCGGATCTCCTTGACCAGCCGGGGCTGCATGCGCACCCCGCCGTTGCCGAGGGTCGCCACGGCGCTCGCGAGCTGGATGGCGTTGGCCGTGACCCCGTGGCCGTAGGCCGTGGTCGCCAGCTCGATGGGCTTGATGCTGTGGGCCTTGCGCATGGCGCCGCCGGTCTCACCGGGCAGCTCGAGGCCGCTCATGCGGTTGAAGCCGAAGTCGCGCAGGTAGTCGAGGGTGCGGTCGGCGCCGAGCTTGAAGGCGAGCTTGGCCGCGCCGATGTTCGACGAGTGCTTGATGATGCCCGTGACCGTGAGGTTGCCCTTGGGGTGGTCGTCGTGGATGACCGCGCGCTGGACCCGCCAGGCGCCGCCCTCGCAGTCGATGACCGTGTTGGGCGTCACGAGGCCCTCGTTCATCGCCGCAGCGGCGACAAAGGGCTTGAAGACCGAGCCGGGCTCGATGGCGTCCATGACCGCATGGTTCGTGAAGCTGTCCATGCGGATGTCGCGGGTGTCGTTCGGGTTCTGGGCCGGCCGGTTGGCCAGGGCCAGCAGCTCGCCCGTGGGAATGTCGACCACCGCGGCATAGGCGTAGAGTGCACCCTTCTCGGTGCGGGCGCGCTCGACGGCCTCCTCGGCGATGTGCTGGATGCGCCGGTCGAGGGTCAGCACGACCGAGTGGCCCGCGTCGGCGTGCATGCGCTCCGGCGTCACCTTGCGGCCCTTGCGGTCGCGCCACTGCACGTACTTGAAGGTCTCGCCCTGCAGCTCGCGGTCGAGGGCCCGCTCGAGGCCCGCCCGGCCCACGCCGTTGTGGCCCACGAGGCCCAGCAGCACGCTGGCCTCTTCGCGGCCCGGGTAGAAGCGGCTGGGGGTGGAGCGGGTCCAGGTGGCGCCCCGGAGCCGGCGGTCCTTGCGGGCGAGGGCCGAGACGGCCGCCCGGGCCCGGTTGGCCACGTCCGGGGGGAGGTCTTCGGCGAGGCGCACGTCCCGGCGGCGGGCGCGACCGAGGCGCTCGGCCAGCTCGGCGGCCGGGAGGTCGAGGATGGGCGCCAGGGCGTCGGCCATGGCCTGGACCGGGTCGTCCAGCACGGGCTTGTCGGGCTCGGGATCGGCGACCAGCCGGGCAGGATCGGCGTGGAGCTCGTAGAGCTCGACGGTGGTGGCCAGCAGGGCGCCGTTGCGGTCGAGGATGTCGCCCCGGCGGCCGCGCACCTCGATGGACTCCTCGAACTGGACCCGCGCCTTCTTCTCGAGCTGGGGGTCGGGCAGGAGCATCAGCGACGAGGCCCGCGCCGTGAGCGCGAGGAAGCCCACCCCGATGAAGCCCCCGAGCCAGGCCACGCGCACGGCGGCACGGGTGCGCACCACACCGTCGGTCTCGCCGTCGCTGCGGCGCTCGGGCAGCAGCGGGCCGCCGTTGATGCGGGGCGGCCAGGACCGGCGCGGGGACCGGCGGCGGGTGGGGGGCGGGGCCATCGCTCAGTTCTCCGCGGCGTCGCTGCGGAGGTCGACCACGGCGGCGGCGGGCTGGAGCGACAGGGCCGTGGCCGTGGGCACCAGCTGCTGGGGGTCGGTGAGCGCAGCCAGCTCGAGCTCCAGGCGCTCGCGCTCGGAGAGCGACTGGTTCAGCGAGGCCTGGGCGCGGTCGAGGGCAACGGAGGTCTCGACCAGGTCGACGCGGGACCAGGCGCTGAGCATGGCGCAGGCAGCGACCAGGCCGGCGACGCCGAGGTAGCGCCAGAGCTGGCGGATCTCAAGACCGCCGGTCTCGGTGGGGACCAGCACGGCCATCGGGCGGGCGGGGCGGGAGCGGTGGGGCACGGGACGAATCCGGGGACTAGCGGGGAGCAGCGGGACTCGGGGGGGCCTGGGGGGGACTCAGGCGGGGAGGCGCTCGGCGACGCGGAGCAGGGCCGAGCGGGCACGGGGGTTGTCGGCGTCGAGGGTGTCGCCGCGCAGGGGCTTGCGGGTGAGGATCCGCAAGGCGGGGGGGGTCAGCGGGTTGCCGTAGGCGTCCCGGGGACCGGTCTGGCCGGCCAGGCGCCGAAAGTGGCGCTTGACCCGACCGTCTTCCAGCGAGTGGAAGGAGATGATGGCCAGCCGACCGCCCGGCCGGAGCAGCCCCACGGCCGCGTCCAGGGCCCGCTCGAGCTGGCCCAGCTCGTCGTTGACGGCGATGCGCAGGGCCTGGAAGGTGCGGGTGGCGGGGTGGGTGCGGCTGTTGCGGTAGCCGGAGGCGGCGGCGACGGTCTCGGCCAGGGCCACGGTGCTCGTCCAGGGCACGCCGGCCTTGAGGGCGCGGGCGATGCGCCGGGCCCGGGGCTCTTCGCCGAGCTGGCCGATGAGGGTCGTGAGGCGGTCTTCGTCGAGGCGGGCGATGAGGTCGGCAGCGGACTCGGGCAGCTCCGGGTCCATGCGCATGTCGACGGGCCCGTCGGCCGAGAAGGAGAAGCCCCGCTCGGCGTGGTCGAGCTGGGGGGACGAGACGCCGATGTCGAGCAGGATGCCGTCGTAGGGGGCCAGATCGGCCGCGAGGGTCGCCATGCTGTCGAAGGTGCCGCGCCGGAGCTGGGCCCGGTCGCCGAAGGGCGCGAGGCGGGCGCCGGCCGCCGCGAGGGCCGCCGGGTCGCGGTCGATGCCCACGAGCAGCCCGTCCGGGGCCGAGGCCGCGAGCACGGCCGCCGCGTGGCCCCCGCCGCCGAGGGTGCCGTCGAGGTAGCGGCCGCCGGGCCGGGGGGCGAGGCCCTCGACGACCTGGGGCAGCAGCACGGAGACGTGGTGGAAGTCGGGCACAGCAGCCATCGGCTCAGCCCTCCGCCACGGCGGGCGCCGCGGGCTGGAGGGAGCCGAAGCCGAAGAGCTCGTCCCACATCTCGGCGGCCTTGGGGTAGGCCTGGGCCTCCCAGCGCTCGAGGTCCCACACCTCGAACCAGCCGCCCGCCGTGAACAGGTAGAGCCCGCGCTCGAGGCCCAGCAGCTTGCGCAGCTCCTTGGGGATGAGCATCCGGCCCGCGTTGTCGACCGACACCGTCTGGGCCGTCGACCGGACCGCGAGCGCGAAGAGCCGCGCCTTCGGGTCCATCGGGTCGCTGCCCTGGTGCTGCGCGGTCATCTGGTTGAAGTCCTGGATGGTGTAGAGCGCGAGACCACCGTTCGGGCCGCCGTTGGCGAAGGCGACCAGGCGGTTGATGCCCTCGCGCTGGAGCTCGTCCCGGAGCTGACGCGGCAGCATCACACGACCCTTCGGGTCGAGCGTGAGCTCCGCATTGAGCGCCGGCAGCTGCATGGCACCGAGAAGGCATCGGGGTGGCGGGAGCGGAGTGTGGGATTCCGATCCACTTCGTGACCCCATGGTCTCACTTCATGTACTCGGCGACCCGACGAGGTGCCACAGATTGCCCGGGGATATCCATAAGTTGCTGATCCACCATGATTTATCCGCGTGGGCCGCCGTGGAACGATCGAGCAGCTCGCCGGCGGCCGATCTCGCTGCACGGGGCGGGCGGCGATCCCCAGCCGCCGGGTGCCCGCCGCCCCAGAGTATTGACATGCCAATGACATCTCGACACTGGACTTTTCGAGAACAATCGTTTCATCGCAAGATCGGGGGGCAAGCTCCCCGCGTCCGGACGGATCCACTGGGGCGCCAGCGCCCGGGCTCCAGGGGGCGCGGGGGGCCGAGGGGGCCCCGAGGTGGATCAAAGTGGATCGAGGTCCCGGGCCGGTGGCGGGCGGTGGATCCACTCCGTCCCACCCAGGCCCCCACCGCGCGCGATATGGCCGCCGGACCGGCCGACGCGGAGGCGACCATGGCCAAGTCCAGCACCGGCGGTTCCCAGACCGACCGCCTCATCGCCGAGAACCGGAAGGCCCGGCACGACTACGAGCTGCTCGAGACGGTGGTGGCCGGCCTCGTGCTCCTCGGCACCGAGGTCAAGAGCCTCCGGGGCGGCAAGGGCAACGTGGCCGAGGCCTGGGTGCGCTTCGTCGACGACGAGGCCTGGCTGATGGACGCCCACATCCCGCCCTACCCCCAGGCCCACCAGTTCAACCACGAGCCCCGGCGGCCGCGAAAGCTGCTGCTCAAGGCCCGCGAGCTGGAGAAGCTCCACCGGCGCACCGCCGAGAAGGGCCTCACCCTCGTCCCTCTGAAGCTCTACTTCGCCGGTCCCTGGGTCAAGATCGAGGTCGGCCTGGGCCGGGGCCGCAAGCTCCACGACAAGCGCAACGCGCTCAAGGAGAAGCAGGACAAGCGCGAGATGGACAGGGCGCGCCGGGGCCACTGAGCCAGGGCGGCCCGGGGCCCCGGGGATGCCCGTTGCCGCGACCACCTGCACGGGGTACGGCGGTGCCTCTCATGGAGTGCCTGCGGTGGATGCCTCGACCCTGATCATTGGTGCACCCTCGGCGGAGCTGGCCCTGCCGGCCGTCGCCATCCTCGGCGCTGCGGCGATGGGGCCCCTGCTCGGGGGCATCGTGGCCGGCTGGCTCGCCAGCATCGGCCTGGCCGCCTGGAAGCGCATGGCCGGCATCGCCGGTGCCGCCGCCATGGGCCTGGGCGTCTCGCTCTACCTCGGCCGCCAGCACCACCCCGCGAACGGCTCGTCGCTCTGCAATGTGAACGAGACCTTCAACTGCGACGTGGTCAACACGAGCGCGGCCTCCGAGCTCTTCGGCATCCCCATCGCCTTCCTCGGCAGCGGCTTCTACGCGGGCGTCTTCGCCCTCGCCCTGCTCGCCCTCTCGGGCCGCAAGAACCACGGCCGGGCCGCCCATGCCGTGCTCGGCGGCGCCCTGGTCTCGCTGGCCTACTCGGCCTACCTCGCCTGGGCCTCGGTCCAGCTCGGCGCCTGGTGCCTCTTCTGCATCTCGCTCTACGGCGTCAACCTCATCCTCGCCGGCGCCTCCTGGGCCGAGACCCGGGGCTCGGGGGTGTCGGTGGGCGACGGCATCAAGGAGGCCTTCTTCGGCAAGGACGACCGCTCGGTCGGCGCCATGAGCACGGCCGGCGCGGTCATCTTCATCGGCGCGATGTTCTGGTACCGCAGCATGGGGCCCGCCGGCGGCGCCGCCCCCGTGGTCACCGAGTCCGGCGCCGTCGACTACTCGTCCATGTACACGGTCACCGACGCCCCCGTGCGCCTCGGCGGCAGCGAGCCCGTGCTCGGCAACCCCGCCGCCGCCTACACGGTGGTCGAGTTCGCCGACTTCGAGTGCCCCGCCTGCGGCCGCATCTCGGACGACGTGAAGAAGATTCCCGAGAAGGTGCCCGAGGCCAAGCTGCTCTTCAAGCACTACCCCCTGAGCATGGCCTGCAACCCGAGCATCCAGAGCGCCTTCCACGAGCACGCCTGCGGCGCCGCCAAGGGTGCCGAGTGCGCCCGCCAGCAGGGCCGCTTCTGGGAGCTCGGCCGGCTGATGTTCAAGAACCAGCAGTACCTCGCGCCCACCGACCTCGAGGTCATGGCCTCCCAGGTCAACATGGACATGGCCGCCTGGAAGGCCTGCCTCGACCAGCCCGCCACCCTCAGCGTCATCTCCTCCGACGTCGACGCCGCCAACGCCCTCGGCATCACCGGCACCCCCACCCTCTACCTCAACGGCCTCGGCGCTCCCGACCAGTGGGTCAAGGTGAACGGCGGCCCGGACGAGGTCCAGACGCTCATCAAGGCCCACAAGGCCGGCACCCTCACGCTGGGGTCCTGAGCCATGGCACGCTGGGCCCAGGTCTCGGTGGTCGTGCCCCGCGGCAGCCTCGACGCCGCCGGCCAGCGCCTGCTCGCCCTCGGTGCGACGGGCCTCCAGGAAGACTTCCTCCCCGGTGAGGCGCCGCCGCCGCGCCAGCCCTGGGACACGGGCCCCCCTGCCCCCCTGCCCCCCCGCGCCCTGCTGCGCGGCTGGTTCAGCGAAGACGACTGGGCCCGGGTGCCCGCCGGCCCCCTCTGGGACGGCGGCGCGGCGCCCACGGTCGAGTGGCAGGACGACCAGGACTGGGCCGAGAGCTGGAAGGCCGGCTTCTCGCGCCTCGAGATCACCGACGACTTCGCCGTGGCGCCCCCCTGGGAGGCCCGCCCGGGCGACCTCGTCATCGAGCCCGGCATGGCCTTCGGCACGGGCGAGCACCCCACGACCCGGGCCTGCCTCGGCGGGGTGCTGCGCAACGCCGTCGCGGGCGGCCGCTGCCTCGACGTGGGCACGGGCACGGGGGTGCTCGCCCTCGCCGCCGTGCGCAAGGGCATGACCGCCCGGGGCATCGACATCGACGCGGATGCGGTGACCGCATCCATCGAGAATGCTGAACTCAACGGCCTCCAGGCCGAGTTCGACGCCACGCCCCTCCACAAGCTCAGCGGCCGCTGGGAGCTCGTGGTCGCCAACGTCTATGCCGAGGTGCTGGTGCTGTTGGCGCCCGACCTCCGCCGGCTCACGGCCGGCCGGCTGCTGCTCGCGGGCATCCTCGCCGACCGGGCCCCGAGCGTGGTGGCGGCCCTGGCGCCCATGCGCGTGGTCCACGAAGAGCGCGAGGGCGACTGGGTCTACCTCGAGCTGGTGCCGTGAGCCTGCGGCGCTTCCCGGCGCCCCCCCTCGGTGCGGCCGGCGACACGGTGGTGCTGGACGACGAGGCCTCCCACCACATGCTGCGGGTCACCCGGGTCCCCCGGGGCACGGCGGTCGAGCTCTTCGACGGCCAGCGCTCTGCCCCCGCCACCCTGCACGACGTCCAGGACGGACGGGCCGTGTGTGTGCTGGACGGGCCCCCGGTGGCCGCCGGTGCCCAGCCCGACCGGGTCGTCGCCGTGGCGCTGCTCAAGGGGCCCGCCTTCGAGCTGGCGCTGCGCATGGCGACCGAGCTGGGCGCCACGGCCATCTGGCCCGTGCTCGCCGCCCGCAGCGTGGCCAAGGGGGAGCGCCGCGAGCGCTGGGAGCGGGTGCTCACCGGCGCCGCCCGCCAGTGTGGACGCAGCGCCCCGCCCGTGCTCGCCCCCCTGCGCCCGCTCGCGGACGTGGTCGCCGCCCGTCCGCCGGGCCTGCCGGCCTTCGTCTGCGCGCCCGGCGCTGCGGCCCGCACCGCCCCGCCGGCGGCCATGGTCTTCATCGGTCCCGAGGGCGGCTGGACCCCCGACGAGCTCGCCGACCTCACCGCGGCGGGCGTCGCGCCCCTGGGCCTCGGCCCCCACGTCCTGCGGGCCGACACCGCCGTGGCCGCCGCCCTCGCCCGGCTGGGCTGAAGCCGCGCGCCCCGGCCCCCGCGAAGGGACCGGGGCGCCGCCGCCCAGAGACCCGGAGGCTCAGTCCTCGCGGCGCCGGGCGACCGCGAAGAGACCGAGCAGACCGGCCGCCGGCGCGAGCACGAAGGCCGCCTGGGAGTCGCTCGACTTGGAGCAGCCGCCCTCTTCGGTGGCCTGGGCCGCCAGCACGTTCTCGTACTCGGTCTGGACGACCTCGGGGTAGACCGTGATCTCGACGCTCTGCGACACGGCCGGGTTGCCGTTGGTGTCGGTGACCGAGACCGTGAAGCTGAAGATGTCGCCGGGCCACTCGCCCTCGGCCATGCCCTCGGGGTAGGGCGGGGCCGTGAAGGTCACCGTCGGCGCCGTGGTCGTGTCGAGACCGCCGAGGCCGCCGTACTCTTCGGTGAGCTTGGTGCCCGTCTCCCACTTGTAGAGCAGCTCGTCGCCGTCGGCGTCGAAGGCGAAGATGCTCAGGGTCGTGCTCTCACCGGCACCGATGGCGTACTGGCTGGCGATGATGCCGCCGATGGTCGCCGGGTTGGTGTCGATCTCGACGCAGTCGTTGGGCTCGGCCTGATCGTTGATGAAGTTGCAGTTGTCGTCGATGCCGTTGCAGTACTCGACCGCCGCCGGGTTGACGTTCGGGTCGGAGTCGTCGCAGTCGAGGTCGAGCTCGGAGAAGCCGTCGCCGTCGTCGTCGACCAGGCTCGTGCCCTCGTCGACCAGCCCGTCGCAGTCGTTGTCTTTCTGGTCGGGCTGCTCCATGGCACCGGGGTAGGTGTCGGGGTCGCGGTCGTCACAGTCGCCCTGGAGCTCGGTCACCGAGTCGCCGTCGTCGTCGCCGCCGAGGGAGCCCTCGTCGATGGCGCCGTCGCAGTCGTTGTCGATGCCGTCGGGCAGCTCGGCCGCGCCCGGGTAGACATCGCGCCGCTCGTCGTCACAGTCGACGTAGAGCGGGTCGTCGTCGGGGTCGTCGCCCCAGCCGTCGCCGTCGTCGTCCGAGGGCGGGTAGAGGCCGCGCCAGAGCACGGTCGTGCTGGCCTCGGAGAGGAACTCGGACTGGTCGGTCACGATGACCGAGAGGGTGTCGGTGCCGGTCTGAAGCAGCGCGATCGGGATGTCGACGTAGACGTGGCCCGAGGCCGAGTCGGGGGTGCAGTCGGCGAGGCGGGCCTCGTCGACCATCGAGCGCACCTTGCAGATCAGCGTGTCGGCGGGCTGGTTGAGATCGAAGATGTCGATCTCCATGCGCAGCGGCTCGGGCGAGCGGTGCTGGTAGCCGACCTGGGGCCAGCGGATGGCCACCTCGGGGGCGACGTTCTCGGGGTCGTAGCCGGAGTTGCCCTTGGCCTGGACCGTGATGGACGGGCTGTCTTCGTCCTCGGAGGTCACCTCGATGGTGCAGAAGGCGGCCGTGGTGTCGACCGGGTTGAACCACACCTCGAAGAGGCTGGCCTCACCGGGCTCGAGGGGGCGCTCGGGCATGTAGGAGGTGTTGAGGCTGTAGGCCTCGGAGCAGGAGGGGTCGAGGGTCGGGGTGAAGACCCGGAGCTCGCCGTCGCCGACGTTGTGGACGTAGACGTACCGGACCTCGGACTCGCCGGGGTAGTGGTGGCCCATGTCGACCGTCGGGGAGCGCACGACGATGTTGCCGACGCCCTGGATGGCCGAGCCGCTCATCATCACGACGTGGCGGAAGCGGTCGGGGTCGCGCCAGAACTCGGGGTCGCGCTCCGGGTTGCCGTCGTCGTCGGTGGGCACCTTGTCAGAGACGGTCAACACCTCGACCGAGCCCCACATCTGGCCCGTCGTGCCGGGCGCGAAGTCGACCCGGATGGGCAGCTCGCAGTCGGGATCGAGCAGCAGGTAGCCGTCTTCGTTTGTCGAGGCCCCGCCGCCGTCGCTGCTGCTGCCGTCGTCCCCGCCGCCGTCGTCCCCGCCGCCGCTCGAGGCCGTGTCGACCGCCGCCCGGGCCTCTTCGGCGCCGTCGCCGCCGCTGCCGCCGTTGGGGCAGGAGACCTCGTCGGGGGACCAGGAGATGGTGAAGTGCTCTTCGAAGCCCTCTTCCCGCAGGGTGATGGCCTCGATGCCCATGGGCAGATCGCCGCGGTTGCGGATCACGAAGTTGCGCGTGGCCGCGTCGCCGAGGTCGAGCTCCCCGAACTCGAGCATGTCGTTCGACAGCTCGAGATCCGGGTACTGCACCATCTCGGTGGGCACCTTCACCACGCCCTGGCAGGCGGACAAGGCAAGCAGGGCAAGCACGGAGAGGGGGCGCTTCATGAGGGTCCTCGGCGAGCCGGGCACGGGGCGAGGGCACGGCGGAACAGACAAGTTCCGGCTGCGCGACGCCCCACAGTCGTGCCTCGGTTGTAGTCGAGATGTGACCGGCCTGTCAACGGCGCCACAGCCCCGCCCCGTGCGCCCTGCCGCCCCACGGCGCGCGCCCTTCCCCGGCGCCGCCTCCGCGGGTCCCCCCCGAGACCGTCGGCCACCGACGGGCGCCCGCGGCCTGCCCCCCAAGACGCAAGAGCCCCCGGCCGTGGGAGCAGGCCGGGGGACCGAGCGCGGCGGGCGGGGACGGGCGCCAGTCCCGCGCCCCGGAGGACGGTCTCATCCCTCGGGGTTCAGGGCCACCTTGAAGCCCTTGCCCGCCTTGAAGTTGGGCACCCGACGGGCCGGCACGTCCTGGCGGCCGCCGCTGATGGGGTTGTGGCCGTTGAAGCCCCGGCGGCTCGACACCTTGAAGGTGCCGAAGTCGGAGATGGTGACCTTGTCACCACGGATGAGGGCCTCCTTGACGAGGTCCACGACGATGTCGATGTGACGGGCCGCGTGGACCTTGGGGATGCCGGCGCGCTCAGACAGCTGCGAGGTGAGGTCAGACTTGTTCATGGTTCCGCTCCACAGGTCAGGTCCCGGAAGGGCCCGGCCGGCGATGCCGGCAAGGTGACCTTCCATCTGCCTTCTTGAATAGAAGACAGGCCGGCCCTTGAGAACGGGAACAATTCTCGGTCGGGGGTGGCAGAAGTCGGGTCTCGCACCCGACCTCGCGCCCTGGCAGCGCAGGGAAAAGCCCCACTTTGGCCCATTCCATCGACCAGGAGCGGGTCACGGCCATGCGAGACTCTGTCTCGGTCGAGGCCACGACAAGCCACATGGGTCCGAAAACATCGCTGGGCTAGGCCCGGCGGGCCGTCCACTGGGCCCGGACCCGCAGCCGGCCCGGGTGGACGCGGAAGGTGGCGGGCAGGTGGCCAGGCATCTCGCCGTCGAGGTCGATCCAGACCGGCTCGCCCGCGTCGACCGGCTCGACCCGCAGCTCGGAGGTGCGGAGGCTGCGCGCCCCCGGCCAGTCTCGGGCCCGGCCGTTGTAGAGCAGCGGGGTGCGGAGGACCTGGACGGGAATCGGGTCGGGGGGCAGCACGAGCACGTCGAGCAGCCCGTCGTCCATCGCGGCGTCCTTGCCGATCCACATGCCGCCGCCGCAGTACTGGGCGTTGGCGAGAAAGCAGGACAGCACGTCGACCTCGCGGGTGTGGGTCGCGTCGCCGTCGGTCCACTGGAGGCGGAGCTGGGGCGGGGCGTAGCGCAGGGTCGTGCGCAGGGTCGCCAGAAAGAAGGTGGCCGTGCCGCCGAGGCGCTTGTCCATCTGGTTGACGCGCTTGACCACCGCGCCGTTGATGCCGAAGCCGGCGACGTTGATGAAGGTCTCGGAGACCTCGCCCGTGCGGCCCTGGAAGGTGGCGATGCCCACGTCGACGGTGCGCTCGGGGCCGTGGGCCAGGGCGGCGAGGGCCGCGTCGAGCTCGGCGGGCATGTGGAGGGTGCGCTGGAGATCGCTGCCCGTGCCGAAGGGCAGCACCCCCATGGCGGCGGCGGCCGGGGCGGTGCTGTCGGCGGGGCAGAGCCCGTTGACCACCTCGTGGCAGGTGCCGTCTCCGCCCACGGCCACGACGAGATCGGCGTCGGCGGCCGCCTCGGCGGCGAGGGCCGTGGCGTGGCGGGGGCCCGTCGTGAGGCGCAGCTCGGCGTGGGCAAAGTGGGTGGCGATCGCCCGCTCGAGACGGCCCTTCTGGCGACCGGCGCGCCCGGCCCCCGCCTGGGGGTTCAGGATGAAGACGACGCGGTCATCGGCGTTCTGGCCAGCGCTGGTCACGTGCCCTCCGGGGCGAGCTCGGCATTGCGCAGCGTGTCTATTGGATCGTTGACCGTCGCGCCCTGCGTGCGCAGCCACTGGGCGCAGCCCCCGTCCGCACAGGCGATGGCCGCGGCAGCGTCCGCCCCGGTGAGCCGGGCGATGGCGTCGGCGGCCATGTCGGCGGCCACGCCCGGGTGGGCGTCCTGGAGGTGGCGGCGGGCGCCACAGCAGCCCGGGGCCCCGTCCGGGAAGAGCGCGCGGCTGCGGCAGTCCGGCAGGGGCACCCCGTCCACGGGCAGGTCGAGCAGGGCGTCGAGCCGGGTGGCGCGCAGCCCGGCAGCCTCGGCGGCCCGGGCGCTCTCGGCGTCGGTGACCACGAGGGTGCGGCCCTGGAGGCGGTCGCGCAGGGCCCGGGCGTAGCGCTGGAAGCGGGTGGGGTGGTCGAGCAGCGGGGCGCCGAGGTGGTCGGGGGCCGAGTAGCGGGCGACGGGCTGGCCCAGGTGGCGGGCCAGGGCCTCGGCCCAGCGGCGCTCGTCGGTCTCGACGGCGACCAGCTCGCCCTCGCCGCTGATCTGGCCCGGGGGCTCGACAAAGGGCGGCGGGGCCGTGCTGCTGCGGGCCTCCCGGAGCAGCGCGTCGAGGGGCCGGTGGTGCTTGCAGTGATCGCGGCAGCGGCCGCAGTCGACACAGAGAGAGGCGTGGCTGGCGGCCCAGGCGGCGTCGGCCCGGCCCTGGAGCCAGGCCCAGACCCCGGTGGCCATCGACACGGGGGTGGCGGCCTCCCGGGCGGAGCCCACCGCAGCGGGGCAGACGTGGCGGCAGAGCCGCGGACAGAAGACGCAGGGCTCGAGGGCGCTGGCGTCGAGGATGAGCTCGGTGTCGCTCACGGGGCACCTTCCCCGGCGACCGGGGCGACAGGGGGGGCACCGGGGTCGACCGCGTCGGCCGGCGGCGAGAGGGAGAGGCCCGGGCCGGGCGCCACGGTGGGCGGCGCGGCCGAGACCGCGGCGGTGCCCACGAGGGCGGCCCGCTCGGCGGCGAGGGGACCGGAGAAGGCCCAGGCCGTCTCGGAGGCCCAGGTCGGGCGGAGCACGGCGGCGAGCCGGGCGGACACGGCGGGAGAGGGCGCGCCAACCACGACGCAGGGCGCCTGGGTGGAGCGCACGGGCACCTCGACCCACTCGGCCCCACCCGCGGCGCAGAGGGCCTGGCGCAGGTCCGGCCCCGCCGCCGACCGGGGCACCCCCGGCAGCACGGCCCGGGCCCCGTCGGGCAGGCGCGCCTGGATGCCCAGCAGCGGGGTCGGCCAGAACGGGAGCACCCCGACCCGCAGCGCCGCGAGCCAGGCCCCGAGGGGCCGGTCGGGACGGGTGGCCAGGGCGACCCCGTGCACGGCGAGGGCCTGCTCGATCGCGGCGACGGGCGCGTCGGCCCGCACCCGGGCCACCAGGCTGCGGCGGTCGACCCCGAGCACCGGCCCGGCGTCCTCCGGCACCGCAGCCGGGGCCACGACCGGATCCGGGGGCGCCTCTTCGGGCTCGGCGGGCACCGGCGCCGGCGCGAGCGTCGGGTGGAGGCGGCCGGGGTTGAGGATGCCCGCCGGATCGACCCGGCTGCGGAGCCCGTGCCAGAGACGCACGGCGGCGCCGGCCTCCCGGGCAGCGGCGGCGGCCTTGAGCTGGCCCACCCCGTGGTGGTGGGTGACCGTGCCGCCTGCCGCCCGGGCCGCGGCGAGGGCGGCCGCCCAGCAGGCGTCGTAGGCCTCGCGCTCACCGCCGCCGGCAAAGGAGAAGTAGATGCTGCAGCCCTCGGCGTAGGCGTGGCTGAAGTGGGCCATGACCACGGCATGATCCGAGATGGCGGCCCGCACCTGCTCGTGGAGCCGGGGCAGCACCGACCAGCTCGCCGCGACCTCCATGGTGTCGGCCCAGCCGCCCGCCGCGAAGATGGGGGCGAGCTTGTAGGAGACGTCGTGGCGGTGGGCGAACCAGCGCTCGCCGGGCTCGGCGCCCATGTCGCGGGCCTCGCCGAGCAGCGGCGCCGCCGCGGCAACCGTGGCCGCCACCAGGGGCTCCGGCCCCTCGAAGCCCACGATGAGAAAGACCTCGTCACCGATGCGATCGGCAATGCGGTTGAGCAGCCGCGGCATCGCCAGGGGCACGTCGAGCAGGTGGCGGCGCAGCCCCGGCATGCGGTTGACCGCGTCGCGGATGCGGTTGAGGAGGGGCCGCTCGCGGGCGCCAGCACCGGTCCGGCCGGCGGCGGCGATGCGGGTGTCGACAGGGTCGTAGAGCCGCAGCACCGAGGGCCAGAGCTCGGCCTGCATCAGCCGGCGCATCGCCTCCCAGGCCGCCTCGAGGGTGGGGAAGGCATAGCCGCGGAGCCAGCGGGCCGCGGGCGCCCGGTGGACCCGGAAGACGAGGTCGGTGAAGACGCCGAGGGCCCCCTCCGAGCCGAGCATCAGCGGCAGGGGGTCCGGGGCGTCGGTGGGGGCCCAGGCCCCGCCCCGCAGGGTGCCCGTGGGGGTCTCCATCGCAGCGGCCACCAGCATGTCGGCGACCACCCCGTAGCGGCTCGAGAACTGGCCGGCGCTGCGGGCAGCGGCCCAGCCCCCCGCCGTGGAGCACATGATGGACGAGGGGGAGTGGGCGGTGCGCCAGCCGCGGGCCTCGAGCCAGTCCTCGAGGTGCTGGCCGAGGATGCCGGGCTGGACGTGCACGAGGCCCTGGTCCTCGTCGAGGGCGATCACGGCCTTCATGCGCTTGGTGTCGAGCACCAGGGCATCGCCCATGCCCGCGGCCGCGCCGCAGACCCCGCTGCCGGCCCCGTAGGTCACCACCGGGGTCGAGGTGCGGCGCGCGAGCGCGAGCAGGGCCCGCACCTCCGCCCGGCTGCGGGGCCAGGCCACGGCAGCCGGCTCGACCAGGGCCCGCCCCGCCCGCAGATCCAGCGTGCCCCGGGGCCACAGGTCGCGGGCTGCTGCCGCCCGGTCGGTCGCCGCCGTGCTGAAGGGCACGCCCGAGGCCCGCAGGGCCGCCAGATCGAGCGGTCCCCGTGCCGGCATGCCCTGCCCTTCCCCTGATCCCATGCCCACCTCCGCGGCGCACGGGCGCCGACCGCTCCCAGCATAGCGACTGCGGAGGGGCCACCGGGCAGGCCGAGCGGGACGCGGGCGCCCGCCCCGCGCGAGGGGCCACCCCAAGAATGGGAAACGCCCGACCGACGTGGCGTCGACCGGGCGTTGGGCGGTGGGACAGGGGGTGCCTGCCGGACCGTCTCGGCGTCTCCGAGCCGGCCGTATGCAGGGACCGTGCCAGTTCCACAGCCCAGACCGCAACACCGTCGCAGTGGCCACTCTCGGGCCATCCGGTCCCCGCACACGGGAGCAGTTCCCCCGGTGGCGGCCCAGACTGCGACATCCCTGTCGCGGTGACCCGCCGGCTCAGTCCGCGACGCCCGTCGCCCCGCCGAGCCACCCGTGGACCGCGTCGGCCAGCTCCCAGGGCCGCTCGACCGGGTGGAGGTGGCGACCGCCCGGAACCCTCACGAAGTCGGCATCTTCGAGCTTCACCCGCGCCCGATCGGCGACCGCCGCCGGGTAGAGGCGGTCGTCGTCGCCCCAGACGAGCAGCCGGCGCCCCGCGGCCGCCGGGGCCGTGCCCGGCCAGGGACCATACTCGACGAGATCCACCATGAACCGTGCCATGTCGGCACGGGCGGCCGCCGACACCAGGGCCGCGCCCGTGACCGCGACAACTGTGTCGCGCCCCATGACATAGGGGTTGACCACCGCCCGGCGCAGACCTGCGCTGGACCACAGCCAGCGCTGAAAGAGCACCGGGTGGAGCCAGCTGCGGGCGGCCAGCCCCGGGGACCGGCAGAGGCGGGCGAGCCCCCGCACGACCGGGTCGACGGCGTCCACGGGGCCGTTGCTCAGCACGAGGCCCGCGAGCCCGGCCGCCGGGCCGAGGCGCAGGGCCACCGGCACGGCCAGACCGTGGGCCACCAGCACCGGCGCGTCCAGTGCGGCCGCCGCAGCCGACAGCCCGGCCACCCGGCCGTCGAGGCCCGGCCCCGCCTCCGGTCCCACCAGCGCGTGGGTGTGGACGCGGTGGCCGTGGTGGCGGAGGCGCCGGGCGACCTGGTCCCAGAGGGGCGGGCCAAAGGGCGGCCCGGCGACGAGCAGAATGGTGGCCATCAGGGCGTTCCGACGAGAGAGGGACAGGGGAAGGACGGCGGGGGCGCACCGCGGAGCTGCGGGGACATCCGCCGGCCGCGCGCCCGCGGCGGACGGCCGGAGACGGGCCTGCCCATTGGCGGACCGGACCGCCAACCGGATAACCCCCGCCACCCACCACGCCCGTGGCCTCCCCCGGCCACCGCGCCCGGGCCCGTCCCGCTCGGCGCTCCCCCGCCCGCGCGCCCCCCTGGGGCCCGGCGGTGCTGGCGGCGCCCGCACCCCTCCGTCAGGTGATTCCCGTGTACGACATCATCATCCGCGACGCGACCATCATGAGCTCCCAGGGCCGCTTGGTCTCCGACATCGCCATCGAAGACGGGCGCATCGCGGATGTCGGGGGCCCCATCCGGGGCCGCACCCGCGAAGAGCTCCAGGGCATCGGCCTCTTCGTCATGCCGGGCATCATCGACACCCAGGCGCGCATGGCCGCGCCGGGCACGGGCACGGGCCACGACTGGGCGACCCAGTCGCGGGCCGCCCTCGCCGCCGGGGTCACCGCCGTGGTCGACCTTCCGCCCCACGGGGAGACGCCCGACAGCGACCGCCTCGACGAGATCCTCGCCGAGGCCGCCGCCCGCTCGGTCATCGACTTCGGCCTCTGGATGCCCGCCGGCGAGGGCAACCACGCAGCGGCCCTCGACGCCGTGGCCGCGGGCAAGGCCGTCGCCCCCCACCTGCGCATGGACGTCGAGGACGGCCCGCTCGAGGGCTCTCTCGACGCCCTCGAGGCCCTGCTGCGCGGGGGCCAGGGCCCGGTGGTGGTCCACGCCGAAGACCCCGACGTGCTCGCCA
>CAXQUZ010000653.1:0-35524 GCA_964226865.1 Myxococcota bacterium | reverse complement strand
GGCGGGCAGGGCCGCCAGCAGCGCGTCGGGGGGCCCGCTGAGGGTGCGCAGCTCGCGGGCGGCGGGCACGACCCGGGGGGTGACGACCGGCCCGTCCCCGTCCCCGGCTGCCGCGAGGTCGACGAGCAGCACCTTGCGGTCGGTCTGGGCCTCGGGCAGCGAGAAGGCGACCGGAGAGCCGGAGTACCAGACCCGCCGGTCGTCGGTGACCGGGTAGCAGCGGTGGATGTGGCCCAGGGCCGTGTAGGCGATGCGCGGGTCGATGACCGAGGGGGGCATGCCGTCGATGTTGCCCACCTGGTGGATGGGCTGGGGGTAGTCGTCCTTGCGGGGGCGCCCGAGGTTGAGGTGGCCCGTGGCGACGAGGGGCACGCCGGGCCACCGGGCCGTCGCCGCGTCGGCGAGCCAGGTGTAGAGGGCGGCGAAGCGCTCCCGGAAGAGGGCCCGGGTGGCGGCCTGGTCGGCGTCGGTGGTGCGCACGCCGAGGCGGAACTCGTGGACGTAGGGCACGGCGAGACAGACGGCGGCCACCTGTCCCTCGGCGTCGCGCAGGGGCACGAGGCAGCGCTCCCAGCTCTCTTCGGTGGCGCCGATGCCGCCCACCACGTGGACGTCGATGGCCGAGAGCACCTCGGCCGGGGCATCCAGCCGCGAGGCGCTGTCGTGGTTGCCGCCCACCAGCACCACCTGGCGCAGGGGCGTGCCGACGAGGCTGGCGAGGAAGCCGAAGAGGCGCCGCTGGGCGTCGGCCGGGGGCTGGAGCGAGTCGTAGATGTCGCCCGCCACGATGAGCGCCTCGACGCCGTCCGCGACGATGCCCTCCCGCAGCCAGGCGAGGAAGTGGTCGTGGTCGTCGGCGCGGGAGACGGCGCCGTGGCTGATGCCGAGGTGCCAGTCGGACGTGTGCAGGATGCGCATGGGGGCCTCCGGCCGTCCCGCTATCCCTTCGCCCGGGTGCCCCTCGGTCAGAATCCGACCGGATCCTGGGGAGAGACCGCCTTGACAGAACGCATGGACAGGGTTGCGGCCCCGAGCCCCGCCAGCGCGGAGGCGCTCAGAGCAGGGCCAGCACGCTGCCGGGCAGCTTCACGAGGCGCTGCTCGCCGTTCACACAGCAGAGGTCGACCTCGCCCTGGACCAGCAGCTTGTCGTCGCGCTGGCGGTAGATGTCCTGCTGGAAGACCGCCCGGTAGTCGCTGGCGCGCTTGACGACCGTGCGCACCTCGAGGGTGTCGCCGAAGCGGGCGCCCTCCTTGAACTTCATGCTGCACTGGTAGACGACGAAGCCGATGCGGTCCTGCTCCCAGAGGCGCACCAGCTCGGGCACCCCGAGCAGGTGCTCCCGGGCGCGCTCCATGTAGCGCAGGTAGTTGGCGTGGTAGACCACGCCGCTGTGGTCGGTGTCTTCGTAGTAGACCTGCACAGGCAGGACGTGGGCATCCATGGGCGCTCCGAGGGTGTCCGCCCGCTAAGCCATCGGCCCCCGCCCGCACCACCCCCGTGCCATGAGGCTCCCGTGACACCCACGACCCCCCTGCCCAGCCGCGCCGCGGCCCTGCGCACCCCCCGCATCGTCTGGGCCGCCATCCTGGGCTCCACGGTCATGTACTTCGGGGTGCTGGTGCTCCTCTCCGGCCAGTGGCAGGGCGAGGCGCCCCCCGTCGACCCGGTGCTGCCGCTGGTGCTCGGGGGGATGTCGGTCGTGGTGGCCGCGCTCGTGCCGGTGATGCGCCGCGCGGTCATGGGCACGGTGGCCCTCGTGGCCCCGCCGCCGGGCGGCATGCACGCCGAGGTGGCCGAGGATGCCCTCGAGGACGAGATCTCGGAGGCCCTGCGACGCTACCAGACGGGCACCATCGTCGGCATGGCCCTCAGCGAGGCCGTCGTGCTCTTCGGCTTCGTGCTCGCCTTCCTCACCCAAGACCCCCTCGCCTACGTGCCCGGCTGGCTCGTGGGTCTCGTGCTGATGGGCATCCAGGTGCCCCGCTCGGGCGGTCTCGACGCCCTGCTGCCGCCCGCCGTGCGCCAGGCCTGGCCCTGAGCCCCGCCGTCCCCCTGTCGCGCGCTCAGCGGCCGAAGGCGTGGCCCGCGGCGAGGCCGATGCTGGGACCGATGGCCAGCCCGCCGTCGCCGTAGACCAGCGCCCCCAGCCGGGCCCGCAGCAGCAGCCCGCGCTCGCCGATGAAGGCGTAGCCCAGGTGGCCCTCGACGGTGGCCGCCAGGGTCTCGCCGCCCCCCACCAGCCGCAGGGGCCGCAGCCCGGGGTGGATGCGCGCGGCGCCCGTCAGCGCGAGCTGGTGGCCCCGTGGCCCGCCCCAGGCCGTCCAGCGCAGGGCCGGCCCCACCAGCGGGTTGAAGACCACCGTGCCGGCGTGCAGCTCGAGGGCGAGGGTCTCGCGCAGCTGCCAGCCCGCCTCGAGGTGGACCAGCTCGGGCAGCCCCACCCCGCCGGCCACGGTCGCGACCACGGGCGCGCCGTCCCTCGGTGCGGCGCCAGCAGCGGGCCCGGCCGCGGCGGCGAGCCCGAGCCCCAGCGCCAGCCGCGCCCTCACCGGAGCACGTAGACGCGGCTCGACATGGCGGGCAGGTAGACGGTGATCTCGTCGCCGCTGGCGGTGTTCTCTTCGCCGCTCAGCACGTCGACGTAGACGGCGCCGGGGGTGAGACCCGCGAAGGCCAGCCCGTTGGTGAGCCAGCGCTCGCTGTCGCTGCGGTTGATGACCGCCAGCATCTGGTCGCCGGTCTCGGGATCGACCCGGGCATAGGCCCAGACCTCGTCCTCGATCCACCACTGCACCCGCTCGCCCCGCCAGAAGGCCGGGTGGTCGCGCCGGGCCCGCCCGAGGGCGCCGACGTGCCGGGCAGTCGCGCCCGCGTCGCCCCCGATGGCCGTGGCCGCCGCCTCCACCGAGGGGTGGCTGCCCCCCTCGACCCCGGGCAGGTGCCACCAGAGGGGCTGGCGATTGTCGGGGTCGCCATAGCCGGGAATGCCGAACTCATCGCCATAGTAGACGAGCGGAACGCTGTCTTGGGTGTAGAGGAAGGTCCAGGCCAGCCGCATGCGCGCGTAGATGGCCCCGTCCCAGGGGCCGCCGGCGTTGCGCAGCCCGACGCCCTCCTCGCAGGAGGACTGCCAGCCCTCGGTGTTGACGCTGGAGAAGCGCATGACGTCGTGGTTGCCGAGGAAGCTCGACATCAGCGCCCCGCCCCAGGCCGCCTCGCTCGTGAGCAGGGCCCCCTCGAGGTCGCGCAGGCTGATGCTGCGGTCGCCGAAGGCGCTGTTGACCGCGTAGTAGAGGGGGAAGTCGAACTGGCCGTCGAGCTGGGGGCGGCCCTCGCTCGAGATGTAGGCCTGGATGCGCTCGATGCCGTCGAAGGTCTCGCCGACGGTCCAGAACTCGGTGTCGCCGCCCGCCTCGGTGTGTTCCAGCTCGTCCAAGACCCGCTGCTCGAGGTTCCAGACGACGGCATGGGGCATGTGCTTGACGGCGTCGACCCGCAGCCCGTCGAGCTCGTAGGTCTTGACCCACCACAGGGCGTCTTCGACCATCAGGTCGAGGATCTCGGGCTGGGCGTAGTCGATGTCGGGCAGGTAGGGCGCGAACCAGCAGGACTCGGGGATGCGGTCCCAGTTGGACTGGCCGCCGGAGCTGTCTTGGCAGACGGCGAGGTCGTTGAACCAGTCAGCGTTCTGGGCGTAGGGGTGGTCTTCGTGGACGTGGTTGGCCACCCAGTCCATGATGACCCGCATGCCCCGGTCGTGGGCGCCCTGGACGAGGTCGTGGAGGTCGGCCTCGGTGCCGAAGTGTTCTTCGACGGCCCGGGCCTGGTCGGGCCAGTAGGCGTGGTAGCCGGCGTAGACCGCGTCGCAGTCGCCGGCCCAGGCGCCCTCGGCGTTGTCCTGGGGGTTGCTGAGCCAGATGGTGCGCACGCCGAGGTCGTCGAGGTAGTCGAGCATCTGGGTGACGCCCGAGAAGTCGCCCCCGGCGTAGTCGGCGATGGGGGCCGTGGCGCCCTCGCTGCCGTCGATGGAGAGGTCGCCGTTGGCGAAGCGGTCGACGAAGGCGAAGTAGATGGCGCCCTCGCGGAAGGGGGCCTCGCCGCCGGCGTCCATCCAGACGGGCACGTAGAGCTGCTCGGCGGTGTTGCCGCTGGCGTCGGTGGCGTCGACCCGCAGGGTGTGGCGGCCGCTGTCGAGCCCCGACAGGGAGATCCGGCCCGTGTCGCCGGCCCAGTCCACGGCGGTGCTCGCCCCGTCGAGGGTGGCCGTCACGGCGGTGATCTCGCCCCCCTGGCCGGGGCTGCCGGTGATCGTGGCCGACAGCGTGCCGGCGGCGCGGTCGACCCGGAGCTCGGAGAGGGTGAGCGCGGGCGCGTTGCAGTCGGGCACCACCACCATCGAGTTGCAGGTCGAGGTCGTGCCGCTGCCGCAGGCGTGCTGCCAGCTCGTGTCCCAGGGGTCTTTGTAGCCGTCTTCGCAGTGGATCAGCGCGGCCTCGGGATCGCAGACCCAGCCCTCGTAGCGCTCGTCCATGGACCACTCGGTGATCTCGACGAACTTGTAGGGATGGGGGCCGGGCGCCAGCTCGACCGTGCCCTCCCAGACCCCGGGGCTCACCTCTTCGAGGGGGTTGGCCTCGGCGTCCCAGTCGTTGAAGAGGCCCGCCACCGCGACGCTGTCGGGCAGGGTCTCCCCCGTGGCCTCGAAGCGGAAGGTGGTGGCACAGGCGGCGGCGGGGCCGGTCGTGTCGGCGTCGCTGTCGCCGGCGGCGGCCTCCTTGTCGGGATCGCCGCCACAGGCCGCGAGACCCGGGAGCAGCGAGCCGGCGAGGAGCAGCACGGGGGGGGAGCGGCGCACGTCGACCTCCAGGGGCGGAAGAACCGCAGGGGGAGGCCCATGCTACCCCGGGGCGCGTGTGCTGCCTCGGGGGATTAGGATGGCGCCGACCAAGGAGTCCGCATGGTTCCCCCCGCCTTTCGATGCCTGCTGCTCCTGGGGCCCGCGCTGCTCGCGGCGTGTGCCTCAGGCTCGGATCCTTCTGAGAAGACCGATGAGGGGGGCGAAGAGACCCCCATCGAGGTCAGCGATCGGGCACCGGGGGAGCGCACGGCGCGCACGGCCTCCTGCGACATCCTCGACGAGCACCGCTGTCTGCTGCCCTTCCCCAGCACGGCCCTGATGGCCGAGGACGCCTCGAGCCCCACGGGCCTGCGGGTCCAGATCGAGGACGCCAGCCTGCCCGGCGAGGGCGACGAGGCCCGCTACCTCAACCTCGCCGACGGCTTCTCGCCCATCACCCCCGTGGCGACCATGCTGCCCGGGGGCATCGACCCGGCCTTCCTCGCCGACCACGTCCACGGCGACGCCCTCGAGGGCTCGCCCATCCGCATCGTCAACGCCGAGCCCGGCAGCGCCCGCTACGGCGAGAGCGTGCCGGTGTGGGTGGAGGTGGTCACGGGCGGGGCGCCCGAGGCGAACGCCGATCTGCTGCTGGCCTACCCCATCGTGCCCCTCGAGCCGAACGCCGAGCACGCCGTCATTGTCGACGACTCCCTGCGCGACCTCGAAGGCCAGACCCACACGGCCGACGCCGCCACCCGCGTCGCCCTGGGCCTCGACGCCCCGACGACCAACGAAGAGCGGGTGCTGGCGGCCCACCACGCGCCGCTCCTGAGCCTGCTCTCCGACATCGGCCAGGCGCCCGCGTCGGTCGTCAAGGCCTGGACCTTCGTCACCCGCTCCGAGGACGACGTCTCGCGGCGCATGCTGTCGATGATGGACTCCGCAGCCAGCGCCATGGACGGGGTCGAGGTGCGCATCACGGCCTTCGTGCCGCGGGAGCACGAGGCGGTCGAGGGCATCGTGCTCGGCGAGCTCGACGGGGTGCCCAACTTCCTCGATGCCGAC
The DNA here is from genome assembly GCA_964226865.1 of Myxococcota bacterium. Lineage (GTDB taxonomy): Bacteria > Myxococcota_A > UBA796 > UBA796 > UBA2385 > CAXQUZ01. Next base: position 29,616 of record CAXQUZ010000653.1, on the reverse strand, counting down.
GACCGGCTGGTCTTCGACGACAACCACCTCCCCGTGCAGCAGGGCACCCGCACCACCCGCTTCCGCGTCGTGCTCCCGAGCGGCGGCTACGAGGGCGAGGACGGGCGCTACCGCATCACCCTCTACGGCCACGGCACGGCCGGCAGCGTCAACGACGACGCCTTCGACTACGAGACCGCCGCCGAGGGCGTGGCCAAGGTCAACCTCGAGTTCCACGGCTGGACGGACGAAGACCTGCTCTTCACCTTCCAGAAGCTGCTCAAGCTGGTGAAGGGCTCCGAGCAGTCCACGGCCCAGCTCATGCAGGCCGTCGTCGACGGCTATGCCCTGCTCAAGGCCATGGAGGGCCCCCTCGGCGAGGCGCTGGCCGCCGACACCCTCGCCGGAGACCCGAACCCCCGGGCCGGGGTGCTGCCCATCACCGACCAGCCCGCCTGGGTCGGGGGCTCGCTCGGCGGCACCATGGGCGCCATCGTCGGCGCCGCCTACCCCGAGGTCGAGTTCGGTGTGCTCAACGTGCCCGCCGGCGCCTGGACCCACTTCGTGGCCGACTCCTACATGTACAGCTCGGCCATGCGGGGCTTCCTCATCGACGCCTACGACACCGAGATCGAGGTCCGCTACGCGATGGCCCTCATGCAGACCGGCTGGGACGACGTGGACGGGGCCGCCTGGGCCACCCGCGCCCGGGCCGACGGGGTGAGCTTCCTGCTCCAGCAGAGCATGGACGACCAGATCGTGCCCAACCAGGCCACCCACACCCTCGCCGCCGCCCTCGGCGCCGAGATGGTGGGGGGGGCCTTCCGCGAGGTGCCCACCGTGGGCGCCCAGGACGCCGTGCGCAGCGGGGTGGGGCTGACCCAGTACTACGTGCCCGCCGAGGAGCCCCTCAAGGTGCACGGCTTCGCGGCCCGCGACACCCCCGCGGCGGACGCGGCCATGGAGCAGATCCTCCACTTCATGCACACGGCCTGGGACGGCGAGCCGGAGGTGGTGCTGCCCTCGGCCTGTGAGGACGCCGGCGCCTGCGACTTCCGGGACGCCTGGTAGGGAGCGGCGGGCCCCGGTGCGTCGGGCGGGCGCACCGGGCGATCTTGCGTGGCCTTGTCACGCCATGGACACCGGGGGCTCTTGCAACCCGATCGGGCTACCGTAGAAGAGAAGGAGAGGAGACGCGCTCACTGGAGAGTGCATGACGTCACGCAACCGGCGGCTCCGCGCCCGCAGTGCCAGCCAGGCACGGCAGCAGGCCCGCAGCCGCATCTTCCACAGCCCCGGTGTCGGGGCTGACGGTCACGAGCCCGAGATCACCGACCCCGCCGCTGAGGCCCGCGGTCGGTCGTCCACGAGTGACCGCGCCGCCTGAGCCGGGGTGGCGCTCCACCGCCCTGCCGCCCCCGTGCGCGGCGGGGTGGGTGGACCCGCCCCGGGCGCCCCTGCCGGCCCTCAGCTGCGGGCGGGCGGCGGCGGCAGCTCGGTGACCCAGGGCGCCCGCCACACGACCCCGGGGGCGCGCGCCGTCTCGAGGATGGTCTCCAGCTCGGCGGCCTGGACCAGCAGCCGGTTGCGCAGGCCCCGCAGGGCGCTCCGTGCCGCGGCCCGCTCGGTCTGGCGCTCGGCCTCGGAGCGCAGCAGCTCGTCCATCCACTGCTCGAAGCGGTCGATGGCGGCCATCACCTCGGCCACGGCCGTCGACGGGCCCAGCCGCAGCAGGTCGTCCCGGCGGTCTTCGAGGCGCTGGTGGACCTCGGTGGTGAGGGCGGCCTGGGCCTGGTCCAGCCACTGGTGGAGCTCTTGCTGCTCGCGGCTGGTGTCGGCGCCCAGGCGCCCGGCGAGGGCCCCCGCCCCCAGCGCCATCAGCAGCGGGCCCGCGATGCCGCCCGTGAGCACGGCGCCCAGCGCCCCGCCGATGAGGGCGTAGCGCAGCTCGCCGGTGGGGGCCTCGGGGCTGCGGGCGCGCAGCAGCTCGGCCATGTCGGTGGCCAGGGCCGACGACGAGCTGCCCGGGTCTTCGGTGCCGGGCAGGGTGGCCATGGCCGCCTCGCGCACCCGGTCGGCCAGGGGGCCGAGAATATCGGCAAGCAGGTCACTCTGGGCCTTCTCGATGGCCTCTTGGAGGGCGGTCTCGACGGCGTCCATGTCGGCGGCGATGCCCGTCTCGAGCTCGGCCGGCAGGGCCCCGTGGAGCTGGCGCAGGGCCCGTGCGCCCGCGGCGGCGGCCGTGTCGACGGCGGTCCGGGCGCCGTCGAAGCGGGCGTGGATGCGCGCGGTGGCGGCGGCGTGGGCGGCCGCGAGGGCGGCCTCGGCCAGCCGGGGGCCGGCGCTGGTGGCGGCCCGGCGGGCGTCGGCCCGAAAGGCCGTGGAGTTCTGGAGGCGCTGGGCCACGATGGCCTGGTGGCGCTCGGCCTCGGCGGCGTCTTCGGCCGACATGGCCTCCTCGAGGGCCCGGGCCGTGCTGCGCAGGGCGTGGGCGAGGCGCGCGGGGCGGGCGACCCGGGGGCCGTCCCGCAGCGAGACCAGCACGGCCGTGAGCTCGCGGGTGAAGGCGGTGGCGAGGCGCTGGCGCTCGGCCTTGTCGCGCCGCTGGTCGAAGATGCCCTCGAGGGCCAGGCCCACGGCCCGGGGCGGCGCGGGCCTGCCCACGTCCCGGGCCAGCCGCCGCACGGCGAGGGCCCGGGCGTCTTCGACCGCCTCGTCTGCGTCGAGGTGGCCCTGGGCCTCGGCCTGGTCGGCGACCCGCTCGATGCCGGTCAAGATGGGCAGCAGCAGCGGCACCTCGCGGAGCAGGGTGCGCAGCCGGCTGCGCTCGGGCGGCGCGAGGGGGCGGGAGACGTCGATGGCGACCAGCAGCACATCGGCCCGGTCGGCCAGCCAGCTTTCGGCCCGCTGGCGCAGCGCGGCGTCGCTGGCGCTCACCCCGTCGGCGAGCAGCAGCGTGGTCGGGGGGGGCCGGTTGGGGGTGGGCCAGTCCAGCCAGAGCCGCTGGGCCCCCTCGGCGCACTGGGCGGCCAGGGCCTCGCGGAAGGACTTGCGGCGCACCCCCTCGACCCGGTCGAGCTTGCGGGCGAGCCCCACCCGGGCCCGGGTGAGCTGGCCGGCCCGGGCCCGCAGCCGGTCCCGGCGCTCGACCGCCTCGGCGAGCTGGGCCCGCCACCGCGAGAGCTGGGCGTTGTGGCCCTGGAGGCGGGTCTCGGCATCCCGCAGCCGGGCCTCGGCGTCGTGGCGCTCGCTGGCCGTGGTGTGGCAGGCCCGGGCCGTGAGCTGGACCCCGGCGCGCAGGGACTGCACCCGGTCGAGGGCCTCGGTGTGGAAGCCCGAGAGCACCGAGGCGGTGAGGCCCCGGAGGCCGCCGAGCCCCTCGCGGCGCAGGGGCGGGGGCAGCTCGGCCAGGGCTGCGTCGAGCTGGGCCGTGGCCCGGTCGTGGCGCACCCGGGCCTGGTCGTCGGCCTCGGTGGCCCGGCGGACGTGGGCCCGGGCCTCGTTGACCGAGGCGGAGAGGCCGATGACGTCCTGCTGGAGCTGCGAGACCCGGGACTGGGCGTGCTCCCGCTCGCGCTCGAGGGTCTGGTCTTCTTCGGTGAGGGCCTGGCGCTCGGCGTTCAGGGCGGTCGCCCGGGCCTGGATGGTCGGCCGCGGATCGGGGTGGGCATCCGACCAGGTCCAGGCGTCGCCGATCGCGCCGGCGGCCCGCAGGTCGGCGTGATCGGCGCTGCGAACGCGGATCCGCGGCCCCCGGACCCGGGCGTGGTCGGGCGGGATCAGCCGGGCCCCGAGCAGCGCCTTGGCCAGTGCCGCCGGATCGAGGCCCGCCAGGGGCAGCAGGCCCACCCGGAGGCTGCGGCGGCCCATGTCGTCGTCGGTGCGGGCCATGTGGCGGGCGAGGGCGGCCCGATCGGTCGCGGCGAGGAGCTCACGGGCGCCGTCGGCGACCGCGGCGAGGGTCGCGGCGCCGCTGCGCATCGCCGACTCGAGCTGGTTCAGGGAGGACACGGGGGGGCCCCGACAGGTGTTCGACCGCTGCACGAGCGGAGAATGTGCCGCGGGGGCTCCGGGAGCGCCACACCACGGCGATGACGGCCCGCAGCCACGGGCCACAAGACGCGAAGAGGCCCGGCGACTCGCGACGCCGGGCCTCGGATCCGAGCGGGGGGCTCAGCGGCGCTTGGCCTTGCCGCCGCGCTTGCCACCGCCGCCGCCAGCACCGCCGCCAGCGCCGGGGCGCTTGGCGCCGCCAGCCGCGGGCTTCTCGGCGGGGGCCGACTTGGCGGCCGGGGCCGTCTTGGCGGGGGCCGACTTGGCGGGGGCCGACTTGGTGGCGGGGGCCGACTTGGTGGCCGGAGCGGCCTTGGCCGGAGCCTTCTCGTCGGCCTTGGCCTCCATCGCCGGCTTGGAGTCGGTGGTGGCCTTGGTGTCGGTGTCCTTCTTGCCGCCGCCGCCGAAGATGAGGCCGATGATGAGCATCACGACGCCGCCGCCGCTGCCGATCATGCCGACCATCTTGGCCTTGTTGGCCGTGGCCATGGTCGAGCTGAGGGTCTCCTCACGCGACTTGCCCGAGACGTAGAGGCTGGCCCAGGAGGGCGAGCCGATCATGCCGTCGGCGTACTTGCCGTTGACGTAGAAGTTGTCCTGGGGGCGGAGGGCCTCCTCCTTGACCTCGTACTTGGCCGAGTCGGGCACGATGTGGCCCTTCACGCGGCCACCGGGGTGGACCATGAAGCCGTTCTCGCCGAACTCGAGGCCGCCACCCTTGATGGTGGAGATGAGGCCGCGGCTCTTGGTCTTGTTGAACTTGTCGAGGGGGTCGAAGTCGCCGCCCTTCTGGGGGTCGATCTGGCAGACGCCCGAGCCGTCGTCGAGGCCGAAGACCACACCCTTCTTCTCTTCGTGCACGACCACCGACTTGCTGTTGTCGCCGGACTTCCAGGACGCGGTGACGGTCAGCTTGTAGTAGAGGCACTTGCCGCCCTGGACGGGGGCCTCGAGCAGGTCGTCCTCGCTGAAGACGACCTTGCCCTCGGTGGAGAGGGCGCCCTTGTCCCCCGCGACCTCGTCACCCTTGGAGGCGACGTCGCCGGTCTTGTGGAACGGCGTGTTGGCGATCCGCCCGCCCTTGTACTTCTGCATGAAGAAGACGATGAAGCTCAGGACGCCGAAGACGAGCGCGAGTGCGCCGATGGCAACGAGGATCTGCACGGGGACTCCCAGGATGTGGGCTGGATGGCAGGGAAGACGCGGGCAGCTATGTCACCGGAAAGCCCCAGGCAAGTCAAGGCCGTGCCCTGGACAGGCTGTTGACGGATTTTCTCGCGGATTGTGACGTCACAGGCCCCCGTCCCGGGGGATGTCGCGGGCCCCGGCCTCCGCCCCCCAGCGGCCCCGCGGCGGACGCGTCTTGGGCGTGCCGCTCTGCCTTGCCGACGAGGGGAGCGCGGCCGGGCGCGGGGGCCGGGGGGCCGCCTGTGCGGGAAGGGACACGGGGGGGGCAGGGCGCCGCAGCGGGCCGGCAGATCGCAGAAAAAACTTGGACCCTCGCGCTCACCGCGCCAGGCGGTGGACCCGTCCCTCCCAGCCCGGCCAGGTCTCGAAGCGCCCCACTTCTTCGAAGCCCGCGTCGCGCAGCCAGCGCTTGCGTCGGGTGTCGCGCTCTTCGAGAATGCTCATCACAACGTCAAAGTCGCGGCTTGGCCACGTGCCGATGGCGAAGGGCGCGATGAACACGGCGGCGCCGTTGCGCATGGGCAGCTCGGCGCCCGCCGGGCCGCCGCCGGGCCCCTGGTCGAGGAAGGCCACGCTCGCCAGGTGCCAGCGGTGGCCGCCCTGGGCGAGCGAGAAGAGGGTGAGGCCGGGGCCCGGCCCCCCGGGATCCGAGGAGAGGAAGCCGACCGTCTCGGTGCCCGCCGGCACGGCGGCCGCGAGGGCCGCGACCCCGCCGGCGAGGTTCCAGCGGGCGGGCGACTCCGAGGTGGGGCGCAGCGGCTCGGGGGGGAAGGGCCAGCCCGCGCCGGCGGTCGCCAGCGAGAAGCTGAGCTGGCGGGAGGGCGGGAAGCTGCCGCCGTCGTCGTAGAGCTGGAGGGCCCCCCAGCAGCCGACGGCGGCCACCGGTGCGAGCAGCAGCCGTCCCCGGACCGCGGCGGGCAGCAGGGCGAGCAGCGGCAGGGCGGGCAGCAGGTAGCGGCCCTGGCGCTGGATCTGGTTGGCCAGCAGCAGCCAGCCGCCGAGTACCCCGAGCAGCGCCACGAGGCGGGCCCCCCGGGGCACGCGGGGGTGGCGGGGCAGGAGCAGCCCGAGCGCCAGGGCCGCGGCGCCCCAGGGGCCCAGCTGGTCGAGCAGCACCCCGGGGTACCAGCCCAGGTTGGCCGCCGAGGTCCAGGGGCCCGTGACCAGGGCCGTGTTGCCCGAGAGCTCGGCGGTGGCCGTGTTGCTCGTGGTGGCGTAGTCGAGAACCTCGGCCCCCCGCTGGAGGTACCAGGGCAGGGCCACGAGGGCCCAGCCGGCGAGCGCGATGCCGAGCTGGCGCCAGCGTCGGCCGGCCACCACCCAGACCGCCGCCACCAGGCAGGGGCCCCAGAGAAACATCGGAGCGGTGTACTTGGCGAGGAAGGCGGCCCCCATCCAGGCGCCCCAGAGCCCGGCGGCGGCGGGCCGGCGCAGGGCGTCGCTGGCGGCCAGCCACGAGAGGCTCTGGATGACGAAGGCGGCCGCCACGAGGTCGATGCCGTAGCCCTCGGCCTGCTGCCAGGGCAGCCCGCCGCTCATCAGCCAGAGCAGCCCCAGGTGGCCGGCCCAGGGGCCGCCGCCGAGGCGCCGCAGGCCGTCCCAGCAGAGGAAGAGCAGCAGCCCGCCAGCGGCGAGGTGGACGTGGCGGCCCTCGCCGAGGAGGGTGTAGCCGAGGATGGCCGGGGCGTAGGCGCCCGGGGGGTGGGGGGCGAGCAGGCTCGGGAAGCACCACGAGAACTCGCCCAGGGCCCCGTCCCGCAGCAGCTGGGCGAGGCGCAGGGCCACGCCGAGCACGTGGGGCCCGTCGCCCGCCGGCCAGCGTCCCGTGGCTGCGACCGTGCGGGCCCAGCCGAGGATGGCGGCCACCGCCACGAGCCAGCCCCACCGGCGGTGGAGGCGCCCGAGCCGGGCCCAGGCGCGGGCGGCGGGGACCGGGATGCCCGGCGCCAAGGGCTACCAGGCGGCCAGGAAGCGCTCGATCTCTTCGCGCTCGAGCAGGCCGAGGGAGAGCTGGACGCAGTGGTTGCAGATGTCGACGTTGTTGAAGCGGTAGAGCCCGCTCGCCTCGAAGTGGGAGCGGCCGCAGAGCCCGCAGGTGGCGGCGTCAGGTGCGGCGAGAGAGGCGCGGTGTTGGGTGATCTGGACGACACAGCGGTCGCAGATGATGACCGCGTTGCCGGCGATCATGTGGGTGACCTCGGCGTGGTGGCGGCCGCAGGTCGTGCAGGCGGTCTCTTCGTTGGCGCCCACCCGGCGGGGCTCGCGGCGGAGCTCGCGGGGGCTGACGGCGCCGAGGAGCTGCTCGACCATCACGTCGGCCCGGCGCGGGCGGGCCAGGGCCCGGAGGCGCTCGGCCGCGGCGGGCTCGCCGAAGAGCGCGAGGCCGGCCCAGGCGGCCACGGCCAGCTCGGGATCCGCCACCTCGGCCCACTTCTGGAGCAGCGAGCGGCCTGCGGCGCTGCGGCGCACGCCGATGGCCAGCAGCAGCAGCGCCTGGTAGGCCCGGGCGCGCTCGCGCTCGGCGTCGAGGTTGCGCCGGTGCTCGGCCACGTCGTGGGCGGGACCGTGGCGGTCGACCGCGGCCCGCTTGAGGTCCTTCTCTTCGAGGTTCATGCCCTCGACCAGGTACTGCTCGGGCACGGCGGCCGCGGCAGCCAGGGCGACCCCGCCGAGCCCCGGACCGTACCACCGGCCCGGCTCGCGCAGCCGCATGGCGGCGCTGTCGGCGACGGCCGAGAGGGACAGCTCGCTGGCGGCCTCCCACAGCTCGAAGCGCAGCGACTCGGACTGGGTGTGGGGGATGGCCTCGAGGATGCGGCCCACCGTGGAGGGCCCGATGGCCCGCAGCTCGTCGAGGGCGACCCGGATGCGCTGGCGGGTGACGGCGCGGGGGTTGCGCTTGCCGCCGGGGGCGAGGCGGTCGTGGTTCGCGACCTCGGTCTGGAGGGCCTGGGTGAGCCAGCGGTCGTCGCCCGAGAGGCGCCGGGCCCGCACCATCTCGAGGTCGGAGGGGAGGTGGTCGGGGCGGTCGCGCAGCGCCTCGCGGAACACCTTCATCGCCTCGTTGGGCGCGCCCTCTTCGAGCAGGGTGCAGCCGAGGGCATAGCGGGCCTCGACGTTCTCGGGGTCGACCATGAGCGCCTGGTGGCAGGCCTCGCGGGCCCGGGGGAACTCGCCGAGCTGGAACCAGGCCATCGCGGCCCGGGCGAGCACCCGGGGGTCGTCGGGGCGCTCGCGCAGGTACTGGCGGAAGTGCTGGATGGCGTTGTTGTACTTGCCCAGCTCGTAGGCAATCTGGCCCAGGTGGAGCCGCGCCGTGGCCCGGTGGCGGCCGTGCTCCCGGAGCCGCAGGAAGAAGCGCTCGGCCTCGCGGTAGCGCCCCATGAGCATGCAGGTCAGGCCCATGTTCTGGAGCAGCACCGCCTCCTGGAGGGGCGGCGGGTCGCGCTGGAGGCCCTGGACGAGGTGGTACTGGGCCCGCTCGACGAGGCGCTTGGGGTTGCCCTGGGCCTTGGCCAGCTGCATCAGCGTGCGGCCGAGCTCGAGGTGGGTCTCCCAGGCCTCGGGGGCCACCCGGCAGGCGGTCTCGAGCTGGCGCACGGCCTGGCCCAGCTCGCCGCTCTGGGCATCGAGCAGGCCCATGGCCAGCCGCAGGTCGGCCCGCTCGCCGTCGATGCGCACCGCCTGGTCGAGGTAGCGGGCGGCGGCCCGGGGGCGCTCCATGCCGAGCAGGGCCAGCCCGGCGACCACGAGGGCCTCGGCATTGGCCGGATCGTCACTCAGCGACTTGCGGGCGAGGGCCAGCACCTCGTTGCACTCCCGCTCTCCGCCCCCGTGGTAGAGCCCGCGGCTCACCTTGGCGCGGGCCAGGGCCACCCGTGCCGCCGGGTCGTCCGGGGAACGGTCCGCCGCCGCCTGGAGCCGAGCGATGGTCCAGTCGAGCTTCTGGTGGATGAACAGGCTCGGGGGGGAGTTGGGGTTCACGCGGTGGCCCGGGGCGAGGGCGCCGGACTCGGGGCGTGCCGGCGGTGCAAGAGAGTGCGCGCGATGCTAACCGACTCGGAGATCCGCCGCAGGAGCCTCCTGCGGACCGTCACCGTCGTCCCCAGCCACGGGGCCCGGTGCGGGGCCCGCGACGCCGGCAGCGGGCCGCCGCCGCCCCGGGGGTCCTGAGGTCTGCCGCCCGCAAAGCCCCTGCAAAGGGGCCGGGGGGTGATCGGTCTCCCCCGGCATCGGCATGGCATAGTCGCAGCGCCCCGACCTCTGGAGCCCCCTCGTGGCAAGAATCCTCTTTGTGGAAGACGAACAGGCCGTGCTGGCCAAGGTTCTCAAGTACTTCGAGCGCGAGGGCTTCGACGTCCGTGGTGCGCGGACCGGCGCGGACGCGCTCGAGCAGGCCGAGTCCTTCTCGCCCGACGTGGCCGTGCTCGACGTCATGCTGCACGAGGGCCCCGGGGGCCCCGACGAGATGGACGGCTACCAGATCTGCCAGGCGCTCCGGAAGAGCGGCTTCGACCGCCCGGTCATCTTCCTCACGGCCCGCTCGGGCGAGCAGGACAAGCTGGTCGGCTTCGAGTTCGGGGCCGACGACTACGTCACCAAGCCCTTCTCGCTGCCCGAGCTCAAGGCCCGCATCCAGGCCTGCCTGCGCCGGGCCGGCGGCGCGCGGCGCACCTACCGCTTCGGCGAGGTCACCATCGACCTCGACCAGTACACGGTGCGGCGGCCCGACGGCGACGCCCGCCTGTCGAACCGCGAGCGCGACCTGCTCGAGTTCTTCATCCAGAACCGTGGCCGCATCCTGACCCGCGAAGAGCTGCTCAAGCGGGTCTGGGGCTACAAGGCCGGCATCGCCACCCGCACGGTCGACACCCACGTGCTCACCGTGCGCAAGAAGCTGGGCGACAACGCCCAGAACCCCCAGTTCATCGAGACCCTCCACGGCGTCGGCTACCAGTTCATCGCCCAGGAGGGCTGAGTGGGGCCGGTGCGGGCGGGGCTGCTGGCGGCGCTGCTGGCCGGGCTGGTGCTGCCCGCCGCCGGCGCCCTCACTCCCGAGGAGTGGGCCAGCCTCCAGACCGCCCGGCTCTCGAGCTCCCTCGACCGCGACCCGGGGGCGGCCATCGCCGTCTACGAGGCGCTGCTCGAACACCAGGACGCCACCGAGCCCGGCCGTGGCGAGGTGCTCTACTGGCTGGCTCGGGCGCTGGCCGAGGACGGGCGGGACGAGGAGGCCGTGCGGGTCATGGAGCAGGCCGCCCGGGTGCCCGACGCCCGCGAGCAGGCCCGGTCCTGGCAGGGGCTCTTCGAGATCTCGCGGAACCCCGTGCGCGCACTGCCCTACGCCGAGGGCTTCGAGAAGAACCTGGGCCACGTCGTGCGCGGCTGGCCCCGGGGCATGGCCGGCGACCTGGGCATCGACCGGGAGAACCCCCGCAAGCCCTTTCTGCGCTGGCGCACCACCGTCCAGGACGGCGAGGAGGACTGGCTGGCCCTGGGCCTGGCCGAGGGCGCCTCCCAGCTCGGGCGGGTGCGGGTGCGGGCCCGGAGCACGGCCTTCGAGAGCTGGCTGCAGATCACCCTGCTTGTCGACGACGGCGGGGCCTGGTCCACCCCTGCGATCCAGGTCCCCGCCGATGCCTGGCGCGACATCAACGTCGACCTGGACGACTTCTTCCCCGCGGATCCCGCCGCTGCGGTGAGCGCCGGGCGCCCCGGGCGGATCCAGCGGGTGCTCGTCCGCGAGGTGACGGCCTTCTACGCCCGATCTCGCGGCCAGCACGCCGTCCACCTCGACGAACTCGAGCTGCTGCCGCGGTGAGGCCGGGCCCCGTGTTAGCCGGCCGCCTTGCGAGGTGAGCCGATGCAGACGTCCCGATCCACTGCGCTCCTGGAGCGCGCCCACGCGGTCATTCCCGGCGGTGTGAACTCCCCTGTGCGGGCCTTTGCCGCCGTCGACGGGGATCCCCCCTTCTTCGCCAGCGGCGCCGGCACCTGGGCCACCGATGCCGACGGCAACCGCTTCCTCGACCTCGTGGGCTCCTGGGGCCCCCTGCTGCTCGGCCACGCCCACCCGGTCGTGCTCGCGGCCATCCAGGAGGCCGCCGCCAGCAGCACCACCTTCGGTGCCCCCACCGAGGGCGAGGTGCTCTTCGCCGAAGAGCTCTGTGGCGCCCACCCGGTGCTCGACATGGTGCGGCTCTGCAGCTCGGGCACCGAGGCCACGATGCACGCCATCCGGCTGGCCCGGGGCTTCACCGGTCGCGACCACATCATCAAGCTCGACGGCCACTACCATGGCGCCCACGACAGCGTTCTCGTCGCCGCAGGCTCGGGCGTGGCCACCTTCGCCCGCCCCGGCTCTCCGGGCATCCCGGCGGCGACGGCCGGCCTCACCCTGACGGCCCCCTTCAACGACGTCGACGCGATCCGGGCCCACCTCGAGGCCCACGAGATCGCCTGCGTGATCGCCGAGCCCGTCACGGGCAACACCGGCTGCATTCCCCCCCGGCCCGGCTACTGGGACGAGGTGCGGGCGCTCTGCACGGCCCACGGCGCCCTGCTCATCATCGACGAGGTGATGACCGGCTTCCGCCTCGCCCGGGGCGGCGCCTGTGCCCGCCTCGGCATCGACGCCGACCTCGTGACCCTCGGGAAGATCGTCGGCGGCGGCCTGCCCCTCGCGGCCTTCGGCGGCCGCCGCGCCGTGATGGAGAAGCTGTCGCCGAGCGGCCCGGTCTACCAGGCCGGCACCCTCTCGGGGAACCCGCTGGCGGTCGCTGCCGGGCGGGCCACCCTGGGGCTGCTCGACGACGCCCTCTACGCCCGCCTCGAGGAGCTCTCCGCCCGCTTCGACGCCGGGGTCCGGCCCGCGGTCGAGGCCGCCGGGCTGAGCATGCACCGGGTCGGCTCCATGTTCACGATCTTCTTCCGGAAGACCGCGCCCGTCGACTTTGCCGAGGTCAAGGAGTGCGACCTCGCGGCCTTCGGTCGCTTCCACCGGGCGGCCCTCGAGCAGGGCGTGTACCTGCCGCCCAGCCAGTTCGAGGCGGCCTTCCTGCCGGCCACGCTCAGTGACGCCGACTTGTCACACGCAATTGCCGGCATCACCGCGGCCATCGCAGCCGTCGCGCTTTGACGCTCCGTCCTGGAAGCATTAGTGCCGGTGTCCTTCCGGGGCCCCCGGAACCGAGGTGGGGATGCTTGACGCGTCCCAGCTGAGGCGCCTGGGCCAGGCCACGGCGGCCGGCGCCGAGCTCGCCACCACGGTGGTGCTCGGCACACTGGCCGGACAGTGGCTGGACGGCCGCTTCGGCACCGCTCCGGTCCTCCTTCTCCTCTTCTCTCTCGGAGCGTTGGTGCTCGCCCTGGTGCGGCTCTCCCGCAACCTGGCCAGCGACGACGACGACTCCGAAGATCTCGCCCCACAGGCCGATGACCCCCACCCTCCGCCACATCCTCCAGCTCTCGGTGGCCGTCCTGGTCCCCGCCACGCTGGCAGCGCTGATGACGAAGGGGACTGAGTTCGGTCTCGGCCTCGGGCTCTCGGGGCTCCTCGCCCTGGTCAACCTGTCTCTCTGGGTCGTGGTCGGTCGGGGCATGGTCTCCGCCGCCGCCGAGGGCCGTCCCGTCGGTCTCTCCGCCCTGCTCTACGTCGGCAAGCTCGCCATGTTGGTCGGGGGCCTCTGGCTCCTCTCCTCCCGGCTGCCCCTGGTGGCGGTGCTCTTCGGCACCAGCATCCCGGTGGTGGTCATGATGGCGGTGGCCGTCTTCTCGTCTCTCGCCGCGCTGCGCGTCGAGGAGGCCTGATGTACCACTTTTCCTGGTTCCAGCTCCTCTCGCCCCTGATCCACGGGGTCGAGGCGCTGGGTGGCTCCCACCACGACGCCATCGCGGTCGTGACCTCCTGGGGCATCTGCATCTTCCTGCTGGTCTTCGCCCTCGTGGCGCGGGCCGGCCTGAGCAAGGTGCGCGCCAAGGGCGGCACGGCCCAGTATGTTCCGGGCGAGAAGCTCGGGGTGTCGGGCATCTTCGAGCTCTACACCGGCGCGATCCTTGGCATGACCGAGGGCACGCTGGGCAAGGCCGACGCCCGCCGCTACTTCTGGCTGCTGGGCGCCGTTTTCATCTACATCTTCCTCAGCAACCTGATGAGCGTGCTGCCGGGCGGGCTGCCCCCGACCGACAACATCAACACCAACGTGGCGATGTCGATCGTCGTCGTCGCGGTGTACTGCTTCGAGGGCATCCGCCGCACCGGCGCGGGCTTCTTCAAGCACATGATGGGCCCCGTCTGGTGGCTGGCGCCGCTCATCTTCGCGATCGAGGCGCTGGGCGTGTTCATCATCCGCCTGATGTCGCTCTCCTTGCGTCTCTTCGGCAACATCACGGGTGACCACATGGTGTTCGGCATCATGTCGGATCAGATTCCCCTGCTGGTGCCGTCGATCTTCCTGGGGCTCGGGATCTGGGTCTCGTTCCTCCAGGCTTTCGTCTTCACCCTCCTTTCCGCCGTCTACATCATGCTCTCCGTCGGGCACGACGACGACGACGGCCACCACTGAGCGCTGGTCCCCTCGGTTCCTCGCTCAACGCCTTTTCCCGCTGAACCCGCTTTTCCTTCTCGGAGGACCCCCATGAAGAAGTTCATCCAGGTGCTGCCGGTCGCCGTCGTGCTCCTGCTCATCTCCACGCCCGCCTTCGCCGCCGACGCCTCCGGCGACATCGCCATGGCCGCCGGTCTCGCCATCGGCGCCGCTGCCATCGGTGGCGCGCTCGGCCAGGGCCGCGCCGCGGCTGCCGCCCTCGAGGGCATCGCTCGCAACCCCAACGCCAGCGGCAAGCTCTTCACCCCCATGATCATCGGCCTCGCCCTCATCGAGTCCCTGGTCATCTACGCCCTCCTGATCGCCTTCCAGCTGGTCGGCAAGATCGGCTGAGGCCGAGGGGTCGTGCGGGCGCCGGCCCCCCGCGCCCGTCCCTGCGGGGAGGCCGAGCTGGCCTCCCCGTCGCAATTCTGGGGCCGCTGTCTCGACTGGGGACGCCCCGGCGGGGTACAAGCCTCGTCCACACGGAGGTTCCGATGCCGCTGCCCCCCTTGCTCGTCCGCGCCGGTCTGGTCGGCGCTGTCGGTCTCTCGCTCGCGAGCTGCAAGCCCCCCGAGCCGGCCGGTCCCCTGGTCGGCTGGCACACCGAGGCCGAGACGGGCAAGTTCGCCTGCTACTACCCGCCCAACTTCGCGAAGATGGGCGAGACCGACCGCAAGGTCGCCCGATCCAATGTGATGGACGAGGTCTTTGGCCAGTGGCGGGGCGCCCGCGAGGACGGCATCTCCTTCGAGGCCGGCATGGTCGACGAGCTCGAGACCGTCATGCTGGGCGACATGAGCAAGCTCGAGGGCGTGGTCACGAAGAACACCGACTGGTGTCGCAAGGTGGCCAACGGCTCGGCCTCGGCCGCCGACTGGGAGGCCTGGGTGCGCGGCCTCGGCTCGAAGCTCACCGAGGGCGAGTGCTACGCCCACTTCGACTACACCCTCTTCGACTACCTCGAGATCGACATCGGCTGGCAGCGCGAGCTGTCGATCTGCAAGGACGACAAGGTCCGCATCTCGGGCACGGCCAAGGATCGCTTCCGCCTCACCGACGGCGGCGAGTGGATCAACGTCGACGGCGACGCCGGCGACTCGGCCGTGGGCACCGAGCTGCCCTGCAACATCGAGGGCTGTGTGCGCGGCCAGCTGATCATGCGCTTCGTGAGCGACGCCGGCGTCGAGGTCATCAAGCCCGTCGGCTCGGGCATCAGCTTCGTGGCGCCCGAGAACGGCACCATCAGCTACCGCATCAACGACGACACCTTCTACGACAACAAGTGGTACCAGTCGGCGGGCATCATCGACCATGCCTCGGTCGAGATCTCGCCCGAGTGAGGGCCCACCGCCGGGGGCCCCCGGCCTGCTGATCGGGAGCCCCTCGTGGCCGCGTCCCTGGGACAGAAGCTGGTCTTCTCTGGAGTGGTGACCGCCGTCGTCTTCGGCGCGGTCGAGGCCGGGCTGCGTGGTGCGGGCTGGCCCCAGGCCAGCGGCGCCTTCGCCCACAACGCCCCCTTCTGGGTCGTGCCGGCGAACCAGGTCCAAGAGCCCACGCCCCACAACGAGATGGCCACCAGCTTCGCCGTCTCGACCGACGACAACGGCCTGCGCTACCCGATCCACGACCAAGACAAGCGCCCGGGCGTGCACCGGATCATGGCGCTCGGCTGTTCGACCACCTTCGGCTGGGGCGTCGCCGACCAGGAGAGCTACCCCGCCGTGCTCGAGCGCCGGCTGCGGGACGACGGCCACCGCAAGACCGAGGTCATCAACGGCGGCCAGCCCGGCTACACGAGCTTCCAGGGCCTCTGGCTCTGGGACGAGGTGCTGCGCCACTATGAGCCCGACGTCGTGCTCGTCGGCTACGTGGTCCAGGATGCCCGCAAGGCGGCCTACTCCGACAAGTCCCAGGCCATCCTCCAGCAGGACGCCCGCTTCTTGAAGGACCACCTCCTCTACCGCTGGCGGCTCTACCAGCTGCTCCGGTCGGTCATCGGCGGCTTCCAGGTCGAGGCCAAGGAGGTCGGCCCGAACGACAGCGGGGGCGCCTACCGGGTGGGGCCGGAGGACTACGCGGCCAATCTGCGGGCCTTCGTCGACCGCATCCAGGACGTCGGCGCCACCCCCGTGCTCTTCGGCTACCCCCTCGAGCGCGAGGGCTACACCACCACCCACCGCAAGATCCTGCGGGCGGCGGCGGCCGAGCTGGGCGTGCTCCACCTCGATCCCCAGCCCCAGATGGAGCAGGCCAGCAGCGCCGCTCCGCTCTACTTCCCCCGCGACAAGGGCCACGCCAACGCAGCGGGCAACGCCCAGATCGCCGCCTGGGTCTACGACTTCCTCGGCGAGAACGGGCTGCTCGGCCCAGGAGACGGCGCATGAGCCACCCGACGGGAGCCCCCGCGGCCGGGGACCGGCGCGACAGCACCCTCGTGCTGTTGACCCTCAACGAGATCGACGGCCTGCGCCAGGTCTGGGATGCCCTGCCGCTCGATGCCTTCGCGCGCACGGTGGCCGTCGACGGCGGCTCGACCGACGGCACCCGCGACTTCCTCGCCGCCCGCGGCGTGCCCGTGCTCGACCAGAGCATCCCGGGCCGGGGCGTGGCCTTCCGGGTGGCCGCCGAGGCGACCGACACCGACCGCCTCGTCTTCTACTCGCCCGACGGCAACGAAGACCCCGCCGACATCGTGCGCCTCGACGACCTCGTCCGCGACGGGGCCGACCTCGCCATCGCCAGCCGCTTCGCCACCGGGGCGGTGAACGAAGAGCAGGACGCCCTGCGCCCCCGGGCCCGGGTCAACCAGGCGCTGACCTGGGTGGCGAACCGCCTGTTCCACGAGGGGCCCTTCGTCACCGACACCATCAACGGCTTTCGGGCCCTGCGCCGGGCCCGGCTGCTCGAGCTCGACACCACCGTGAAGCGGTTCCCCATCGAGTACCAGATCTCGATCCGGGCCATGAGCCGCCGGTGGGACATCCGCGAGATCGCGACCCACGAGGGCCAGCGGGCCGGCGGCGAGAGCAAGGCCCTGTCGTGGCCCGTGGGCAAGGACCACCTCAAGGTGCTGCTCAGCGAGCTGCCCCAGGCCCGGGTCTTCCGGTGAGCGGCGGCCCCTCTGCGGCGGACCGGGCGGCGGCCATCGCGGCGCTGCTCGACGCCCACCTCGCGGTCGACCCGGCCACGCCCCCCGCCCCGGGCACCCTCCCCCTCGCCCTGCCGGGCTTCGGCCGGGCCGAGGTGGCCGAGGCCATCGCGGCGCTGCTCGACGGCTGGCTCACGATGGGCCCCCGGGTCTTCGCCTTCGAGCGGGCCTGGGCCGACGAGGTCGGCGCCCGCCACGCCGTGATGGTCAACTCGGGCTCGAGCGCGCTGCTGGTGATGCTCACGGCCCTCATCGAGACCGGGCGCCTCGCCCCCGGCGACCCGGTGGTCGTGCCGGCGGTGGGCTGGTCCACGAGCCTGTCGAGCGTGCTGCGGGCCGGGCTGCGGCCGGTGCTGGTCGACGTCCACCCGCGCACCCTCTGCGTCGAAGGTGACCACGACGAGGCCGTTCTCGCGCTTCACCTGCTCGGCCAGCCCTCCCGGGCGCGCTCGGGGCGGCTGCTGCTCGAGGACGCCTGCGCGGCCCACGGCGCCGAGGTCGACGGGGTGAAGGTGGGGGCCCGGGGGGTGGCGGGCGCCTTCTCCTTCTTCTTCTCCCACCACATCACGACGGGCGAGGGGGGCATGATCTGCCTCCAGGACGACGAGCTGGCCGACGCCTGCCGATCGCTGCGGGCCCACGGCTGGGTGCGCGAGCGCAGCGACCAGGCCGTCCAGGCCGCCGCCCACCCGGGCATCGACCCCCGCTTCCTCTTCGTCAGCTCTGGCTACAACCTGCGCCCCACCGAGCAGGCGGGCGCCTTCGGCCTGCACCAGCTGCCCCGGCTCGCGGGCTACGTCGACCAGCGCAACCAGAACCACCGCCAGTGGTGCCAGTGGGTGCGGGAGACGGGGCTGCCCGTCGAGGTCTTCGAGGAGGCCCCCGGCACGCGCCACGCCGGCTTCGGCTTCCCCCTGCTGCTCGCGCCCGACGCCCCCCTCGACCGGGCCACCCTCAGCGCCCGCCTCGAGGCCCGCGGCGTCACCACCCGCGCCATCTCCGGGGCCAACCTCGCCGCCCAGCCCGCCTTCGCCGGCCACCCGGGCATCACGGTGCGCGGTCCGCTGCCCGTCGCCGAGGCCGTCCACGAGCGCGGCCTCTTCGTGGGCAACAGCCACGCCTTCGGTCCCGACCAGGGCGCCGTGCTGGTCGACGCCCTCCGGGCCGCCTTCGCCGGCGCCTGACCCGGCCCGGGGCCCTGCGCTATGCTCCCGGCCTCCCTGGGAGCCCCCATGAAGATCGTGGTCACCGGCGGCGCCGGCTACATCGGGTCGATGCTCGTGCCCCTGCTGCTCGACCGGGGCCACCAGGTCCACGTGGTCGACTCGCTGATGTTCGGGGGCCAGGCCCTGCTGCCGCTCTTCATCCGACCCAATTTCAGCTTCGCCCAGGTCGACATCCGCGACCGGGCCGCCCTGGCGCCCGAGCTGGCGGGGGCCGACGCGGTCATCCACCTCGCCGCTCTGGTCGGCTACCCCCTCTGCAAGAAGCTGCCCCGCGAGGCGGTCGAGGTGAACGTCGACGGCACGGTCAACGTGCTCGAGCTGATGCCGGCGGACGCGAAGCTGCTCTACGGCAGCACGGGCTCGAACTACGGCGAGGTGGTGGGCATCTGCACCGAAGACACCCCGCTCAACCCGCTGTCCCTCTACGGCGAGACCAAGACCCGGGCCGAAGAGCTCTGCCAGGCCCGGGGCAACTGCGTCTCGATGCGCTTCGCCACGGCCTTCGGCATCGCGCCCCGGCTGCGCCTCGACCTGATGATCAACGACTTCACCTGGCAGGCCATCCACAACCGCTACCTGGTCGTCTACGAGAAGCACTTCCGGCGCACCTTCATCCACGTGCGCGACATCGCCCGGGGCTTCATCCACATGCTCGACCACTGGGATGCCCTCGAGCACAGCATCTTCAACGTGGGCCACGACTCGATGAACTACACCAAGGAAGACATCGTGGGGCTGCTCCAGCGGCGCCTCGACTTCCTGGTCCACTTCGCCGAGATCGGCTCCGACGAAGACAAGCGCGACTACGAGGTCGACTACAGCCGCATCCGCGACAGCGGCTTCGACATCGAGGTCGACATCCAGCTCGGGCTCGGCGAGCTGGTCGACGGGCTGCCCCTCCTGCCGCTCCACAACCCCCACAGCAACGTATGAGCGCCGGCCCCGTCATGGACACGGCCCGGCTCGAGGCCCTCTGGGGGGGCCAGCGGGTTCTGGTGACCGGCGCCAGCGGCTTTCTCGGCGGCCACGTCGTCGCCCGGCTGCGGGCGCTGGGGGCCGCACCCGTGCCCGTGGGCTCGCGCGAGGCCGACCTGCGCGACGCGGCCGCGGCCCATGCGCTCGTGCGGGCCGTGCGCCCGGACGTCGTCGTCCACTGCGCCGTCCAGGGCGGCGGCATCGGCTGGATGCGCGCCCACCCGGTGGCCTCGGGTCGCGACAACCTGCTCATGAACACCCACATCCTCGACGCCACCCACGCGGCGGGCTGTCGGGCCTTCATCGGGGCCAGCTCGGCCTGTGCCTACCCGCGCCTCTGCCCGGTGCCCTTTGTCGAAGACGACCTCTGGAACGGCTATCCCGAGCCCACCAACGGCCCCTATGCCACCTCGAAGCGGGCGATGATGGACCTCGGCCGGGCCTACCACCAAGAGCACGGCCTCCAGGTCGGCTTCCCCGTGCTGGCCAACCTCTACGGCCCGGGCGACCACCTCGGCCCCGGCCGCTCCCATGTGGTGGCCGCCCTGCTCCAGCGCACCCTGGCCCTGGCCCCTGGCGCCCCCCTCGAGGTCTGGGGCACGGGCACGGCCACCCGCGAGTTCCTCTTTGCGCCGGACGCCGCCGAGGGGGTGCTGGCCATGCTCGCCTGGACCTCGCCCGAGCCGGTCAACATCGGCACGGGGGTCGAGCTGCGCATCTCCGAGCTGGCGGAGGCCGTGGTCCGGGCCTGTGGCCACGACGGGCCCGTGGTCTGCGACGCGTCGAAGCCCGACGGCCAGCCCCGCAAGTGCCTCGACACCACCCGGGCCCGCACGGCCCTCGGCTGGGCGGCGCCCACGGGCCTCGACGCGGGGCTGGCGGCCACGGTGGCCTGGTACCGCGCGGCCCTGGCGGCGGGAGAGGACCGCCCCGCCCAGGGGCGCTGAGGTGCGCGGGGCGCCCCTGCTGGTGCTGGTGCTCGCGGGCTGCTGGCCCGAGCGGATCACCGGCGAGCCCGTGCCCCTCGACCCCCGCTTCTATGCGGCGGTCGAGCAGGCCCAGGGCGACCCCGGGGTCGGCGGTGGCGACGCCGTGCCCTTCGCCAGCCACGAGGGCGCCACGGTCACCATCCGCGGCACCATCACCAGCCCCGTGGCGGGCCCCGTCGACATCGACGTGCGCACGCCGGATCCGAGTGCCCCGGGGGGCGTGAAGGGCCACGGCAAGCTGCTGGTCGACCGGCCGGGCCCCTTCGAGCTGGTCGTGCCTGCGGGCCTCGGTGCCCTCGAGCTCCAGGCCTTCCAAGACCCGGACGCCAACGGCCCCGGGGGCGACGACCCCTTCGCCCAGGTGCGCATGGAGGTCGACGACAGCGACGTGGACGGGGTGCTCTTCGCCCTCGAGCCCGGCGCGCGGGGCGGCATGGGCGGCCCGGAGCACCACGAGGCCCCCCCGGGCGCACCGGGCGGCGACCCGAGCGCGGCGCCCCCCCGGCCCCCGGAGCCCGGCGGCGACGCCCCCGGTCCCGGGCCGGAGGGGGCGGCCCCCCCGCCTGCGGGGGCCGGTGCGCCCGGCGCCGGCACGCCCCCGCCCGGGCCCGGCGGCGGCACCAGCCCCTTCGTCGGCATGGACGGCGAGACCGTCGAGATCTCGGGCGAGCTGCTGCTGCCTGCGGGCACGGCGGCGGCCGAAGGCCAGAAGCTCGACGTCGACCTCTTCCAGCCCGATCCCGACGCGCCGGGTGGCCGGGCCATGCTGGGCAAGCTCAAGCTCGCGCCGGGCCCCTTCTCCTTCTCGGCGCCCGCCGACTTCGGCCCGCTGCTGCTCGAGGCCTTCCTCGACATCAACCAGAACCAGCGCCCCGACGCCGGCGACGCCATGGGCCGGGCCGAGGCCCCCGTCCGGGTGGCGGGCCGCGACGTCGACGGGGTGCGCATCGCGCTCTCGATCAGCGCCGACGGCCGCATGCCGGGCGACGCCGAGCAGGCCCCGCCCCCTCCGGGCGGCGGCGGCCTCTGAGCCGCGTCAGCCCAGCAGCGCGAGCGCCCGGCGCACCCGGGCCTCGACCGAGGGGGGCCCGAGGGTGAAGCGCAGGTGGAGCGCGCCGTCGAGCATGACCTCGCCGGCGACCACGCCCGCAGCGGCGCAGGCGGCCCGGGCGGCGGCGGCGGGCACCGTGACCCGGGTGAGCACGAAGGGGGCGGCGGTGGCCAGCCCCGTCCAGCCCGGGCCCTGGTCGGCACCGATGGCGGCGGCGGCGGCCCGGGCCCGGCCGATGTCGGCGAGGATGCGGTCGCGGTGGGCGAGGGCGACGGTGGCCGCCCGGATGGCCGAGGGGTTGAGGCCCAGCGACAGCCCGAAGGCCCGGGGCAGTGCGCCCAGCATCCAGCCCAGGCGCAGCCCCGGCAGGCCGAGCTGGCTCGAGAAACTGCCGATGAGCACGGTGTTCTCGGTGCCTTCGGCCAGCGTTGCCAGGGGCCCGCCCAGGGGCTCGTAGACGCCGTCGAGCACGATCCGGGCCCGGGGGGCGGCGGCGATGAGGCCGGCGAGGGCCCCGGTGGGGGTGGCGTGGCCGGTGGGGTTGGAGGGGCTGCCGACGACGACCAGGGCCCGGGGCGAGCGCTGGACCGCCGCCGTGAGCGCAGCCACGTCGGTCTCGTGGCCCGCGGCCGTGCGCCGACAGGGCACGGGCAGCACGACATAGCCGAGGTCGCTGGCCATGCGGGAGACCACGGGCCACGAGGGCGTCGGCAGCACCAGCACCCGCCGCTCTTCGAGGCGGCCGAGCATCAGCAGCTTGAGCAGGGCGTCCTCGCCACCGTGGCTGAGCACGGGGCGGGTGGTCGCGCCGAGGGCCTCCTGGAGCGCGGTCGCCAGGGCCGCCGTGGAGGGGCTGCCGTAGTCGGCGATGTCGGCGGCAGAGCCGGCGCGCAGGGCGTCGACCACGGGGGTGGGCAGCTCGAAGTGGTGGTCCATGCGGTCGAGCCGCAGGGGGGCCTGGGCCGCCCGGGGGGCCCGCAGCACCTGGCGCGCCGTGAACTCGAGCAGCCCCTCCTCGCCGAGCTCGACGCCGTGGCCCGACTCGCCCAGCCCCCCGAAGGGCAGCCGCGGATCGGAGGTCGCGGGGCCGTTGAGGGCCACGGTGCCGGCCCGCAGGCCCCGGCGGGCCCGGTCGAGGGCGGCGGGCCCCTCGGCCGAGAAGAGGGCGGCGCCGAGACCGAAGCGGGTCTGGTTGGCCAGGGCCAGGGCCGCGTCGGCGTCCGGGGCCCGGCGGAGGGCGAAGACCGGCCCGAAGAGCTCTTCGGTGAAGGCGGGGCTGTCGGCAGGCACCTCGGTGAGCACCGTGGGCGGGTAGTAGAAGCCCGGGCCCGCGGGCAGGGTGCCGCCCCGGAGCAGGGTGGCGCCGGCGGCCCGGGTCGCGCAGACCTGGGCGTGGAGCCGGTCGCGGCCGGCCGCCGAGGCGAGGGGGCCGAGGGTGGTGGCCGGCGCGGTGGGCGGGCCCATGCGCACCGTGTCGAGGCGGGCGCAGAGCCGCTCGACAAAGTCGTCGTAGACGGCATCTTCGACGATGATGCGCTTGGCGCTGAGGCAGGCCTGGCCCGCGTTCTTGAGCCGGCTCGTGACGCAGGTCTCGACGGCCAAGTCGAGGGGGGCGTCGGCCAGCACGACATAGGCGTCGTTGCCCCCGAGCTCGAGCACGCACTTCTTGAGGGCCTGGCCCGCCGCCACCCCGACCGCCCGGCCCGCCGCCTCGCCCCCCACACAGACCGCCCCGCGCACGGCGGGCGCGGCGATGAGGCCCACGGTGGTGGCGTTGTCGGTCCAGACCAGCCCGACCGGGGCCGCGGGCCAGCAGCGGCGGATCACGGCGACCAGGTCGCGGCTCGAGGGCAGCACGGAGGGGGCGGGCTTGAGCAGCACGCCGTTGCCGGCGGCGAGCTGGGGCACGATGCAGCGCAGCGCCTGCCACAGGGGGTAGTTCCAGGGCATGACCGCGAGGAGGGTGCCGAGGGGCACGGGCCGCACCCAGGCGTCGACCCCGTCGAGGCGCACGTAGCGGCGGGCGAGGGCCCCGGGGGCCATGTCGCGCACGAGGCCACACATGCGCCGGCACTTCTCGACCTCGGCCCGGGCCTGGGCCAGGGGCTTGCCCACGTCCGCCGAGACGGCCTGGGCGAGCGCGAGGGTGCTCTCGCCGAGGGCATCCTCGATGCGGGCCACCCCGTCGAGCCGGGCCGAGAGCGGCAGGGCGGCGTGGGCCTTCTGGAGTGCGGCCACCCGGGCGAGCTCGGCCTGGGCCGCGGCGGGGGCCATGGCTGGGGTGCGCTCCCGGAGGGCGCCGGTGGCGGGATCGTGGGCGCAGTAGTCCATGGGCTCAGGTCGCGGTCCAGGAGGGATCGGGGCGCAGCAGCATCACGTCGACGCCGTGGGCCTGGCGCAGCACCTTGGTCTCGCCCCGGGGCAGGGCCGTGGCGAGGGCCGCGGCGACGATGTGGTGCCAGGGGGTCGTCGGCGGGGGGCAGTCGTGGATGTCGATCCGCAGCCGCGGCGGACGGGGGCCCCGGGCCAGCAGGCCGGCCACCGCCTCGAGGGCGCGGCGGGCCCGGTGCTCGGTGCACTGCTCGAGCACGAGGCGGAGGGGGGCCGTGCCCCGGGGCTCGACCAGCAGCCGGGCCCCCGGCGGCAGGGCCAGGGCGGCCGCGGCGCCGGCAAGGTCGGCGGGCAGCTTCGTCGCAGGCGCGGGCTCCGGGCCCCGGGGGTGGGAGCGGGCGGCGGGGGCCGGGGCGCCACCGGCGCGGACCAGCCGCCAGCCGAGCAGCAGCAGGCCCGGCCCGCCGACCACCGTCCAGAGGGGCAGCCCGAGGGTGCCCTCGAGCTCGAGGGCGTGGAGCGCCAGGGCCGAGCTGCGGTCGCCGAGGGTGAGCCAGGCGAGACCGCCGGCGAGGGCCAGCAGCAGTCCGGGGAGTGCGAGGGGGGAGGGGGCAGCCATGGCCTCCCCTAGCACGGCCCGGTGGCTCAGTGCTTGGGGCGGACCGGTCCGAGGGGCACGCCGAGCATGCGGCGCAGGGTGGTCTGGAGCACCGGGTCGCGGCGCATGCCGTCGTGGAGCACGAGGAGGCCGAGCTGGACGCCCCGATCGGTCTCTCGGCGGTGGCGCACCTGGGCCGCGAGGCGCCGGGAGCCGGCCTGGCCCAGCTGGGCCTCGACCTCGACCATGGCCCCGACCGCGGGCGCCCGGTCCAGCCCCGCGACCCCCATGCCCCCCGTGCCCAGGTCGGCGACCTGGCCCTCACTCTGGCGTCCCTCCCAGAAGACCGTGGCCCGGTAGTCGGCCCGGTGGCTGCACTGGGCCCGGTGGGCGAGCCGGCGGTCGACCCGCAGCACCCGCCGGGGGGTGGGGATCGTGGTGCGGCGCTGGGCGTCGAAGGTGCCGAGCTGGCTGACGAATCGGTACTCGATGCCCGCGTGGTGGTAGCTGACCTGGACGAGCACCGAGCGGTCGGGCAGGGGGCCCGTGCCCAGCAGCTCGAGCTGGTGGCGGTCTTCGTGGAGGGTGCGGCCCAGGCCGAGGTGGAGCCGGGCCCGGCAGGTGTGGCTGCGGTCGCGCAGGGTCACGGCGAGGGGCGTGGGGCAGACCAGCGCGAGGTGGGCCCGAATGGACGCCGGGGTGTCATAGGCCGACTGGGCCCCGTGCCTACCGCGGCGCATGGCGGCCTCCCGGCAGGGGCCCGGTCCCGCGCGCGGGATATGCGGCCGGTCCTGTGCCCCGGAGGTCCGACATGCAGGTGCGCCGCTTCACCGTGGGCGTGTTCCAGGTCAACACCTGGCTCATCACCGATCCCGAGACCGGCCACAGCGCCATCGTCGACACCGGCGAGAATGACGAGCTGGTGGGTCGTCTCGACGCCATCCAGCCCGACGTGCGGGCCATCTTCCTGACCCACACCCACCTCGACCACGCCGGCGCCCTCACCCTGCTGCAAGAGCGCTGGCCCGAGGCCGAGACGGTCATGCCCGCCGCCGACCGGCCGCTCTTCGAGACGCTGCCGATGCAGGGCACGATGTTCGGCATGCCCCAGCTCGACCGACCCTGCGGTCGCATCGACCGGGAGATCGGGGAGGGAGACACGGTCTCGGTGGGGAACATCACGCTGCGCTTCCTCAGCACGCCGGGCCACACGCCCGGTCAGGGTTGCTACTACGGTCACGGTCACATCTTCGTGGGCGACACCCTCTTTGCGGGCAGCATCGGGCGCACCGACTTCCCGCTGAGCGATCCCGCGCTGGCGGTCGAGAGCCTGCGGCGGCTGACCGCCCTCGACGGGGCGCTGGTGGTCCACAGCGGCCACGGCCCCGACACCACCATCGCCGCCGAGCTCTCGACGAACCCCTTCCTCGGCTACCTCCGGCGCGAGCGCGGCATCGCCGGCCCGCCGGGCCACCGGTGGGCGCCGGGCCCCTGAGCGGCCGCGTCCTCGGGCGCAGTGCGGTCACGCCGGCCCCCCGCTGCGGGCGCAGGCGACGAGCGCTGCGAGGGCGTCGATGTCTTCGGCGGTGGGCGAGAGGAAGGTGTAGCCGGCGGTGTGTTCCCAGCTCGAGATGCCCCGGTTCCACCGACAGACCGCCATCAGCTCGACGTCGGGGCCCGACGCAGGCCGGAGCTGGAGCAGCACGGACTGGCCCGGCTCGGAGCCGCTGCCGACCAGCTGGAGGCCGGCGAGGCTGATGTCGACGACCTCGCAGGCCGTGCCGTGGGCGCCGCCGAGCTGGGCGACCAGGCCCGCCCCGGGGCAGGGAATGAGCCGCCGGGAGCGGTAGGAGTCGGTGCAGTGCACCAACGCGGGGGGCGCGATGGTCAGCAGCCGGCCGTGCTGGGTTGCCGTGCCCGTGAAGCGGAAGTGGGACCCGTCGTCGCCGTAGCAGATGTCGACGTGGGGGTGGGGATCGAGGCCCGGCGGGTGGTTCTCGATGACCACCCGGGTCTGGCCCTCCCGCGCCACGAGCGACACGGGGCTGCGCCAGTGGTGGGGGCCGGCCACGATCTCGACCGGCAGGGCGGAGAGCTCGAGGTGGGTGAGGTGGCGAAGCACGAGGGCCTCGTCGACCAGCCAGTCGCGTTCGGCGCCGAGGGCGGGGGCTGCGGACATCGTGCTGCCGGGGCATGGGGGACACTGTCTATACCGGTCCTGGCTACCGATAACTTGAGCGGGTAGCCCGATTGGAGCATTACGGAACATGACAGTGTGGGCCTCCACCGTCAAGAATGGCGACATGACGCCGCAGATCGGCCGGGGCATCCCCCCCGGGACGCCCAGGCGCAGCCGGCCCCCTGGCCCGCCGCGGGGCGGGACCGGCGCGAGACAGCGGCCCGCTGTGGCTCAGCCCGTGGGGGTGTCGAGCTGGGCGAGCAGCCAGGCGGCCTCGGGATCGCCCGTGACCCGGGCCTCGCGCCGCAGCGCCGGGCGCACCAGCCGGGCGGCCGCGGGGTGGAGCTGGCGCAGCCCCTGGCGCAGGGCGGCGGCGGCGGCGGCGGGATCGGTCTCGCGCCGGGCGGCCACCGCGGGGAGCAGCTCGTCGACCAGGGTGATGCGGTCGTCGATGCTCAGGGCCTCGCCGCAGCGCAGGGCCCAGGCGGGCAGCGCGATGCCGATACGGTCCAGGCAGAGCGCCAGCACGTCGTCGGCGAGGGCCCGCAGCGCCCGCTGGAGCCGCCGCCGCTCGGTGCCCAGCGGCGCACCAGGCTCGCCGGGAATCTCGATGTAGACTTTGTTCTTGGGCTCGGTGCCGCTCGGGCGGAGCACCACCCGGGCGCCTCCCTCGAGCCTGAAGACCAGCACGTCGCGGCTGGCGGCGTCGGTCTGGGAGCGCAGCGGGCCCAGGGGGGGGCGGTCGGCCTGGCGGTCTTCCATCGCCACCACGGCCCGGTCGCCGATGCGCGCGGGCGGGCTGTGGCGCAGGCTGGCCTGGATGGCGGCGATGCGCTCCCGGCCCAGGACGCCCCGCATCACGGTGCTCACGAGCAGGTTGGCCACGAGGCCCACCCGCTCCTGGAGCCCCTCGAGCACGTCGAGCAGGGTGCGGCCCCGGGCGCGCTCGGCGGCGGCCAGCTCGGCCAGCAGCAGCGCACCACCGGCGGCGTCCTTGTCGCGGATGGCGGTGGTCGCGAGCAGCCCGTGGCTCTCTTCGGCCCCGAGCACCACGTCCTCGAGCGCGAGGGGCGCCCCGGCGAAGCGGCCCGTGGTCTCGGCCAGGGCCATGGCCTCGCCGATGTACTTGAAGCCCACCATCAGGTGGCCGATGACCCGCGCCCCGTGCGCCTCGGCGACCCGGGTGAGCTGGCTGCTCGTGACCTCGGTCTTGAGCACCACCGGCGGCCGCCCGGAGGTGGGGGGCCGGTCGACGAGGGCGGCGTGGCAGGCCAGCACGGCCAGCTCGTCGCCCGTGAAGAAGCGCCAGCGCCCCGGATCGGTGGCCCCCGGATCGGGGCGGGCCGCGCGCACGGCGACCCCCAGCCGGTCGGCGTCCGGGTCGGTGGCGAGCACCATGTCGGCCCCGACCTGCTCGGCGTGGGCGATGGCCACGTCCAGCACGGCGGGCCGCTCGGGGTTGGGGGCCCGGAGGGGCACGGTGGGGAAGCGGCCGTCGGGTGCCGCCTGGGTGGGCTCGAGCACGACGGGGAAGCCCGCCGCGCGCAGCACCGGGTAGACCGTGCGCCGGCCGGTGCCGTGCAGCGCCGTGCAGACGATGGGCAGCGCGCGGGCCTCGGGGCGCCGCGAGATGGCCAGGTTGGCGCGGATGTAGGCCTCGTGGACGAGCTCGCCGAGCTCCTCGACCAGACCGGCGGCCCGGGCCCGGTCGAGGCTCATCCGGTCCACGGCGTCGACGGCGTCGACCACGGCGGCGAGCTCCTCGTCCGTCGGGGGCACGAGCTGGGCGCCGGTGTGGTCGTAGATCTTGCAGCCGTTGTCGTCGGGCGGGTTGTGGGAGGCGCTGATGACCAGCCCCCCGTGGCAGCCCAGGTGGCGCACGGCGAAGGAGAGCTCGGGGGTCGACAGGGCCCCGCCGGCCGGGGGCAGCCAGACCCGGATGCCCGCGGCCGTGTAGATCACGGCGGCGAGCTCGGCGAAGTCCCGGCTCGACAGCCCGCGCACGGGCGCCGGGGCGGTCTCGACCAGCTCGCCGTCGAGGTCGTGGAAGCAGCGCACGTCACAGCCGATGGCCACCCGCAGGGCCGCACCGGGGAAGCGCGCGCGCAGCCACCGGGCGTGGCCCTCGACGCTGGTGCCGAGGGTCCAGCCGTTGAAGCGGTTCGGGCCGATGCCCACCCGCCCGCGGCGGCCCCCTGTGCCGAAGGGCAGCACCCGGCAGAAGCTGTCGAGAATGGTCTTCCAGCGGCCATCTTCGATGAGCGCGTCGAGCTGGAGGGCGTAGCTGCGAAAGCGGGGCTCGCTGAGCCAGCGCTGGACCGCGCCGAGGGCCTCGGCCTGGAGGGCCGCGGCCACCGGGGGCTGGACGGAGCGGAAGCCCTCGGCGCAGCGCGCGAGGGCCTCGGAGAGGGGCATCATGGGCGGACCCCGGGGCGTCGCCGGCGCGGCTCAGTTCGTGAGCACGGCCTTCGTGAGGTACCAGTTCTCGCCGACGGGAGCGTCGCCCGTGTTGGGGTCGAAGCCCTCGGCGTTGGGCGTGAAGCCCGTGGGCACGAACTGGTTGACCCCCTTCGAGCTCGTGAGCCACCAGTGGCCCGCGAAGGGCAGGCCCGCGTCGTCGTCGCCGTCGCCGTCGTCGACCACGAGGTGGGCCGAGTCCCAGGGATCGGTGGTCCAGGCGTTGCCGAGCTCGCCGAGGCTGACGAAGGTGGTGGTGATGCCGACGCCGTTGCTCTGGGACGAAACCGTGTCGTTGGCGTTCATCTCGGGGTCGGCGAAGACGAGGGGCTCGTCGAAGACCACGGCGGTGTCGGTGAGGTGGTCGGCGTAGGACCAGACCTGGATGCCGCCCACCGAGTCGGCGGACCACTCGACGTCGAAGAGGGGCACGGGCTCGGCCGGCGTGCCGTCTTCGGCCGTGGGGCCCACCAGGGCGTAGGAGAAGTTGACCACGTCGAGCCCGTCCACGTTGCGGCGGCCGGTGACGGTGGTGACGAGGTTGTCGGTGATCTCGTCGTTCTCGTTGCTGTAGGTCCACGAGTAGCCGTCGCCGTCGAGCACGAAGCGCTGCCAGAGGTTGGTGCCGGCGAAGTCGAACTTCCGGCCCTCACAGCCGCTGAGGAGGGAGAGGCTGGCGGCGAGGGCGAGGGCGGTGGTGCCCCGACGCATCGAGAGTGCCGGCAGGGTGGACGTCTTCGTGGGGTTCGGGGCGCGCATGCGGGTCTCCTCCGGGCGCACGGCAGGCCCGGGAGCCGGCCGCGAGAGACGCGCAGGGTAGCACGCCCCGGCCCCCCCGACTGTCATGAGGCTGC
>CAXQUZ010000652.1:0-16891 GCA_964226865.1 Myxococcota bacterium | reverse complement strand
GATCAAAAATAATATCGGCGGGATCAAATCCGACATCTTCGGTCCGGATCCGGTATGAGCGCTGGCAGATTTGGACTTTTCGGTCGACGCTGTCCGCTTGCCCCTGCTCCTCAAAAGCCATGACGATGACCGCGGCGCCGTAGTCCCGAACCAGGCGGTGCGGACCGTAGACGTAGAGCCCGGCGCTGATCTTGTGGATGTAGCCGGCGCGCGCCATCAGGCGGTGGCTGGTGACCTCGGCGTCGGCCGGGTCGTTGCGGTAGGTGACGAGGTGCAGCTTGGAGGCGCGCCCGGGGAGCTCCACGAGAGGGGGGGGCCGGCGCCCGGGCGCCCCCCGGGGCTCGGGGGGCCGACCGGAGACGAGGCCGGCGGAAGCGGGCGGGCAGGTAACCCGTCCCCCGGGGGCTCCGACAGGGGGCGGCCCTGCGCTGGCGCGGTGTCGGGCGGTCCCGGCTCAAGGCACGCGCGGACGGGACCGATGGGGCCCTCCCCCCGTCCCCCGCGAGGCTGCATGGGCCCCCGCTCCCCGATGCCCGCCGGCCCCCTGCTCGGCGCCGTTCTCTTCGGTCTCGTGGCGGTGGCCGCGCCCTGGCTGATCCTCAAGCCCGCCTGGGACGACGTCGAGGCCCAGGCCCGCTCCGACCTCCAGCAGCTCCAGCTCCAGAGCGTGCAGCTCCAGGCCGACCGCCTCGGGCGCCAGGTCGAGGACCTCCACCAGATCGCCACCTACCTCGCCGAAGACCCCGACCACTTCCGCCAGCGGCTCTGGTCCTCCGTGCTGCCCGCCACGGGCATCAGCGAGGGGGTGCGCATCGTGCTGCACGAGGCCGAGGGCACCGTGCGGCTCAGCTCGGCCGACGGAGAGCCGTGCATCGACGGCGGCCTGCCCACCACCGCCGGGGTGCTGCTGTGTGAGGACGCACAGGTCCGCATCGCTGCGACAGCCATCTCCGAGAACGGTCTGATGGTGACTGTTCTCCAAGACACCCGCGCCCTGAGCCCCCTGCTCGCCGAGCCCTGGGCCTGGGTGATCGACGCCCGGGGCCGGGTGGTCGCCCACGCCGATCCCGACCAGGTCGGCAGCCGGCCCTTCCTCGGCCACGAGGCCGACCCCGAGCTCGGCACCATGCTCGCCCGCATGTCGCGCCGAGAGTCCGGCACCGCCGCCTACACCTGGGACGGCGAGGAGCGCCTGGCCGCCTTCGCCCCCATCCCGCGCACCCCCGGCCACGTCTCCATCGCCACCTCCACCGACGCCGACGCCGCCGTGGCCGGTCTGCACGGCGCCCGCGCCCGCCTCGGCCTCGCCGCCCTCGGGCTGCTGGCCCTGGGCCTCACGGCCGGCCTCGGGCTGCTCGTGACCCAGCGCCGCCGCCACCAGCTCGCCCACCGTCAGGCCGAGGAGCGGCTGCTCATGACCCAGGCGGCCGCCCACTCCGAGCGCCTGGCCCTCATCGGCACCCTCACCGCCGGCGTGGCCCACGACATCCGCAGCCCCCTGACCGCCCTGACCACCATCGCCGACCTGCTCGAAGAGGCCGAGCCCGACGAGCGGGACGAGCTGCTGGTCGACCTCCAGGACGCCGTGGGCACCATGCGGGCCATCGCCGACGACCTGACCGGCTTCTCGCGCAGCGACGCGGCCCCCTCGGGCGAGCCCGCACAGGCCATCGACCTCGCCGCGCGCATGGTGCGGAGCCGCTTCCGGGGCCGCCGCCGCCTCCTCGTCGACATCGCTCCGATGGACCCGGTCGCCCTCGACACCCGGCGCCTCTCCCAGGCCCTCATGAACCTCTGCGTCAACGCCGTGCAGGCCGGCGCCAGCGAGGTGCGGATCACCGGACGACCCAGCGAGACCGGCTGTCGCATCTGCGTGGACGACGACGGCCCGGGGGTTCCCGAGGCGCTGCGGGCCCGCATCTTCGAGCCCTTCGTGACCACGAAGCCCGAGGGCGAGGGCACCGGGCTGGGGCTCCACCTCGCCCGGCGCTTCCTCGAGAGCGCGGGGGGAAGCCTCGCGATCGAGGACGCCCCCCTCGGTGGTGCCCGCTTTGTGTTGGACCTCCCGCTGCTTGCCGCGGAGCCGGGCCGGGCCCCCGCGGGGCAGGCCGTCGCAGCGCGCTGAGCGAGGACCGCCCGCCCGCCGCTGCTCTCGACGGTGACAATGATGTCGACCCGGTGTCAGGACTCTGGCGCCCGCGGGCCTCCGCGTGCCATGGTTGGGGGGATGGAGCCCTGCTGCGCGCACGCCCGCGACGTGCCGCGCCGTTCCCCCCTTCCTGCCGTCCCGCCGACGGCCAGAGCGAGTGCCGCCATGCCCGAACAGGAACAGCGCCAGACGACGACCACCACGGCCACGTCGACCACCTCGACCACCTCCTCGGGCAGCGACACCGCCCAGCAGCTCGTGGGCAACGCCGGCATCGTCGACCTCATCAAGCAGCTCAACAACCCGACCGGTCCCCGGGCCTTCAACCCCAACAAGACCGGCATCGTGCACGTGGGCATGAACGGCTACGCCCACGACGAGGCCCGCCACCTCAACCGGCTCAACGCCGACGCCGGCGGCGCCGTGGGCATCCGCCAGCGGGGCGAGGAGCAGGACGTCATCACCTATGGTGGCGCCAAGCACGACCTCACCACCGAGGAGGGCTGCGCCCGCTACGTCGCGAACCTCGGGCTGCCCGACCAGATGGCGGTCGACGCCGCCCAGTTCCTGCTCACCGCGGGCCGCGACTCCCGGGACGAGCTGGCCCAGCTCATCCGCGTCTACGGCGAGGCCGAGATGGGCGAGCGCCGCATCGACCGCATGGTGCTCTCGGGCCACTCCGTCGGCAGCCAGATCTGGGGCGATGACAACGGCTCGATCTCCTTCGACAAGTTCGCCGAGCTCTCCAAGATCTTCCCGAACGCCGCCGCCCAAGTCCAGCACCTCATGATGTCGGCCTGCTACTCCGGTGGCGAGGCGAAGATGGGCCAGTACTTCGAGATGTACCCCCAGCTCGAGAGCATCATGGCCTACCACGGCTCGTCTCCGGGCACCTGGTCGGGCGCCATGGACCACATGAAAGGCTGGGAGTCCGCCACCGAGGCGGGCAAGGACGCCGCCGGCATCGACCCCGAGCTCGCCCGCGGCCACCGCAAGGCCGAGAACGTCTCCACGTGGAACAACGTCGACGGCTACCAGGGCGACAAGCCCATGAGCATCTGGGAGCTGGAGCGCGAGCTCAGCAGCCAGAACAGCGTCTTCGAGGACCACTTCGCCGGCCGCACCGAGGTGGCCGACGCCCAGTCCGGCCCCCTGCGCAACTACTACGCCCTCGTCCAGCGGGCCCTGAGCCACGCCGACGCCAGCTCCGGGCTGCTCGACCGCATGGCCCACCGCCGCGACGTGACCATCCGGCTGCTCTACTTCGAGCTGGTGAGCGGCAAGTTCCAGAACCACTACGCCGACACCCTCGCCTCTGGCTACGAGGCCGCCGGTCTCGAGCTGCCCGACTTCTCGAAGCTCGGCCGCGCCGACACCCTGCGGGCCATCGAAGAGCTCGAGGCGGCCGGCGGCGGCAGCGAGACCAGCCAGGCCCTCGACCTGCTCCAGCGCGGCCTGCGCGATCTCGACACCGAGATCATCCCGACCAACTGGGTCTGAGCGACGCGATCCAGCCCCGCGGCGGGGCTCCGGGGATAGGGGCAGCCGAGCCCGCCCCGGAGCCGCCATGCGCGCCGCCCTGCTGTTGATCCCCCTCGCCGCCTGCGCCCGTGCGCGCATGCCCGAAGTGACCCAGGTGACGGCGTTCTCGATGAACGCCAACTCGCCTGGCAACCCCCGCTGCCTCGCGGTCTACGGGCCCAGCGGCGCCCTCTGCCAAGACCTCGACGCCCGCACGGTCACGCTCAGCCCCGGAGAGCAGGCCCGGCTCGAGGCGCTGCTCGCAGATCCGGCGAGCTGGACCGACTCGGCCGAGGGCTGCTTCACCCCCCGCCATGCCTTCGTCTGGACGAACCCGACCGGCCAGCGCCGGCGCCAGCTCGCCGTGAGCCTCGGCTGCGGCGTCGCCTACATGGACCCGCCCGACAAGTCCTTCGCGATCCAGAACGAGCGGCTGGGGCTGTCGCGGGCGGGGGTCGAGGGGCTGCGCGAGCTGTGCATGGCCATCGAGCTGCCGGCCTGCGGCGAGCTGGAGCGCCCGGAGTAGCCACCGCCCCCCGTGCCGCCGCCGAGAGCCCCCCAGCACGGGGCACTCTCGCACTCAGCCGAGGGCCAGACAGGCCGCGCGCACCGCCTCGACCATGTGGCTGCGGTCGCGGGCGCTGAGGTTGGGGTGGACCGGCAAGTGGAGCAGCTCGGCTGCGGCCTTCTGGGCGTTCGGCACGTCGGCCTTGTGGTCGGCGAAGAGCGGGTGGTCGCCGAAGGCGTTCATGTAGCCGACGGTCGTGTCGACCCCCCGGGCCCGGAGCAGCTCGGCGAGGCGGTCGCGCTGGGGGTGGTGGACGACGAAGCTCATGTAGATGGGCTCGGCGCCCGCGGGGTAGGCCGGGGTCGTCAGCCCGGGCACGTGGGCCAGGGCCGCGTCGAGGGCCCGGCCGTTGCGCTGGCGGGCGCCGTTCAGCGCGTCGATGCGGGAGAGCTGGAGCTTGCCCACGGCGGCCTGAACGGCGCGTGCTCGCCCCTTCTCGTAGTAGTGGGCGGGGACCTCGTCGTAGCGCCGCTCGGCCTCGCCGAAGCGGTCGTGGATGGGGTCTTCGCCGAGCTTGTTGCCGATGACCACGGCCGGGTGGACCGTGGCCCAGTACAGCGCCGGGTGGGTGGCGGCCCACATGGCCAGGCCCGTCGCGGCCTCCCGGGCGAGCTTGCGGCGGCTGGCGAAGCCCCCGGCCTCGATCTCGGCGCGGATGGCGTGGGCCACGCCGTCGTCGTCGGTGGTGACCATCGCGCCCGACAGGGTCGTGATGTTCTTGGTCAGCCCGAAGGTGTAGTAGGCGTGGTCGCCGAGGTGGCCCACCCGCTGGCCCTTGTAGCGGGCGCCCGTGCTCTGGGCGCAGTCTTCGATGACCTGGATGCCGTGCTCACGGGCAATCTCGCGGATTGCGTCCATGTCGCAGGGGGTGCCGAAGAGGTGGGTGGGGACGACGGCCTTGGTGCGCGGGGTGATGGCGGCCCGGAAGGCCTCCGGATCGAGCACGTGGGTGCGGAGGTCGATGTCGGCGAAGACCGGCTTCGCCCCCAGCAGGGGCACCATCGCCGGGATGGCGAAGTAGGTGAGGCCGGGCACGATGACCTCGTCGCCCTCGCCCACGCCGAGGGCCTTGAGCAGCAGGTAGAAGCCGAAGCGGGCGCTCGGCACCATGACCGCGTGGCGGGCCCCGATGTAGGCGGCGAAGGCGCCCTCCCACTCTGCCACCGTGCCGGCGTCGTCGCCGTGGAGCAGGTAGCGCGCCGAGGTCAGGGCCTCGCGCGGGGAGAAGCTGGGGCTGAAGCGGGGAATGCGTCCGAAGGCCATGCTCACTCCGACCGGGAGCGGGGGAAAGGTGCTCCTGTAGCCCAGCCTCGGAGCCCGGTCGATGCGTGTCACGGTGTGGGTGCACCGGTGGCCCGGGCGTTGCCCCGCGGGCAGGACGCGCTACGGGCCCCCGACGACTCCCGGAGCCCACCATGGCGCTGCTGCCCATCATCGAAGCCCCCGACCCGGTCCTCAGCAAGAAGGCCCGCCCGGTCCGCGAAGACGAGTTCGGCGAGGCCCTCGCCGCCCACCTCGAGGACATGACCGAGACCATGTACGCCGCCCCCGGCGTGGGCCTGGCCGCCCCCCAGGTGGGCGACTCCCGGCGCATCCTCGTGGCCGACCCGGGCTTCGAGGGCGAGGACGGCGAGACCCAGAAGGGCATCGAGCTCGTGAAGATGGTCAACCCGGTGATCACCGCGCGCTCCGACGAGAAGATCCGCTGGGAGGAGAGCTGCCTCTCCGTGCCCGAGTTCTTCCAGAACGTCGACCGGGCCCGCAGCATCACGATGACCTGGCAGGACGCCACCGGCGCCGCCCAGGAGAAGGTCTACGAGGGCTTCCCGGCGGTGGTGCTCCAGCACGAGATGGACCACCTCGACGGCATCACGCTGCTGGAACACACCAGCCGCCTCAAGCGCAGCCGCTACATGGGCAAGCGCCGGAAGAAGGCCCGCAAGGCGAAGTCCTGAAGGACGGCGCACGCGAGCTTGTCGGCACCGGCGACCAGCTGGTCTGTCGGGGACCGGCCGGCGTCGAGCTGTGGCGGGTGGACGAGGCCCGGGCCCCCAGCGGGGTCGAGTCCGGGCTGATCACATTCGAGAACGGCCCAGCACGGCGCATTGTCGACGGTGGCGAGGCCGGCAGCGGCGGCCGCTGGTTCCTCTATGTGCTGCGCTCGGTCCGGCTGGGGCGCACCTATGTCGGCATCGCCAAGGATCCCCTGGCACGGCTCGCCCAGCACAACGGCGCGCGTCCCGGCGGCGCCCGGGCGACCCGCAGCGGGCGGCCGTGGGCCCTCGGGCGGGTCTTCGGCCCCTACGAGAGCCGGTCCACCGCCAGCAAGGCCGAGCACCGCCTCAAGAAGCGCCGGGGCGCCGCCCGCCTCGCCGACCCGGCGCCCTGAGCCGCGCCCGCGCCCGGGCCACCCCGCCCCGGCGCCGCACTGGATAGGGGCCCGCCCCCCTCCCGAGGAGCAGAGATGAAGGTCGTCTTCATGGGCACGCCCGACTTCGCCGTGCCCACCCTGGACGCGCTGGTCGCCGCTGGCCACGAGATCGTGTGTGTGGTGGCCCAGCCCGATCGGCCCAAGGGACGGGGCAAGAAGCTCCAGAGCCCGCCGACGGTGGTGCGCGCCCGCGAGCTGGGCATCCCCACCCGCCAGCCCCGGGCCGTGCGGCGGGGGCCCTTCGTCGACTGGTTCACCCAGGAGATGGACGCCGACGTGGCCGTGGTCGTGGCCTACGGGCGCATCCTCATCCCGGCGCTGCTGGCCGCCCCCAAGCGCGGCTGCATCAACGTGCACGCCAGCCTGCTGCCCAAGTACCGCGGCGCGGCGCCCATCCAGTGGTCGCTCATCGAGGGCGAGGCCGAGACGGGCGTGTGCACCATGCAGATGGACGCGGGCCTCGACACGGGCGACGTGCTGCTCTGCCGCAAGACGCCCATCGGCCCCGACGAGGTGGGCCCCGAGCTGTGGGACCGGCTCAGCGCGCTGGGCGCCGAGCTGCTGGTCGAGACCCTCGACCGGCTCGACACCCTCACCCCCCAGCCCCAGGACCACGCGGCCCACAGCCTCGCCCCGCTGCTGACGAAGGCCGACGGGGTGCTGGACTGGGGCTGGAGCGCCCAGCGCATCCACGACCGGGTGCGGGGCACGAACCCCTGGCCGGGCGGCCAGACGACCTTCCGCGACGCGCCCTTCAAGGTGCACCGCACCCGGGTCGTCACGGCGGACGGGGTGCACGGCGCGCCGGGCGAGGTGGTCGAGGCGGGCGCCCGGCTGGTGGTCGCGGCGGCCACGGGCACGGTCGAGCTGGTGGAGGCCCAGCTGCCCGGGAAGCCCCGGCGCAGCGGTCGCGATGTGGTGAACGGTGCCCGGGTGACCGTGGGCGAGCGCCTCGGAGCGCGATAGCGCCGCCCGCCCGGGAGGCCCCGATGAAGACGATGATTGCCCCTTCGATCCTGTCGGCCGACTTCGCCCGCCTCGGCGACGATGTCGCCACCGTGGCCACGGCCGACTGGCTCCACGTCGACGTGATGGACGGCCGCTTCGTGCCCAACATCACGATCGGGCCCCTCGTGGTGCGCGCCCTCAAGGCGGTCACCGACATGCCGCTCGACTGCCACCTGATGATCGTCGAGCCCGACCGCTACGTGCCCGCCTTCGCCGAGGCCGGCGCCCACGTCATCACGGTCCATGCCGAGGCCTGCCCCCACCTCGACCGCACGGTCCAGCTCATCCGGTCGCTGGGCTGCAAGGCGGGGGTCGCCCTCAACCCCCACACCCCCGAGACCGTGCTCGACTACGTGCTCGACGAGCTCGACCTCGTGCTCGTCATGAGCGTGAACCCCGGCTTCGGGGGCCAGTCCCTCATCGACCGGGTCTTCCCCAAGATCGAGCGCATCCGCGACACCATCGACGACCGTGGGCTCGAGACCCTCATCGAGGTGGACGGGGGCGTGAAGGCCCACAACGCCTGGCGCTTCGTCGACGCCGGCGTCGACGTGCTGGTGAGCGGCTCGGGGGTCTTCGGGGCCAGCGACCGGGCCGCCGCGATCGCCGCCCTGCGCGCGGCCCAGGCTCCCGAGAAGAATGAGGCTTGACAGCCACGGGGCGAGGCCATAATACCGCCGGGCTTCGCGGGCGTGCCTGCGGAGCCGACCACATCGGGGTGTAGCGCAGCCTGGTAGCGCGTCTGCTTCGGGAGCAGAAGGCCGGAGGTTCGAGTCCTCTCACCCCGACTTGTTGAGAACAACGGCCCGATCGCGCTTCACGCGCGGTCGGGCCTTTCTCATTTCCCCGGTTCTGGCCCTGCTGTGACCGCCCACTGTGACCAACTGTGCCCAGCGGGCCGGTCACAGGACCCAGCGCCCGGTCCGCGTCCACGACGTCGCCCACCGCCACGGCCGCCGACGCGGTCCGAGAGATGGTGGTCGAGAGGTAGCGCTGGGTGGTGCGCAGGTCGGTGTGGCCGAGGGCGGCCTGGGCGGCGGCGGCGTCGCCCGTGCCCTGGGCGGCCCAGGTGCCGTGACAGTGGCGCAGGTCGCGCAGGGTGATGGTCTTGCGGTAGCCGATGGTCTTCCGGGCGGCGTCGAAGGCCTTGCGGTGGTTGGTGGCGAACAGCGGCGCGTCCCAGGCGTTCTGGGTGTCGTGGGCGGCGCTCAGGTGGGCAAGACACGCGGCGGGCAGGCCGACGATGCGCTCCCGTCGGGTCTTCGCCGCCTCGGCCGGCACCCGCAGCAGCGCCGGAACCCCGGCGGCGGCGGGCGCCTGCTCGACCCACTCCCAGGTCAGCGCACGGAGCTCTTCGGCCCGGAGCCCGGTCCGGAGGGCGACCTGGGCCTGGCGGTGGGCGTCGGGGTGGGCCGCGGCCAAGGCCTCCAGCCAGCGCTGCACCACCTCGGGCGGGTGGAGCTTGCCGCGCTGCCACTTCCGCGGCGGATCTGAGCGCACCTCGGGCCACTCGACGGGCAGCTCGGCGATGCTGCCGCGCCGCCGGGCAATCTTGAGTCCCCGCTTGAGGGCCTGGGTCTCCTTGCGGATGCTCTGGCCGCGCACGCCTTCGTTCCGCCGGGTCGCCACGTAGGCTGTGACCAGATCGTAGGTCACAGCACCGGGATCGGTGTCGGCACCGAGCACCCGACAGACGTGGCCCCAGCAGGCCTCGATGGACTGGAGCTGGCGGGCCCCCACCCCTCGGGCACTGGCCGCGCTCACGTCGAGGCCGGCGAGGAGGGCGAGGTCGTCGCCCTCCCGCCGCGCAGGGCGACCAGTGGCGTTGACGACGTCCTCCCGGTACTGCCGTGCCGTCGCCTCAGCTTCTCGGCGATCGACTGTGCCAGCGGAGCGCCGGATGCGGCGCCCGCCGTGGCGGAAGTCGAACCACCAATTCTCGGAGCCTTCGCGCTGGTAGAGGGTGATGCTGGGGAGTCGGACGCGGGCGGAGGTGCGGGACACAGGCTCTTCCGGACTTCGGGGAGGGGGGCCAGGGGCGGCGGGGCGAGAGACGGACGGCGCTGGGCGGCGAGCCACGCATCGAGATCGGCCTGGAGGTAGTAGGGGGTGCGTCCAACCTTGACCGTCGCCGGTCCGCCTTTGTGGGGGGTCTTCCGGGCGAGGTAGACGACGGTGCAGCCCAGGTAGGCGGCGGCCTCGGCGCGGCTCAGCATGTCGGGACGGCGGCTCATGCGGCCACCGTCGCATCGCCCGCGATGGGTGCCACGGCGTAGTGGATGCGCGCCTCGGCCTGGGCGGCGAAGCGGTACACCCGGCCGTCTTCGCCCTGGACGTAGACGGTGCGGTCGTGGTCGAGGCCGGGCACGCCGTCGGCGGTGCAGCAGGCCTCGAGGTGGTCGATGGCGAGCTGTTCGGCGGACCAGGCGTCGCCGAAGGGCGAGGCGGGCCGGGTCTCTTCGGTGCCGGCGGTCTCGCCGTCGGCCGGGCCGCCGCTCTGGTCGTCCCAGACGCGCCAGGTCTGGGTGATGAGGGGCGGCTCGGGCCCCAGGCCGAGGGCTTCGCGCATGCAGATCATCGGGGGCTCCGGGCGGGGGTGGACGGGAGGAGAGAGAGGGGGACGAGGGCCGTGGGACGGCCCCGGTGGGCACGGCGCCGGTCGCGCGCGAGCTGGCGGGCGAGGCGCCGGTGGCGGCGGTCGGCCGCGAGCAGCCGGGCGGCGACGACGTGGCCGAAGATCTGGGCGTGGAGGCGCAGTCTCATGCGGCCTCCCCGGCGGTCGGCTCGGGCGCACGGCGGGAGGCCCGGCGCCGCCAGTCGGCACCGGTGACGACGAAGCGCTCGCCGCCCTCGACGGCCCGGCAGCGCACCCGGCGGGCCCGGGGGGCGTCGGGGGCGGGGCGGACCATGCGGGAGCCGAGCACGAGGACCCGGACGGGCCCGAGCCACCAGGTCTCGCCGCGCCGGGGCCACTCCGGCGGGCGGCAGGCCTCGCAGGCGACCCGGGGGCGGCCGTCGCGGCCCGGGTAGAGCTCGACGGGGCCGCCGCAGTCGACACAGAGCCGGGCATGGGGGAAGGCCGCGGGGGCGGCGTGGGCCAGCTCGAGCTGGGCGGCGCCGGGAGCCAGCGGGGGCGCCTCGAGGCCGGCCCGCTCGCCCTGTGCCCAGGCGCGGACGAGGGCAAGGTGGCAGCCGGCCAGCCGGATCGCGTGCCACCGGGCCCAGGCGCGCCGGGCGGCGGTCTCATCGATGCGGTGGAGGTCGGCGAGCCACGTGGGAGAGGCCGAGGCCCGGCCCGTCGTCGGCGCCGTGGGGAGGACAACAAGGCCCCACTGGCCGAGGTGGAGGGCGTTTCCGGGCTGGTGGGCCCAGCGGAGCAGTGCGGGCCGGCCCGCGAGGGCCACGGGGGTGGGGGCAAGGTCGATGACGCGGAAAGGGAGGGTCATGGCGACTCCCCCGGGGCTTCGCGCGGGGCGCGTGCCGGAGACGCCGAGAGGGGGAAGGAGGCGCCCCCGTCGCGCACGACCCAGTAGTCGTGACGTGAGATCCCAGGGTGGAGGTGCAAGACCGTGTGGTGCAGGTCCCCTTGGTGTTGGGCCACCCCAAGCACCAAGCCCCACGGCAAGTGAGCGGCGCGGCCGGTGG
The DNA here is from genome assembly GCA_964226865.1 of Myxococcota bacterium. Classification (GTDB taxonomy): domain Bacteria; phylum Myxococcota_A; class UBA796; order UBA796; family UBA2385; genus CAXQUZ01. The sequence goes on along the minus strand of CAXQUZ010000652.1, from coordinate 5,569 downwards.
CAATGGCCAACCAACCCCGCCTTGTCACCTTGGTCTCAGGAATATCGACGCTCATTATTCGACTCCAATCGCATGATATTCGACTGCGTTATAGGCGTCAAAATATCAGAGTCGAATATTTCGGCGTTCGCCACCTATTCCTGGCGCGGCACCCGAATCTTCCCGGTGATGACGTCGAGCTGGACCTCCAAGAGCAGGCGCTCTTGGTCCGTCAGGCGAGGCTCCAATTCCCGGACTCGCTGCTGGAGCGGTCCTGCCATGCGGTTCTCGTCCGCGACCTCGCTGGGCAGCAGCACGTCAAGGCGACCGCCACATGCCTGGATCCAGGGGATGAGCATGTCTGTCTTCGGCAGCTGCTTCCCGCTCTCGACAGCGGACACCTGCGGCTGGTGGATGCCGATGCTGGCAGCCAGCTCGATCTGGGTGAGGCCTGCTTCTCGTCGCATCTGCCGAAGAAGTGCGGCCAGTTCGTCGCTGGAGGTCACCGCTCTTGCCACTTGTTCCTCCACTTGCGCTTCGCGTGCATGGCTCTGAGGGCCACGGGGTCGCCCTGGAGATCTCCCGATCGCGGGGCGACGTGGCTGCTTCCTATTTCGATTGCCGGATAGAACGAGTTCATATATATGATTCCATGATCTTCTCCGGTGGGGTGCGGTCGTGGGTGTCGGTCCAGCCAATGCAGCCATTTCCAAGGGTCACATAGGTCCAGAGCGGGTGTCGCTGTCTCAGCCGTCCAGTGCAACGGGCGCCCTCGACGCCATCGACCGCCTCTGCGGCCACTCTGAGGGCTGGCTCTTCCCCGACCAGGTCGTGTCCGCCGTGCGCAGCCGCCTGGACCTGCTCGAGGCCGAGAACGCCCGGCTTCGCAGCCTCTCCACCTCCGACCGCACGGCCGTGCTGCTCCACCTGCTGCTCGTGGCCCAGGTGGTCGGTGGCGGCCCTGCCCTCTTCCACATGGCCGGGCCCGCCGTGGCCTACGCCTATGTCGCGCTGATGCTTATTCCCGCCGCCGTCTCCATCCAGCGGGCGGCCTTCATCCTCTGGGGGATCCACGATGCCTGACCGTTCGTCCTGCTCCGAATACCTCAACGTGTACGACGTGATCATCTGTGCCGAGGCGGCCCTGCTGGCCCTCGTGGCCGGCTGGCTGCTCGCGGGGGTCGCCTTCGTGGCCCTCGTCCAGCAGGGCTCTGGCGCCGAGCTCGTGCCCCTCGCCGGCCTCATGCTGGGCACACTGGTGGCCTACTCCAAGGTGGTCGGCTCCTCGATCTCGCGCCAGCTCTGGGTCGTGCGCGAGCACTCTGATCTCGTCCGGTCGATCCGGGCCCTCGTGGCGAAGGTGGCGGGACGATGAGCGGCGTCGAGCGCCAGCTTGCCCGGGAGTCGCGCCGGGTGCGTCGGGAGTGGCGGTACCTGCTGCGGCGGGTGGCGGAGCTGCGGGAGGGCCAGCTCGCGGCCGCGTGGATGCTGTTCCTCGCCGTGCTCTTTGGGCAGGCCGTGACCTCGATCGCCACCGCGAGCGGCGTGTTCACCGCGGCCGCGGCCGACCGCGCGAGCTTCCTGGCGATGCTCCTGTCGGTCGTGGGCCTCGGCGCCTGCTGCGCGGCGCTCGGGGCGCGGCGGGGGCTCTGGCGGCTGGTGCGGACGGTGCCCGGCCTCGCGGAGCTGGCGGCAGATCTCGAGGCCGGCCGGGGCCAGCGATGACCGATCCCGTCCAGCACGCCTTCATGCGCGCCCTGCTCGACACCCCGGGCGTGACCCAGCAGGCCGTGGGCCGGCGCATCGGCATCGACCGCTCCATCGTGTCGCGGTGGCTCAAGGGCGACCGACGGCTGTCGATCTGCGACGCGCTGCACCTGGTCGAGCGCTGGGGGCAAGCGCCCCTGGTCGAGGCGGGCCGGGTGGTCGGCCTCGAGATCGCGGTCGACGAGAGCGGCGGTGGCCCGGCCTTCGAGGGCGACACGGGCGAGCTGCGGATCGAGCTGTTGGCGGGCCTCGCCGGAGAGGCGGCCCGGCTGGCGAGCGAGCTGGTGCAGCCGCCGGCGGGGGCCGAGGCCCGGACGGCGCTGGTGCGGCGGCTCCGTTCGCTCGAAGAGCTGTGCCGCAAGGCCCAGACCCACCTGCTGCGCCCGTCCTGAGCGTGGCCATCGCGCGGCCGCGGCCGCAGGGGAGTTCGACATGACGACGACGGAAGAGGCGCCCGAGGGGGCGGTCGGTGCGGGCAGCGAGGAGGGGCGGACCGGCAGGGCCGGGTTCGGGCCGGAGGTGAGCTTGGCCCTCGACCTCGAGGTGCTCTTCGACGAGCTGCGCAACGCCGGCAGGGCCTTCGACCACTGGCAGGACGCGGGCCACCCGGTGGAGGCGCTGCCCGACACGGGCGCGGGCGCGGCCTTCTCGGACGTGCTGCGGCTCGTCGCGGAGATCCGCACGGCGCCGAGCTTCGACCTGGCTGGCGACCTCGAGGCGCGGATTCGCCACGCGCTGGTGCCCGTGGTCCGGTCCCACGTCGACCTGCCCTGGGGGGGGATGTCTCCGGAGGCCGGCGCCCACCTCTTCGCGGCCCACCTTGCGCCGATGGTGCGGGACGCCGCCGCCCTGCGGAGCCCCGCCTTCGGCATCGCGAACGACTGGGCCGAGCTGCACGAGCTGGTGATGGCGCGGCTCATGTCGTGGGACGAGGACCGCGGCCCCTTCGCCCTCGACCTCTCGGAGCGCTGGCTGGCCGAGGAGCTGCTCCAGCGGGCCCAGCTCTGGGTGGTGGAGGGCCGGGCGCCGCTGGGCTGCGGGGAGGACGTGGCCTGTGTGGACTGGCTCGCCCGGCGGCTGCACTGGCTGCCCGCCCCGGTCGAGGACGGCGAGACGCGCCCCGTGCTCGCCGAGGAGCAGGCACTGCTGCTGCTGTTGATGGACCCGACCCGGGTCGCGCTGGAGGCCGCGGCGGCCGCAGCGGCGGCGGGAGCGGGCGACACCCAGGGCCCCCAGGCCTGCGAGCGGCCCCTGGCGCCGCCCCCGGGCGCCCCCGACCACGACGACTGGACGCTGCCCAGCGAGGCCGCGCCGCCCACCCCCTGACCCCCGCCGCCCCCCGGCATCCCCTCCTGGAGACCCCATGATTCCCGAGCCCCGCCCCTCGCCCCTCCTCCACGACGAGCCCACCACCATCGCCCTCGACCTCGAGGACCAGCCCACCGTCGAGGCGCCCCTGGCCCCCGCCCCGCCGCCGACGGCCCCGTCGCCCGGCGCGGTCGCCGACGCCTTCCTCGACGACTTCGAGGACGCCATCGAGGCCACCTTCGACGCCGCCCACTCCGCCCTGCGCTGGCACGCGGCGGGCCGGCCCGATCCGTGGCACGGCACCCAGAAGACCCTGCTCGCCGCGGCCCATGCCTTGGCAGATCTGGCCCTCGAGGGCCCGGCCGCCGCCTGTCGCCGCTTCGGCTCGATCTTCGATGGGGTGCTCGAGCCTGGGCACTGGGTCGAGTTCTCGCCCGAGCTGGAGGAGCCCGAGAACACTGACACGCACGGTGTTCCCGCGTAGCGCAGCCGCAGTCCCGACAAATCGTGACGGTTTGTTCGGGCTTCGATCTGCCCAGTGGAGATGAACGGCACCCCCGGGAGATGACGTGGAATCTGAGGACTACCTGCCGAGCCAGGGCCTTCTGGCGCTTGACCTTGCGGTCGACGTCGAGGGCGAGCTGGCCGCGGCCATGGCGAGCGACGAGGTGGAGCTGGCGCTCCGCTGCGCTGTGCGGCGCGTCAACAAGTCGGGGCTGCCGGAAGACGACGTGGTGCAGGAGGCGTGGATCGTGCTGATGGGGCGGGTGCGCGCCGGGCACGATCCCGCCCGGGGCTCGGTCGTCGCCCACATTCTCGGCACGCTGCACACCGCGGCGCTCGAGGCCTGCCGCCAGGTGGCGGGCCAGGAGGCCGGGGTGCGGGTCTGTCGCCAGCACCGGGGCCCGCGGCCGCGCCAGGTGGCCCTGCCCCACCCCGAGAGCGAGGTGTGGGTCGCCGAGGACGAGGGGCCCGCCGGGGCTCTCGAGCGCAAGCGGACCCTGGAGCGCATCGAAGACCTCGAGGCCGCCGTGGCGGCGCTGCCGGGCTCGCTGCGGCGGGTGGTGCGGCTCGAGCTGTCGCCCGAGATGGCCGACAAGGCGCTGACCACCCGCGCGGCGGTCGCGGGGCTCGCCCCGAGCACCTACCGGCGGACGATGCAGCACGCGGAGTCGGTGCTGCGCGGCCACCTCGACCTCGCCCGGGGCGCCTCCGCGTGACCGCCGCCCTCGCCATGCCCACCGAGCCCGCCCCGGGCTACGTCCGCCGCCTGTCGAAGACGGGCAAGCTGTGCGACTTCTGGGGCGGAGGCAAGGTGCCCCGCCACCCGGATGCCGCCGCGGCGGTGGGCGCGACCCCCAAGCCCTTCTGGGGCTACGCCTGGATCGCGAGGATGGTGCTGGATCCGCTGGAGAAGGCGGTCCTGATGGCCCTGATGTTGCGGGTCGACAGCGAGACCTGGCGCTGGCCGAAGCGGCCGGGCGACGCGCTGCGGGGCGGGCCGAAGGGGGTGAGCATCGCCGAGCTCGCCGCGCACTGCAGCTGCAGCGAGCGCACGGTCCAGCGGCGGCTGCGGCGCCTCGAGGCGCTGGGGGTCGTGATCCGGCGGGACTGCCGGCCCCACCGCAACGAGTACCAGCTCGTGGCCGCGCGCATGGAAGAGCTGGCGGCCGAAGGGAAGAAGGTCGTGCGCGACCTGATGGACCGGCTGAGAGAGCGCCGGGCGGCGGCGGCGATGGCGGCGGATGCGGCGCTGGACACGGTCGTGGGCCGGGTGGCGCCGGGATCGGCGGCACCGGGATCGAAGGCCGCGGAGGTCTTGGCACCGGCGGCCGCGGATTCCGACCGGGGTGAGGGCCCCGATGGGGCGGACGGGACGGGGGCACTGCCCCTGTGGACCCGCACGAGCCGGGCGGCGAAGTCGGCCGGGGCGGCGCCGGACGTGGTCGGGCGGCTCGTGCGGGCGGCCCACCGTGCCGGGCGCGAGCCGGGGGTCTGGACCGAGACGGGCAAGTTCCTCTGCCGGCCGGTCCTTCGGGAGTGGGTGGGCCTCGGTCGGCCCGCGCCGGCGGAGTGGGCCCGGCTGCTCGCGGGGCTGGCCCAGGCCGACCGGGAGGGGCGGCTGCCCCGGCCCCGGACCGGCGGCAAGACGGGCGCCCTGCGGCTGCTGAGCCTCGTGAAGGTGCCGGCCCACCGGGAGGCCGCCCGGGCGGCGCTGGCGGCCGCGGAGGCCCGGGAGACACCCGTGGCCCCCGTCCCGCCCACCCGCGCCAGCGGCCGCCTCGACCTGCCCTGGACCGAGGTGCGGGTGGGGCATCCCCCGGGCGATCCCGAGGGCTGGCGGGTGCAGGGCGAGCTGGTGCGCCGGCAGATGGGCCTTCAGTTCGACATCATGGTCAAGCCGCTGCGCCTCGACGGGGTGGACCCGGACGGACGGGTGCGGGTCGTGGCGGGCGCGGCCGTGCATGCGCAGCACGTCGCGGAGCGCTTCGCGGGCCAGCTTGCCCTGATGGCC
>CAXQUZ010000651.1:0-3615 GCA_964226865.1 Myxococcota bacterium | reverse complement strand
GAAGACGGCATACGCGCTAGCATGCGGTGACTGGAGTTCAGACGTGTCTCTTCCGATCTGGCCGAGCAGCTCAAGACCAGCTTCCTGGCGACCATGAGCCACGAGATCCGCACCCCGCTCAACGGCGTGCTGGGCATGGCCGAGCTGCTGGCGGCGACCGCGCTCGATGCCCAGCAGCGCGAGATGCTCGCCACCGTGACCAGCTCCGGCCAGCTGCTGCTGCGGGTCATCAACGACACCCTCGACCTCTCCCGGCTCCAGGCCGGCGGCATGCGCCTCGTCGCCGCCCCCTTCTCCCCCGCCACCGCCGCCGACGAGGTCCGGGCGCTGCTGCGGGGCGATCCCCGGGCGGCCGGCCTCGCGCTGCGCCTCGCGGTGGCCCCGGAGGTGCCCGCCTGGGTCTGTGGGGACGGGGTGCGCTTCCGCCAGATCCTGCTCAACCTCGCGGGCAACGCGGTCAAGTTCACCGCCGCGGGCCACGTCACCCTGCGGCTGTCGGCCCCGGCCCCCGACCGGCTGCGGGTCGAGGTCGAAGACACGGGCCCCGGCATCGCCCCCGCCGACCAGGCCCGCCGCTTCACCCCCTTCACCCAGCTCGACGGCACGCTGCGCCGCCAGCACGGCGGCACGGGGCTGGGCCTCGCCATCGTGGCCGGCCTCGCCCGGGCCATGGACGGCGCGGCGGGCGTCGACTCGGCCCCCGGCGCCGGCGCCACCTTCTGGGTCGAGCTCGGGCTGCCGGCCTGTGGGCCCCCCGCCGCGGCCACCGCCGGCCCCGCTGCCGAGGCCCCCGCCCCGGAGACCGAGGGCGGCCGGGTGCTGGTGGCCGAGGACGTCGACGTGAACGCCACGGTGCTGGGCCACATGCTCGACCGGCTCGGCGTCGCGTGGGAGCGGGTGGCCGACGGCGCCGCGGCCGTCGCGCGGGCGGCCGAGGGCGGCTGGGACCTGGTGCTGATGGACTGCCAGATGCCCGTGATGGACGGCCTCGCCGCCACCCGGGCCCTGCGCGCCGAGGGCTGTGAGCTGCCCGTCATCGGCGTCACGGCCAACGCCATGCCCGAGGACCGGGCCCGCTGCCTCGCGGCAGGCATGGACGACCACCTCACCAAGCCCGTGCGCATGGCGGCCCTGGAGGCGCTGCTGCTCCAGTGGGGCGCCCTGCGGCCGGTCCCGGCGGTCAGCCCGCGAAGCGGATGAGCACCTTCGGGTTCGTGCGGATCATCTGCTCGAAGGCGTCCTTGTCCCAGTGCTCGATGCCGACCACCGTGCCGCGGCCGCCGTTGAGAATGGTCTCCCAGACGGCGTCTTGGATGCCGTTCATCCGCGTCTCGAGCAGGGCCCGGGTCATGTCCCAGGTGCCGAAGATCTGGCGGCCCACCACCCCGTGGAGCTGGAGGCCGTTCATGATGACCCGGTGGTAGTCCTCGATGCGGGCGTCGCCGTTCTTGACGCCGAAGAGCACCACGTGGCCGCCCCGGCGCACCATCTTGAGCGCGTTGTTCAGGGCGCTGTTGAAGCCGGCCATCTCGAAGACCACGTCCGGGCCGTCGCCGTCGGTGGCCGCGCGCACGGCGGCCACGAGCTCCGGGTCGCTGGCCCAGGGGGTCTCGGCCGGGGGCATGGCCGGCGAGAAGACATCGTCACAGCCCAGCTGGCGGGCGAGCTCGGCGTGGCGCGGATCGACCTCGACGCCGATGATGCGCCGGGCGCCCATGCCCCGGGCGATGAGGATGGCGAAGAGCCCGATGGTCCCGCAGCCGATGACGGCGACGGTCTTGCCCCGCAGCTCGGTGGCCTGGCAGGCGTGCACGGCGTTGCCGAAGGGCTCCTGGACGGCGGCCACCTCGGCGCGGATGAGGCCGAGGTCGGTGGGCCAGAGCGCCTTGGCCGGCAGCTTCACGTACTCGGCGAAGCAGCCGTCCCGGGAGATGCCGATGATGCGGTCGTCGGCGCAGACGTGCAGATCGCCCACCCGGCACTGGTGGCAGACCCCGCAGACGATGTGGCTCTCGGTCGAGACGATCTGGCCCGGGCGGTAGCCGTACTTCTCTTCGACCCGGCTGCCGACGGCGACGATCTCGCCGAGCAGCTCGTGGCCGACCACCCGGCGGTCCTGGCCCTCTTCGTCGAGGCTGCGGTCGATCATGTCGCCGAAGGCCTTGCGCCACCAGATGCCGCGGTCCGAGCCACAGAAGCCCGCGTACTTGACCCGGATGACGACATGGGAGCGGTCAGCCCCCCGGGGATCGTCGAGGCGGGGCGTCGGCACCCGCTCCTTGACGAGACCGGTCGAGCCCGCCCACGACTCGCGGGAGCGGTCGAAGGTCAGGGCCCACATGGTGTCCGGCAGAGGCGGCGAGACCTGGGTCCCCATGCGTCCGTCCGAGAGGACCTACTGGCCCAGGTAGTAGTTGACGTCGGCGGCCACCTCACCGAAGTGGTAGCGCCAGTAGTTGATGGTGTAGGGCGCTGCGGCACCCACGCCCACGTCCAGCTTCTCCTTGTTCTTCGACTTGCGCTTCACGTAGCGGATGCCGAAGCCGATCTGGTTGAAGCGGAAGGACTCGATCTGGTCGTGGCCGAGGTCCTTCATGTAGGAGGAGGTCTCGAGGTAGATGCGGATCTCTTCGTTCGCGGCGAAGGAGAGGTTCGCGCCGCCGACCAGCCGGGGCGAGATGCCCGTGCTGCCGTCGATGTTCATGATGGCCAGATCCGAGCCGGCCTGGACCATGGCATCGAGGAACTGGTCGCCCATGCGGAAGCGCTTGCCCACGCCGACCTGGGGCCGCAGGGCCGGGTGGGCCGGGTTGGTGTTGAGCCGGAAGTCGCCGATGCCCGTGACCAGCAGGCCCGTGCGGGCCGACTTCACGAAGGCGTACTTCGTGCCCAGCTCGATGTTGTAGCCGGTGTAGCGCTGGCGCACGCCGCCGTGGACCGACCACTCGCGCTTGAGCTGGTACTCGAGGTCGGCCATGAGGTTCACCCAGTCGGGGTAGCCCCACTCGAAGCCCGCGCGGATCTTGCTGCGGGGGTCGATGCTCTCGAGGTGCATGGGCTGGGTGAAGCCGAGCTCGGAGCGGCCCGCATCGGTCGTGCGGATGCTGTCTTCGATGTAGGTGTCGTACATCTCCTGGTTGAGCTCGTCCATCCGCGCCTCGATGCGCTGGCGGAACAGCGAGCTCGGGTACTTCTGGAGGTAGCGCTCCCAGGCGAGGGCCTCTTCGTCGGGGGCCAGCTCGCTGAACTCCTCGAGAGAGGCGCGGTAGATCCGGGCGGTGTCTTCGCCCGGGCCCTGGCCGGCCGTGGTCTCTTCGTCGTCCTCGAACTCGTCGTCGAACTTGAGCTCGCGCGGCTCGCCCTCGGTGGCGGGGGCCATCCAGCCGTCGTCGTCCTCCGGGTCGCCCTCGTCGAGCTCACCGGACTCCTTGATGGGGGCCGGCGCCGGCTCTTCGGACTCGTCTTCCTCTTCGTAGAGGTCGAAGTCGTCGTCCTGGGCGAAGGCCACCGAGGGGAGGACCAGCCCGAGGGCCGCGGCGGAGAGGCCACGGGGCAGGCGAAACAGCGAGATCTGGACAGGGCGGGCCATCGGGCCTCCGGCGAAGCGGTCCGCGA
>CAXQUZ010000650.1:0-7164 GCA_964226865.1 Myxococcota bacterium | reverse complement strand
CCCTACACGACGCTCTTCCGATCTGGCCCGTGTTGGCGTACTGGACGGCGCCGACCTTGTGGTGGAGGGCCTCGTGGGTGTGGCCCATCACGACCTTGTCGGTGTGGGTGATGCGGGCGAGCAGGGGCAGCCGCCGGTGGATGTTGCGGCCCACCTCGGCCACGTCCGAGTCGACGCTGGCGGCGTAGAAGACGAAGGGCGGCAGCAGCAGGGCGAAGAGCACGACGGCCCACCAGCCGCTGACCCCGGCGAAGAGGTGGAGGGTCGAGACCGCCTCGATGCTGACCACCGTGATGGCCAGCAGCAGGAAGGCCCGGTCGAGCCACAGCTCGCGCATGACCTTGAGGGGCCGGAACACCGCCGGGTGGGCCCGGACCTGCTGGAGGGCGCGCACCACGCCCGGGGTCGTGCGGGCCGCCTCGGCCACCTCGGCCACCCGCTCCTCGAGACTCAGGGGATCGCGCAGGGCCGGGCGGAAGCCCTCGGCCAGCGAGACCCACAGCGCCGCCACCGAGGACCACAGCCAGGTCCAGACGATGAAGGGCTGCTGGCGCATGACCTGCTTGTAGAAGAACCAGACCCACTCCGGCAGGCTCTTGACGTAGGTGCTCTCGACGTGGGGGTTGAACCAGCCGATGCCGTTCGACAGGTACTTGCCCGCGAGATCGCCGAAGGGCAGCCGCACCCGCAGCCGCCCCCGGGCCTCGACGAAGGGGTGGAGCGGGTCGTGGCAGAGGCAGTAGGGGTCGAGCTGGTTGCCGTGGGTGATGAGGGTGTCGCCGCCCGAGATGGTGAAGAAGGCGCAGAAGCGCAGCTCGCCGGCACAGTCTGCCGGCAGGTCGAGGGCGCTGCGCAGCAGCTCCTGGGCGGCCGGCCAGTGCATCTCGAGGTCGTGGTTGCCCACGATGTAGACCACGTCGCCGCCCTCGACCAGCCAGCGCCGCAGCTCGGCGAGCAGCCGGGGGTGGTCGTCGAGGATGCGGCCGAGCTTCCAGACAGCCTTGGGTTCCTCGGGCTCGAGGCCCCGGGCCCGCTCGAGCCAGCCGACCGCGAAGGGGGGCGACGCGGGGATGGCCACGACACAGTCGAAGTCGAAGATGTCGCCGTTGAGCACGAGCTCGGCCTGGTCGGCACCGCCGCTCAGGGCCCGGGCGTGGTCGAGGAAGCGCGCGAAGCTCTCGTCGATGAAGTGGACCGGGTCCTTGTAGCGCCGCCACAGGGGGCGCCGCGGATCGGGCGCCTCGCCGTCGGCGACGTGGACATCGCTGAGAACGAAGGTGTGGCGGGGAGAAGAGGGCACGTCGGCAGGGGGCTCCAGCGGTCGCTTCAGCGGGCGGGGCCGAGAGGGTAGTCCATCCCGCGGCCCGTTCCCAAGGTCTCGGGTCACGGTTCTGCATCCATTCTGCGGCAGCCGGGTCGAGACCCGCCACCGCCCCCCGGCCGGCCCCCGCGTTAGGCCGCCCGCTCCCTCGCCGCGGTGCCCCCATGACCACCCGCAGCGCCCGCACCCGGGCCGCCATCCTCGACGCCGCCGAGCGCCTGGTCGAGCGCGAGGGGGCCGCGCGCCTCACCCTCGAGGGCATCGCCGACGAGGCGGGCATCTCGAAGGGCGGGCTGCTCTACCACTACGGCTCGAAGGACCAGCTCATCTCGGCGATGCTCGACCGGCGCTTCGGCCAGTTCGACCAGCGGCTCCGGGAGCTCGAGGCCGCCGCCCTGGCCGCGGGCGACGGGGGGCCGGGCGCCCTGGTCCGGGCCTGGCTCCGGGCCACCGCCGACGAGGAGGGGGCCGAGGCCGCCGCCGGGCTGCTGGCCGCTGTCGCCAGCAACCGCGACCTGCTCGTCCCCTTCCAAGAGCGCTACCGCCGCTGGCAGGCCGAGCTGGTCGCGCGCTCGGGCCTCTCTCCGGCGGGGGTGACCCTGCTGCGCCTCGTGGCCGACGGCCTCTGGATGTCGGAGCTGATGGGCTTCGCACCGCCCCAAGACGACCTCAAGCGCGATATTCTCGAGCTTGCCGAGGCCCTGAGCCGCGGGCCGGCGCTGGCCGATTCCGGCGCCTGAGCTCAGCCCGCCAGCCGCCCCACCCGCAGCCCGCCCACGAGGGTGGCGAGGGTGCTCTGGCCCGGGAAGCCGCTGTCGCCCACCATCCAGAGCCCCGGCAGCACCGGCGCCGGCCAGAGCCCCTGGTAGTTGTGGAGCCCCGCCCGCCGGGGCACCCCGCCGACCAGCCCCTCGGGACGCCCCGTGAAGCGCGCCCAGGTGCGGGGCGAGGCGGTGAGCTCGTGGACCCGCGCCCCCCACAGCTCGGGGGCCAGCGCCGCGAGACCCGCCCGCATGCGCGCCTGGATGGCCGCGATGGCGGGCCCCTGGCCCTCGGGCCCCACCGCCCGGAGGGCCGCGAGGTCCACGTGGGTGGAGACCGTGGCCGTGCGGTGGCCGTCAGGGCTGCGCGCCTCGCGGGCGTCGCTGACCGAGCAGAAGAGGTGGTTGCCGGCGATGAAGGGCCGGCCCGGATCCTGGACCAGTTCCACGTGGAACGCGTGGGGGTGGGGCACGGCCGCGGCGTCGAGCTGGAGGTAGAGCATGGCCGCGCCCCAGCCCTCGGCCACCGCCGCCCCGCGCGCCGCCAGGGCCGGCAGGGGCGGCCCGCCGAGCAGCCCGTCGAGGGCCTGGGGCAGCAGGTTGGCGACGACCACCGGCGCCCGCACCCGCTGGCGGCGCAGGTGGAGCTCCCAGCCCCCGTCCGTGCGCGCGAGCCGCCGCACCCCGCTGGCCATGCGCACCGTGCCCCCGAGCGCCGCCACCCCGTCGCAGAGGGCGTGGGCGAGCTCTCCGATGCCGCCGCGGACGTGGCCCGTGCCCCGGAAGGGGTAGTCCATGGCCGACAGGGCGAAGGGCGCCTCGGCCTCGTCCACCCCGGCCTGGACCGTGATCTGGCAGAGGGCGTCGAGGTAGGTGCGCAGCGGCGCCCAGTGGAGCAGGTCGTGGTGGTCGAGCACGGCCCGGAGGGGGCGGCCGATCCAGCGGGCCACCGCCGGGTACCGGGCGAGGCGGCCGAGGTGCCAGCCCAGGGCACCGAGCCCGGGCACCACCCGGTCGGGGTCGTCGAAGACCGGCCAGAGGGCGTCGGCCACGGCGCGCTGGGTGGCGAAGAAGGCCCGCAGCCGGTCCGCCGGCGCCCCGGGCAGGGCACAGAGGCGATCGATGGCGGCCTCGCGGTGGGGCGGCACGGCCAGCTCGAGGCCCGGCGCCCGCAGGGTGAGCACGGGGTCGAGGATGTCGACGACCACCCGATCGGCCAGGCCCAGCTCCCGGAGCAGGCGGTGGACGAGCTGGCCCTCGGCGAAGCCGCTGAACAGGGTGGCGCCGGTCTCGTACTGCACGCCGCCCCGGGTGAAGGTCGAGGCACAGCCGCCCGGGTAGCGCAGCTTCTCGCAGAGCAGCACCCGTGCCCCCCGGCGGGCGAGGCCCAGGGCGGCGCCGATCCCGCCGAAGCCGGCCCCGATCACCACCGCGTCGACGTCCTCTCGGGCCTGTGCTGTCGTCATGTTCACACCTCTGCATACGGTATGCACATAGCACAGGCCGACCCGACCCGACAGGCAAGGCCGCCCGCGACCGGCGCCGTCCAGATTCCTCCACACGCCCGTGACCGCCGCCCCAGAGTGCCCGCGAGCACGACAACACGGGCCAGGGCCACCGCCGGGGCTCCGCGCCCCTCCGACGGGACCACGCCCCACCGACAACCCCCTGTTGATCAACACTCTCGTGCCGCCCGAAGGACCACCGGCACGCAACCGGGCCTTGCGTGGGTGCCATGGTCAGCCCCGTCGCAGGCCGTTAGAGCCGCGGGTCATGTCATGGTTCGACCAACTCCGAAGTGACACGCCGCGGGCCTACTGGGCCCGGGGTGTCAAGCTCGCACGCCAGGGTGTCGTCGTCGGCGTCCAGTCCACGCCCGACAACCAGGGCGAAGAGATCATCCTGCGGGTGGCCGAGCCCACGGCCCGCCTGCCCTTCACCGTCCACATCTGGACGGGGGACGAGGACTGGTCTTGCGACTGCGCCATCGACGAGGAGACCTGCCCCCACATCGCGGCGGCGGCCATCACCCTGTCCCAGGTGCGCAAGCGGCGCGGCCCCCAGGCCCTGCCCGAGGGCGGCGAGCGGCCGGACGGCGCCGTGCCGGACGAGGGGCCCAAGCCCGCCTCGTCGACGGTGGGCTACCGACTGACCCGCGACCCGAAGGGCCTGCGCCTCGACCGCTGCCTCGTGCGCCTGGGCGAAGACCACCCCCTCGTGGGCAACCTCATCGGCCGCAGCGACGGTCCCCTCGTGCTGTCGACCGAGGTCGACCACACCATCGAGGAGATCTACCGCAACCGCTGGGGCGGGGTCATCCCCCGCAACGTGGTCTCGCGGCTGCTCTTCGCGGTCCAGCTCGCCCGGGATGTCACCCTCGACGGCGAGCGGGTGGACGTGAGCGGTGAGCCGGTCGTGCCCCACGGCCTCGTCGACGACGACCCCGATCCGCGCAACGCCCAGGGCTTCCGGGTGCGGCTGGTGCGCGACCCGGGCATCACCGAGATCTTCCGCAACGGCGTCGTGATGTGTGGCGGCCAGCTCCGCCCCATCGGCCGCGGCGACCTCAACGTCGAGCAGCGCCAGGCCCTGACCCGGGGCATCCAGTACGGCGTGGACGACGTCCACAAGCTCGTCGCCGAGTCCATTCCCGCCCTGCGCTCGCGCATCCCGGTGCTCATCCGCACCAAGCGGCTGCCCGACTCGCTCGAGAGCAAGCCCCGGCTGCTGCTCGAGACCAAGGCCAAGGGCGACAGCCTCATCGTCAAGCCCATCATCGTCTACGGCGAGCCCCCGACCGCCAAGGTCGAGCGCGAAGACCTCGAGATCTTCGGCGACGTCGTGCCGATCCGGAACCCGGCCGCCGAGCGCCGCCTGCGCCAGCAGTCCAGCGACTCGCTCGGCTTGCCCGTGGGCCTCGAGCGCACCTACTCCGGCGAGAACGCCGTGCGCTTCGTCGACACCCTCGACGGCTACCGCGGCGAGATCGCGGGCGACGGGGTCGCGGCCTTCAGGCGCGCCAAGCCCGTCACCCCCACCGTCCACATCGAGGGCGACCGCCTCGACCTCGACTTCGGCGGCGCCGATCCCGAGCGCATGGTCGAGGCCTGGCTGGCCGGCGAGCGCATGGTGCGCGTCTCCGAGGGCTGGGCCCCCCTGCCGGCGGGCTGGCTCGAGCAGCACGGCCACCTCGTCGCCGACCTGCTCGCCTCCCGGGACGAGGCGGGCCGGGTGCCCCGCCACGCCCTCTTCGACCTCGCCCGCCTCGCGAAGGACCTCGACCAGCCCCCGCCGCCCCAGCTCTCGGGCCTGCGGGCGCTCATCGACGACTTCGACGGCATCCCCAAGGCGACCCTGCCCGCCGACCTCACCGCCGAGCTCCGCCACTACCAGCGGGTGGGCGTCGACTGGCTCCACTTCCTGCGCGAAACGGGCATGGGCGGCATCCTCGCCGACGACATGGGCCTCGGCAAGACCCTCCAGGCCCTCTGCGCCATCGAGGCGCCGGCCCTGGTCGTCGCCCCGACCTCGGTGCTCCACAACTGGGCCAGCGAGGCGGCCCGGTTCCGCCCGAGCCTCGACGTCTGTGTCTACCACGGCCCCCAGCGGGTGCTGAACCACGAGAACGCCGTGGTGCTCACCACCTACGGCATCCTCCGTGGCGACATCGAGCGCCTCTCCCAGATCCAGTGGAAGGTGGCCATCCTCGACGAGGCCCAGGCCATCAAGAACCCCGACTCGCAGGTGGCCCGGTCGGCCTACAAGCTCAACGCCGACTTCCGGCTGACGCTGACCGGTACCCCCGTCGAGAACCGCCTCGAAGAGCTCTGGAGCCAGCTCCACTTCGCCAACCGGGGCCTGCTGGGCGGCCGCCGCGACTTCCGCGAGCGCTACGAGAAGCCCATCTCGCTGGGCGAGCCCGGGGTGGCCGGCCGGCTGCGTGAGCGCATCGCCCCCTTCCTGCTCCGCCGCATGAAGGAGGAGGTCGCCCCCGAGCTGCCGCCGCGCACCGACATGGTGCTGCGCTGCACCCTCTCCCGCGACGAGCGCAACGTCTACGACGCCGTGCGCGCCGCCACCCGCGAACAGATCGCCGCCCAGCTCGGCAAGGGCAACAGCGTGCTGGCGGCCCTCGAGGCCCTGCTCCGGCTGCGCCAGGCCGCCTGCCACACGGGCCTCGTGCCCGGCCACGAGGCCGAGACCTCATCGAAGATGAAGCTGCTGGCCGAGACCCTCGACGAGGTGGTCAGCGAGGGCCACAAGGCCCTGGTCTTCTCCCAGTGGACGAGCCTGCTCGACCGGGTCGAGCCCGTGCTGCGCGAGGCGGGCATCCCCTTCGTGCGCCTCGACGGCACCACCCGCGACCGCAAGTCGGTGGTGGACGCCTTCCAGAGCGACGACGGGCCGCCCGTCTTCCTCATCAGCCTCCGCGCCGGCGGCACGGGCCTCAACCTCACGGCCGCCGACCACGTGTTCCTGCTCGACCCCTGGTGGAACCCCGCCGTCGAGGAGCAGGCCGCCGACCGCGCCCACCGCATCGGCCAGGACAAGCCGGTCATGGTCTATCGCCTCGTCGCCGAAGAGACCGTCGAGGAGCGTATTCTCGCGCTCCAGGACCGCAAGCGGGCCCTCGCCGATGCCGCCCTCGGCGACGCCGACCGCGCCGGCCGCATCACCCGCGAGGAGCTGCTGGCCCTGCTGGACTGAGGCCCCCGGGCGGCCCCTCCGCCCGGACGGCTTGCCGGCCCCGCTCCCTCGGCGCATAGTCATCCCCCGCACCCCCCTGGCGTGGACCGCCGATGCCGCCCGAGCCTGTTGCCCCCCCGACCTCCCCCCGCGACCGCATCCGCGCCGCGGGCTTCCGGGCGACCAAGGCCCGGATCACCGTGCTGGCCGCCCTCGACGGGGCCGCGGCCCCCCTCAGCCACGCCGAGCTGCTGGCGGTGCTCGGGCCGGGCTGGGACCGGGCGACGGTCTACCGCAACCTCTCGGACCTCACCGAGCGCGGGCTGCTGGTCCAGGTCGACCTGGGCGACGGGGTCCAGCGCTACGAGGTGCGCGCGCCCCAGGCCCACGCCGAGT
>CAXQUZ010000649.1:0-2645 GCA_964226865.1 Myxococcota bacterium | reverse complement strand
GACTGGAGTTCAGACGTGTGCTCTTCCGATCTAGACGGCTACGGCGACCCGCTGTCGACCAACGGCGACTTCACCATGCCCACCGGCTACGTCGCCGACAGCACCGACTGCGACGACACCGACGGCGCGGTGAACCCCGGGGCCTCCGAGACCCTCGACGGCATCGACGAAGACTGCAACGGCTACCACGACGACGACGGCGTCATCACGGCGGCCAGCGAGTACGTCAAGATCACCGAGTTCATCCCGGATCCCTCGGGCCTCGACACGGCCGAGGAGTGGGTCGAGCTCTACAACCCGAACGCCTTCGACATCGTGCTCGACGCCGGGCTCTGGAACCTCGGCGAGTCGGGGGTGTCGCCCTACACCATCGTCGGCCCCGTCAGCATCGCGGCGGGCGAGCACGTGGTCTTCGGCCGCAACACCGACACGGCCCTCAACGGCGACGTGGTCGTGCTCGAGTCCTACGGCTCGAAGATCTCCATCGCCCACACCGCCAGCTCCTCGCCCTCCGACATCTACGTCGAGTACGACGACCCGACGGCCCTGGTCACGGTCGAGGTCGACCTGGTCGAGTACGACTTCTCGACGACGGGCGCCTGGAACGCCCTGGTCGTGAACGGCAAGTCGGTCGAGCTCGACTACGACACGGGCAGCGGCACCTACGCGGCCGACAACAACGACGTGGCCAACTGGTGTGTCGGCTCGACCCGCTGGGGACCGGGCCTCGACTACGGCACGCCGAACGCGGTCAACGACGGCTGCCCCTGAGCCGAGGGGGGCCCCGCTGCCTGCCCGCCCGCCCGGCGCCCGCTCTCGGGACCGCCGGGCGGGCGTCCGCCTTCAGCGCCCGAGCTCGAGCAGGGTCCAGCCGACCGAGGCGAGGATGCCGAGCACGGTCAGCAGGCCCAGCGCCCCCGCGGCGAGCTTGACCCCGGTGCCCTCGCGCTGGCCCTCGTGGGCAGGCAGCACGAAGGCGAGGGCGGCGCCGCTGAGGAAGCCGCCGGCGTGGCCCCAGTGGTTCACCCCACCGAGCCCGGCCGTGAAGAGCACGTTCAGAAACACCCAGCGCAGCATGAAGTTCTGGATCTGCTTGCCGGCCGTGCCGCCCCGGCGCCAGCCGAAGACGGCGAGCGCGCCCATCATGCCGAAGGCGCTGCAGGAGGCCCCGATGGTGAGGGCCCCGCTGGCGAGGTTGCTCAGCAGGAAGCCACCGACGCCGGCCAGCGAGAACAACACGAAGAAGCGGGCCGGGCCGTAGATGTTGGTCGTGAGGCGGCCCAGATCGCGCAGGAACCAGAGGTTGAAGCCGATGTGGAGCAGGCTGCCGTGCTGGTAGCTGGCGGTGAGCAGGGTCCAGACCATGCCGGACCACATGTGGGGGCCGCTGGTGGCGCCGAGGGTCACGAGGGCGCCGCTGCTCGGGCTCAGGATGCCGAACCAGCTGCGGGGGTGGGTGAGCACCTCAGGGGCGGTCAGGGCCGTGACACCGATGGCGCCGGCATACATGAGCCCGCAGACGCCCATGAGCACGGCCGTGGGGTCGAGGCCGGCGAGGGCCTTGAGCACGGGGTTGTCGTGGCCGAGGGTCGGACGGGCGGCGCCACAGTGGATGCACTGGGCGGCCCCGATCGACACGAGGCGGCCGCAGCTGCGGCACAGGGCGCTGCCGGGCCCGCGGGAGCGGCTCATGCCTGCCGCCGGCGGCCCACGAGCCCGGCGAGGCCCAGGGCCGCGAGCGCCGCCAGCCCGGTGCCCGGCCCCCCGGCGGCCGTGGCACAGCCCTCGGTCTCGCGCAGGCGGTCGCCCGCCCCGGGATCGACGGCGATCACCTCGACCACGTCGGGGGCCGAGGCGGTCTCGCCCGCCCGCAGCACCAGCTCGAAGCTGTAGCGGCCGGGGGCGGGCAGGGTGAAGCGGGGCCGGGGACCGTCGCCGTCCCGCAGCGCCACGGTGGGCCCCCCGATCTGCACCCAGCGCCAGGCGGCCCCGTCGGTCTCTTCGCTGGCCGTGCCGTCGAGCGTGACCACCTCGCCCGGGTAGGCGAGAAAGTCGCGGCCGGCCCGGGCCGTGGGGGCCGCGGCGGCGGCGCCTGCCAGGGACCAGAGAACCGGAATGGCGGCCACCAGGGCGGTGCTGTGGAGGGCGTGGGCCATGGACGCTCCGTTCGGGCTCCACAGGGACGGCCCCCCCGCGGTCCCGGGCTCGGGATCGGGGGTGCAATGAAGCCGGGACCAGGGCGTAACGCCGTCGACCCCGCCGCTCATGCACCGCCCCGCGCGCTTGCGAACCCCACCCCCGGCGTTTACTCCCCACCCCGACGCACGGCCGACGAGCTTCTGCGTCCTCTCCCGTGACGGCCACCTACGGAGCGTGATTCCATGGGCTTCTTTGAACGTCTCAGCCAGGTCTGGAAGGGCTTCCTCGGCCTCTGGATCTCCGACATCGAGAACCGCAACCCCGAGGCCGTCTACGAGGCTGCGATCGACGAGCGCATCAAGAAGCACCGCGAGCTCAAGAAGGCGGTCTCGGGCATCGTCTACCTGCGCAACAAGCTCCAGGGTCATCAACGAGGTGCACTGGTACGGCGTCAACGAGGCCGACCTGCGCGACGACCCGGACGACCGCACCGACGACGGCCCCGA
>CAXQUZ010000648.1:0-3686 GCA_964226865.1 Myxococcota bacterium | reverse complement strand
CGACCACCTGACGGTCCACCCCGCCTTCCAGACCGCGCCCGGCGGCCGGGTGCGCCACCCCCAGCTCAGCGATCCGGCCCTCCAGCTCGCCGCCCTCGACCGCCAGACGGTGGCCGCCCTGCGCGCGGGCCAGGCCCCCCTCTGGAACCCCGACATCTACGGCGGGGCCCCCCTGCTGGCCGATGCCCAGTCCCGGCCGGGCGCGCCGGTGACCTGGCTCAAGGCCCTGCTCCCGGACCACCCCGCCCTGGCCCAAGACCTCGGCGTCGCCGGGCTGCTGCTGGCCTTCGGCGCCGGCAGCCTCGCCCTCGCCGCCCAGCTCGGCCTGGGCCCCCTCGCCGCCCTCGGCGCCGGCCTCGCGAGCCTGGCCAGCCCCTACCTCTCGGTCTGGCTGCTCCACCCCCACGCGAGCACGCTGGTGTGGCTGCCCTGGGTGCTGCTGGCCGTCGAGCGGCGCCACCCGGTCGCCCTGGCCCTCGCCGTGGCCGGGCTCTGTGGCGGCGGCCACCCGGGCACCCTGGTCCACGCCCTCGGCATCGCCCTGGGCTGGGGTCTGCTGCGGGCCCGGGCGCCCGTGCTGCTGCTGGGGGCCCTGGCCGGGGGGCTGCTGGCGGCCCCGCTGCTCTTGCCCATCGCCGAGAATGGCCTGCAGTCCACCACCTTCGGGGCACGCATCGGGGGTCGGCTCGCGCCGGCCCAGCTCGCGGATCTGCTCTGGCCCGGGGCCTGGGGCCACCCGGCCACCACGGGCCACCGCGGCCCGGGCGCGTGGGCCGACGGCCAGCTCCACCCGGGCCTCGCGACCCTCGCCCTGGCCCTCTGGGGGGCCCGCCGCCACCGGATCGCCCGGGGCCTCTGGGGGGCCTTTGCGCTGCTCGTGCTCGCGTCGCTGGTGGGGCTGCCGGGTCCCTTCGCCCACGGCCGCCTCGCGAGCCTCGGGGCCTGGCTGCTCTGCCTCGCGGCGGGCTTCGGCATCGCGGCCCTGCCCGGCCGCCGGCTGCCCGCCCTCGCCCTGGTCGCGGTCGTCGCCACGGGCATCCACGCACGCTGGCACGACCAGGGCAGCCTGCCGGCCGAGGCGCACCAGCCCGCCCCCGCCCCCTGGACGACGGCGCTGCGGGCGGCGGTCTCGACGGGGCCCGCCGGGCCGGGCCGGGTGCTGGGCCTCGGCTGGATGCTGCAGCCCAACACGGGCGCCCTCGCCGGGCTCCGCGACCTGCGCGGCTACGATCTGCCCGTCTCGGCCACCACCCACCGGCTCATGGCCGCCCTGGCCTCGCCGCCGCGGGGCCCGTGGTACCCGGTCGAGCGGCTGCCCCCCCGCTCCCTGCTCGACTTCGCCGCGGTGCGGGCCCTGGTCACGGCCCCCGAGGCCCGAGACGAGGGGGCCGCCGATCCCACCGCCGGCCTCGCGCCCCTCGACGTGGGCCCGGCGCCGGTGGCCGTGCACCTGCTCGATGCCACGGCGCCCCGGGCGTGGCTGGCCACGGGCTGGCAGGCCGTGCCCGACGCCACCGCCGGCCTCCAGGCGCTCGTGCGGGCGCCGGCGGTCCCCCGGGCCCGGCCGCCGGTCGAGGGCCTCGGGCCGGGCCCCGCGGGCGGCACGGTCCACCCGGTCCAGCTCACCGAGCACGGCGGCGCCGCCCTCGACCTCCGCCTCGCCCCCGCCGACCGCCCGTCGGCCCCGGCCCTCGTGGTCGTGGCCGACGCCTGGGCACCGGGCTGGCGCGCCCGGGTCGACGGGGCGCCCGCCCCGGTGCTGCGGGTCGGCGGCGTCTTCAGGGGCATCCCGGTGCCCGCCGGCGCCCGGGAGATCCACCACTACTACCGACCCGACGGCTGGATCTGGGGCCAGCGGGCCGCCGTCGCGGGGCTGGCCCTGCTGCTGGCCCTGGCCGCAGGGCGGGCCTGGCGGCGCCGCATCGCCCGCACGGGGACGGCGGAGTAGAGGGCCAGCGGGCCCCTCTCCGGCGAGGGGCGCCCACCGATGGACGGCACCGATGGCTGCTGAACACCCCCGCCCCCGCCGACTGGCGCTGTGGTCGGGCGCGCCCCTCTGGGATGCGCCCGCGGTCGACGCGCTCGCCCGATCGATCGCCGCTGCGGGCCCGCCCGACGCCCTGGCCCTGCTGGGGGGCTTCGCGCCGCCGGGCCAGCTCGACCCCACCCTCGCCCGCCTCGCCGGGGCCCTGGCCGTGCCCGTCCACTTCGTGCTCGCGCCCGCCGACCACGCCGGGGGCGCCCTGACCACCGTGCGGGCCCAGACCGCCGCCCGGGTGCGCACCACCCCGGGCCTCGGCTGGCCAGGCATGGGCACGGTCGCGCCCCTCGGCCCCGGCCGGGCGCTGGTCGGGCACGGCGGCTGGGGCGACACCCGCGAGGGCCGGTGGGACGCGCCCCAGGATGGCCTGCTGGAGACCATCCACGAGCTCCGCCACCGCAGCCCCGAGGCCCTGCGCCACCGGCTGCTGCGGCTCGGCACCGACGCGGCCCTCGTGCTGCGGGCGGCCCTGGCCCAGGCGGCCGTGCGCCACTGGGCGGTCGAGGTGCTGCTCCACACCGCGCCCTTCGTCGCCCTGCGTCCCCGGGCGACACCGACCGCGCTGGCCGCCGGGGTCTGCGGGGCCGTGGGACGGGTGCTCACCGAGGCCGCCGCCCAGTTCCCCGGGGTCCAGTTCCGGGCCTGGTGCACCGGCCCCGAGGCCGTGACCCACCAGCCCGCCGACAACCTCGTGGTCCACGCCCTGCCCCCGGGCCTCCACCCGCTCGAGCTCCCGCCCCTGGCCCCCCGCACCGCGCCGGGCGACGCGGGCAACCCCGTGCCCCTGGTGCCTGCCGAAGAGGCCGCCACCATCGTCATTCCCCGGGCCCGGCTGCCGGGACGCGACCGGGAGGCCGACGACCCCCTCCAGCCCCACCGACCCGAGCCCGACGCGCTGGTGGCCCTGCTCTACGAGCTGGCGGCCCGTCCCCCCCAGTCGCCCTACCCCCTGCCCGCCGGCACCAGCCCGGGCGCGTGGCGTGCCGACCTGGAGGACGCCATCGAGCTGCTCGACACCCGGGGGCTGCTCTACGAAGAAGACGAGGCCGGGGTGGGGCTCTCGGACTGGCTCGGGGCCCTCGCCCTGGGCCCCCTCGCCCCCAGCCTCGGCGAGAGCGTCGGCCGGCGGCGCCTCGTCGGCGAGCTGGTCCTGAACCTGGCCCACCCGGGCCGCATCAACCAGGGCCACAAGGGCACCTGCGCCGTCACCTGCGTCGAGGTGTGGCTCGCCGAGCAGCGCCCCGCCGAGCTCTGCCGGGTCATCGCCGGGCTGGCCCGTCCCGAGGGCCAGGTGCTGCTCTACAACGGCGAGACCATGCTGCGGGACGAAGACCGCCTCGTCTGGGGCGAGCGCGAGGCCCGCCGGTCGCCCGTGAGCCGGCTCTTCCAGGTCGCCGCCATGGAGTACGCCTACCCGGGCGCCGACTACCGCAACGACGAGGACGCCCACTTCGAGGTGAACACCGCCGGGGTCGAGCTCAACGCCGGCACGGGCCTCGGGCTGAGCGCCTTCGACCGGCTGCTGGAGGGGGTGACCGGCCACACCTGGCGCACCCTCAGCGAGCACGAGTCCGCCATGGCCGACGCCTTCGCCCGCCTCGGCGTCGACACCAGCTTCCTGCCGCGCATCGACCGGGACGCCCTG
>CAXQUZ010000647.1:0-5267 GCA_964226865.1 Myxococcota bacterium | reverse complement strand
GAGCGCATCAAGAAGCACCGCGAGCTCAAGCCGGCGGTCTCGGGCATCGTCTACCTGCGCAACAAGCTCCAGGCCGACCTCGACAGCAAGGAGCGCGAGCTCGCCGAGGTCCAGCTCCAGATCCCCGTCGCCGTCGAAGAGGGCGAGGACGAGGCGGCGCTGGTCCTGCTCGAGAAGAAGAACGAGCTCGAGGCGGGCATCGCCCAGATCGGCGTCGAGCTCGAGAAGGTCAGCGCCCAGGCCGAAGAGGCCAAGGGCGGGCTGCTCCAGTTCCAGTCCGAGATCGAGAAGCTCAAGCGCGAGAAGGTCGAGATGCTGGCCAAGAAGGCCAACGCCGAGGCCCGCATCAAGATCCAGGACACCCTCGAGGGCCTGTCAACCGATGCCGACATCAAGGCGCTCGAGAACGTCCGCGAGACCATCCACAAGAAGTCGGCCGAGGCCGACGTGGTGGGCGAGATCAAGGGCGAGTCCCTCGACGCCAAGCTGGCCAAGATCAAGTCCAAGACCGCCAACGCGGCGGCGCGGGCCCAGCTCGCCGAGATGAAGAAGCAGATGGCGGCCCGAAAGGCGCAGGACGCGGCGGCGGGCGTCAAGAAGACGATGTAAGACACGGCCTGTGCGCAGGCTGGCGAGGGGCGGCCCGGACAGGGTCGCCCCTCGGTGCGTCTGGGTGGGCAGTCCGGGACCGGCCCGGACCTGACGGATCGAGAGAGGGCGCCGATGGATCAGCTTCCCCAGCGACTCGAGCTCTGGTGGGCCGGGCTCGACGACGCCGCCCGCCGGCGGGCCTCGGTGCTGATGCTGATCTGCGTCGGCTACATGGTGCACTACCTCGTCTACTGCATCCTCCAGCCCTTCTTCATCGAAGACTCCGCCATCACCTACGCCTTTGCCCGCCACCTCGTCGAGGGCGACGGGCTGGCCGGCTACGCTGGCGGCGAGCGGGTCGAGGGCTACTCCAACCCGACCTGGACGGCCCTCATGGCCGCCGTCCACGCGCTGGGCGTGCCCATGTGGGTCGGCGCCAAGCTCGCCGGCGGGGTGCTCGGCGTGCTCACCCTGCCGCTGGTCTACCGCACGACCCGCCGGGCCATGCCCCACCTGCCGGCGGGCTACGCGCTGCTCGGGCCGGCGATGCTGGCCGGCTCGGTCCAGTTCGTGCTCTGGAACGCCTCAGGCCTCGAGAACAGCCTGCTCTGCTTTCTTCTCGCGGCGGCCATGCACCGGCTGCTCTCCGAGATGGAGGCCCGCGGCGCCGGCGAGCGGCCCCGTCCCTGGTCGGGGCTGATCTTCGCGCTGCTCGCCATGACCCGGCCCGAGGGCATGGCCTACGCCGTCTTCGGCGGGGTGGCCCTGGGCCTCGACGCCCTCCGCACCCGCCGGCTGCGCCACCTGCTCCCCTGGGCGCTGGCCTTCCTCGTGCCCTTCGCCGCCTACCAGGTCTGGCGCACCAGCTACTTCGCCTGGCCCCTGCCCAACACCTACTACGCGAAGCTCGGCCGGGGCACGACCTTCCAGCCCTTCGGCTGGGACGTGAAGGGCTGGAAGTACGTCAACGGCTGGTTCACCCGCCACGGGGTGGTCTACCTGACGCCGCTGCTCATCGTGGGCCTGACCGGCATGCGCAGCTGGGCCCGCTGGCTCGGGGTCGCCGTGCTGGGCTGGCTCTCGGTGGTCGTGCTCTGGGACGGGGCGGTCGACTGGGGGGCGCTCGGCCTCGACGCCATGGCCGACAGCTGGCGGCCCGTGAAGTCCCACTGGGTCGAGCTGCGGGTGGGCAGCATCGCCGCCAGCGCCGCGCTGCTCGGGCTGCTCTCGCTGGCCACCGACGGCTGGCGGGCCCGGGGCCTGATGTGGATCTCGGCGGCCTTCGGCATCTTCTTCGCGGTCTACGCGGGCGGCGACTGGATGGCCCAGCACCGCTGGTTCAACATCGTCGTGCTGAACCTCCTGCCGCTGATGGCCGTGGGGCTGGCCGAGCTGCTCCACGCCGCCCTGCCGGCGGACGCTGTGGCCCCCCTCGGTGCCTGGCGGCTGCCCCTGCGACCCGCGCTGGCGGTGGTGCTGCTGGCGGGCTGGGTCGGCGGTGAGGCCCACCAGGACTTCCTCTTCGCCAACAGCCCCGAGACCTCGCCCCGCGACATCCACCGCCGGGTCACCTACATGGCCCACGCCCAGCGCCGCGTCGACGCCGACAACATCACGCTGCTCGACGTCGACATGGGCGCCCACATGTACTTCACGGGCTGGGACATCGTCGACATCGCCGGGCTCATCGACGTGCCCATGGCCCAGCACTCCGACTTCAACCGCCGCTTCATCGAGGAGTACGTCTTCGGCCAGCGGGTGCCCGACTTCGCCCACGTCCACGGGGGCTGGGCCCGGTCGAGCAAGATCCCGACCCACGGCGACTGGCGGCGGAACTACATCGAGATCCCCGGCTACCCCATCGGCGGAGATCGCCTCCACGTCGGCAACCACGTGCGCAAGGGCCTCTTCGTGCACGAGGCCTCCCCCGAGGGCCTGCCCCCGGGCGCGACGACCTTCGGGCGGCGCCTCGAGCTGGTCTCGGTGGCCGTGCGCGCGCCCCTCGTCGCCCAGGGCGGGGCCCTGATGGTCGAGTCGGTCTGGCACAGCCTCCACCACAAGAGCGACATCCGGGTGCTGTGGTTCCTCGTGGACGCCGACGGCACCGTGGTCCACAGCGAGGCCTCGGCGCCGGCCTGGGACTGGTACCCGGTGCGCCAGTGGCGGGTGGACGAGTGGGTGGACGGCCGCCACGAGCTCCACCTCCCCGCCGACCTGCCGATGGGGGACTACACCCTGGGCATGGTCGTTCTCGACGACAGCATCGGCGGTGTGCTGCCCGACTCCGCGACGGTCAGCGGGCGCCACGTCTACCTGCCCGGCGAGCGCATCACCGACATCGTGGTCGAGGTGCGCACGGCCGAGGAGGCGGCCGCCGCGGCGGCAGCGGACGTGGCCCGGGCCCTCGCGGCCGCCGAGGCGGGCGACTGCGACGCCGTCTGGCCCGCATGGAAGGACGGCCGGCGCCACCGGCTGCTGGACGGCGACTGGATGGAGGCCACCGACTTCACCGTGCGCGACGCCCTGGCGGGCTGCCTCGTCGAGGCCGCCGCTGCCGCCGAGCACCTCGACGACGAGATCGCCCTGCTCGCCGAGGCCCGCCGCTGGCAGCGCCACAACGCCCAGCTCGTGCCCCGGGCGCGCCTGCGGGCCGCCGAGCTCGCCGACCAGGCCGAGCTGGCATTCGCCGAGGGCGACTGGGGCCGCGCCCAGGCCCGGGCCGAGGAGGCCCTGTCGCTCGACCCCATGCGGGCAGGCCTGCGCCGGCTGGCCGAGGACGCCCGCGACTACAAGCTGCGCATCGTGCGCCCGGGCCGCGAGAAGTCCGACCTGCCGCCGCTCGCGGGGGCCGAGGAGGCCGACGAGGACGGGGTGGTGCGCGAGGCCCGGCGCCTCGACGACCCGAACCGCGACCCGAACGCCGACCCCAACGAAGACGAGGGCGGCGAGGGCCCCGACGACACCTGAGCCGGCTCAGCCCGGCGGGCGGTGGTTCCGGAAGTCGATGCCCCCGACCTCGACGAAGTCACACATCTCGAGCACCCGCGAGAAGACCCGCTCGCCGATGCGGTCGCCCAGGGTCTGGGCCGTGCCGCCGGCGAGGGCCATGTTGGGCGCGGCGGCCCCCGAGGGCGCGGCGGGCGCGAAGTTGGTCGTGCCCAGCGTGGTCGCCATGGCGTTGTAGCGGCGGCTGATGAGCTCATCGATGACCGTGAGCTCCCAGTCCGTGAGGCGGCCCTTGCCCAGCTCGTCGATGCCCAGCACGGGCACGGCCACGAGCTCGTCCATCAGCTCGGAGCCCGAGCGGCCCTCGGAGAAGCCCGCCCGGAGGGTGGCGAGCAGCCGGGTGAACTCGACAAAGCGCACGGGCACGCCGTGCTCGATGACCAGGGCCCGCATGATGCCGATGAGCAGGTGGGTCTTGCCGCGCCCCACCGGGCCGTGGAGGATGAGCCCGCTGTTGGTCTCGCCCGGGCGGAAGCGGCCGAGCCACTCCGAGACCCCGAGCAGGGACTGGAACTTCTCGGAGTCGCCGAGGGCCGTGGTGCCCTGGCCGAAGGAGCCGAGATCCGCCTGGGCGTAGCGGCCCGGCAGGTGGGCGCCGCGGAACAGCCGGGCCCGATCGGCGGGCAGCTGGCAGCGGCAGCGGCCCGTGCGCACGACGCCCTCGACCCGGGCCACGACGCGCCCGTTGTCGTTGCAGCGCCCGCAGCTCGGGATGCAGTGGCAGCGCTCGGCCAGGGCCCGCTCGCCCTCGCGCCACACCCGGACCCCCGTGCCGTCGCAGTCGCGGCAGCCCGCCTGGGGGGCCGCCGCCGCGGGCAGATCCGCGATGTCGGGCACGTTGGGGTTGGCCCGGCTGGCCGGGCGGGCGAAGGGCAGGGGAGGCGGCTGGTCGCTCATGGCAGGGCTCCAAGCAGGTCGCAGATCTTGGCGGCCGACAGGGCGGGCCACCGGCGCCGGAGGAGGTCGCGGGCCCCCTGCTCGACCAGCTCGGCCCGCTGGCGGGGGCGCACCACGGCCAGCACCGCACCGAGCTCGGCGGTGGCGGCGGCCCGCAGGGCGTCCTGGTCGCTGGCCTCCCAGACGGCGAGCTCGAAGGCGCGCACCGCGGCGAGGGCGAGCGCCGCGTCGGGTGCGGTGCCAGAGCGTTCATGGTCGAGAATGGTCGCAACCAGGGCGTTCTTGGGGCCATCGGGGGCCGGACTCTCGGCCACGGCCGCGGCCAGGGCGGCCCAGCCCCCACCGGGCGGCGGCGCCGGGGGGCGGGCCCCGGTGGACGCGGCCCCGAGGCGCTGGCGCAGCTTCTTCACCTCAGCCTTGCAGGCGCTCAGGGTGAGGCGGGAGGTGGCTGGGCGCTTGCGCCGCCGCTCGACCACCGCGTCGATGCAGGCCAGGATCCCCGCAACCGGGAGCTCCTCGTCAATCCACTCCGTGAGCAGCCGCGCGTCGGCGCCCGAGAGGAAGGGGGCGCCACCGCGGACCATCACGAGGTGGGCGGCCACCTGGGCGGCGGCGGCGGCGGCATCGGTCGGGGGACTGGCGAGATGGGTCGGTTGCAGCGGGTTCTCGTGGATCATGGCGCAAGCTCGGGGCGCGGCGGGGGGTGTTGCGCGCCGGGGACCACCACCCTATTATCGCGGACCGCTTCGCCGGAAGATCGGAAGAGCGTCGTG
>CAXQUZ010000646.1:0-3035 GCA_964226865.1 Myxococcota bacterium | reverse complement strand
CGCTGCTGTCCTTTCCAGACGATGTCGACGATGCCGACGATGAGGATGAGCGTGCCGACGTGGATCTGTTGCGAATTCTGCCCTGTGTGACCTCGGTGGTGATGGTGAGCTGGCCGCCGGGCTGGAGGCCCTCGAGCACCAGCGGCTTGAGGTTGGCGCGGGCCGTGTAGAGGGCCGCGGTGAGGCCGGCAGGGCCGGAGCCGCAGATGACGACGTCTTCGATGGTGTCGGCGGACATGGAGCTTCCTTGGCGGGAGGGGGCAGGCCGCGTTGGCGGTCGCCGCAGGGGTGGCACAGGCATATGGACGGGCCGGGGCGCAGACAAGGCCCCGGGGCCTGCGAGGAGGAGCCGGATCATGGATGCCGGAACGGAGGGCTGGCTGCGGGACCGAGCGGCGGCGCTGGGCTTCACCCGCTTCGGGGTGGCGGATGCGAGCACCACCCCCGGGATCGACCACTACGACGCCTTTCTCGAGCAAGGCCACCACGCCGACATGGACTGGATGGTCCAGGGGCGCGCGGCCCGGGCCCGCCCCGGCACCCTCCAGCCCGGGCTGCGCAGCGTCGTGATGCTGGGCATCGACTACGGCTGGCCCCGCCCCCCGCGCCCGGCGGGGCTGGTGGGACGGGTCGCCCGCTACGCTTGGGGACGCGACTACCACAACCTGGTGAGCAAGCGACTCCGAAAGCTCTGCCGCGGGCTGCGGGAGCGGGGCGCCGAGGCCTGGTGGTTCGTCGATGCCCGGCCCGTGATCGAGCGGGCCTGGGCCACGGCGGCCGGGCTGGGCTTCGCCGGGCGCAACTGCTGCACCATCGCCCCCGGCCAGGGCTCCTGGTTCTTCCTCGGCGGCCTGCTGACCACGGCCCCCCTGCCTGCCGACGCACCGCTGGCGGGCGGCATGGCGCGCCACTGCGGTCGCTGCACCCGCTGCCACAGCGCCTGCCCCACCGACGCCTTTGTCGGCGACGGCCAGCTCGACGCCCGGCGCTGCCTGTCGTGGATGACCATCGAGGCCCGGGGCGACATCCCCCTCGCCCACCGGGCGGCCCTCGGCGACTGGGTCTTCGGCTGCGACATCTGCCAGGAGGTCTGCCCCCACAACCACCGGGAGCCCACCGCCCTCGAGCGCGACTTCGCCCCGCGGGAGGGCCACGCCTGGCTCGACCTCGCCTGGGTGATGGAGACCCCCGACGACGCCCTGGAGCAGGCCCTGCTGGGCAGCCCCCTGCGGCGCCCGGGCGCGGTCGGCCTCAAGCGCAACGCCGCCGTCGTGCTGGGCAACCTGGGCGACCCGGTCGCCCGGCCCCTGCTCCACCGGGCCCTGGCCCACCCCGACCCGATCGTGGGCCGCCACGCGCGCTGGGCCCTCGACCGGATCGGCTGAGGGTCAGGCCTGGGCGCGCTCGGCGGCGGTGACGGTGTTCTCCATGAGCATCGAGATGGTCATGGGGCCGACGCCGCCGGGCACCGGGGTGATGGCCTGGCAGCGGGGCGCCACGGCCGCGTAGTCGACGTCGCCCACGAGGCGGCCGTCGTCGAGGCGGTTGATGCCCACGTCGATGACGATGGCACCCGGCCGGACGTGCTCGGCGCGGACCGTGCCCGGCCGTCCCACGGCGGCGACGATGAGCTCGGCGCGCTGGAGGTGGGCGGCGAGGTCGCGGGTGCGGGAGTGGCAGACGGTCACGGTGCAGTTGGCCTGCTCGAGGAGCATGGCCATGGGACGGCCGACGATGTTGGAGCGTCCGACGACCACCGCGTCGAGGCCCTCGAGGGCGATGCCCGCGTCTTCGAGCATCCGCATGACGCCGAGGGGGGTGCAGGGCACCAGCGCGTCGCGGCCCTGGGAGAGCCGGCCCGGGTTGAGCGCGTGGAAGCCGTCGACGTCCTTCTCGGGAGAGATGAGGCCGAGCACCCGGCGGGCGTCGAGGTGGGGCGGCAGCGGCAGCTGGACGAGGATGCCGTCGATGCGGGGGTCTGCGTTGAGCTCGGCCACGAGGGCCTCGACCGCCGCCTGGGGGGTGTCGGCGGCGAGGCGCTCGCTGCGCTGGTGGAAGCCCAGCCGCTCGGCCCGGGCGCGCTTCTTGCCGACATAGACGGCGCTGGCGGGGTCGTCGCCGACCATCACCACGGCGAGCCCCGGCGGTCGGGCCAGGGCCGCCACCCGGGCGCGCAGGGCGGGGCCCCGGGCCTTGGCGGTGCGGCGGCCGTCGAGGACGAGCGGGCCGCTCAACTGTCGGCCGAGCTGGTCGAGCTCTTCGTGGTCGTGGACGAGGAGCTCGCGCCGCCGCCGCTCTTGAGGCCGTAGTGATCCTTGTACCAGCCGCCCCCCTTGAGGGCGAAGCTCGTCTTGGAGATCAGCTTCTTCACGTTGTGGGCCTCGCAGGCGGGACAGTCGCTGACGGGCGCGTCCTTGAAGGACTGGATGCGCTCGAACTGGTGGCCACAGTCGGGGCAGCGGTACTCGTAGATGGGCATGGCTTCGGTCCTCTGGTTGGGGTCCAGACTCCGTCGGAGCGCGGCGAATATCCACACCATCTCCGCGCCGCCAAGGGGGCGGGTGTGGCTGGACCCGGCGTCCCGGTGCAGCTAACGAGACGAACCATGCCCGTCCTGACCCTCGCGCTCGCTCTCCTCCTCGGCATCCCGCTGGTGCTGGTGTTCGTGAGTGCGATCATCAACAAGGTCGTGCGCGGGGTGCGCCCGGCGCCCTCGGTGGCCGGTGCCGCCCGCTTCTACCGGGAGTGGGCCGCGACGGTCTGGATGATCCCCCTGTGGCTCAGCGGGGTGCTGGAGCGATCCGCGCCGCGCCCCACCCGGCGGCCCCAGGGCCCGGGGCTGGCGGCCCCGCCGGTGCTGCTCGTCCACGGCTACGACATGAACCACGGCTGCTGGGCGCTGCTGGCCTGGTGGCTGCGCCGGCGGGGCTGGCGCTGGGTCTGGGCGGTGAACAACCGGCCCCGGTGGTCGCCGATCCCCCAGCTCGCCGAGGGCCTGGCCGCCCGGGTCGCCGCCCTCAAGCAGGCCACGGGCG
>CAXQUZ010000645.1:0-10142 GCA_964226865.1 Myxococcota bacterium | reverse complement strand
TGAACCTCGAGGGCTACGGCTGCGCGGGCATGTCGAACATCGCCTACGGCCTGGCCTGCCAGGAGCTCGAGCGCGGCGACAGCGGCATGCGCTCCTTCGTGAGCGTCCAGGGCTCGCTCTGCATGTACCCGATCTGGGCCTTCGGCACCGAAGCCCAGAAGCAGAAGTACCTGCCCAAGATGGCCAAGGGCGAGCTCATCGGCTGCTTCGGCCTCACCGAGCCCGACCACGGCTCGAACCCGAACGGCATGCTCACCAAGGCGGTCGACGACGGCGACAGCTACGTCATCAACGGCGCCAAGATGTGGATCACCAACGGCTCGCTCGCCGACCTGGCCATCGTCTGGGCCAAGCTCGACGGCCGCATCCACGGCTTCATCGTCGAGAAGGACGACGCCGGCTTCTCGGCGCCCGAGATGAAGGGCAAGCACAGCCTCCGCGCCAGCGTGACCAGCGAGCTGGTCTTCGACAACGTGCGCATCCCCAAGGATCGGCTGCTGCCCGAGGTCTCGGGTCTGCGCGGGCCCTTCTCCTGCCTGAACAGCGCCCGCTTCGGCATCTCCTGGGGCGCCCTCGGCGCGGCCATGGCCTGCTACCACTCCTCGGTCGAGTACGCGAAGTCGCGCATCCAGTTCGGCAAGCCCATCGCCGCCCGCCAGCTCGTCCAGAACAAGCTCGCTTGGATGCTCCGCGAGATCACCAAGGGCCAGCTGCTCGCGCTGCAGCTCGGCAAGATGAAGGACGGCGGCACCCTCGACCCGGTCCAGATCTCGCTGGCCAAGATGAACAACGTCGACATCGCGCTGCAGATCGCCCGGGTCTCCCGCGACATCCACGGCGCCAACGGCATCCTCGACGAGTACCCGGTGATGCGCCACGCCGCGAACCTCGAGAGCGTCTTCACCTACGAGGGCACCCACGACATCCACAACCTCATCCTGGGGCGGTGGATCACGGGCATCCAGGCCTTCCAGTAGGGCACCGGCGCCGCCCCCCGCCGGTCGGGTGGGCGGCCCCTGCCCCGTCCCGTCGCCCTCAGCGCGGCTGGCGGGTCCAGGCCCCGGACTCGGGGTCGCGCGAGAGGGTGAAGCTCGGCCAGGCCTCGGGGTCGAGCTTGAGGGTGATGGCCTTCTCGCGGTTCTTGAGGTCGAGGGTCACCAGCCGCACAGGGCCCTCGGCCCCCGCCACCGCGGCCAGGAAGCTCTCGATGCCGTCGACCGGCTGGCCGTTGGCCTCGACGATGCGCGACGAGGCCCGCAGCCCGTGGCGCGAGGCGGGCGAGCCGTACCAGTACCAGGTCACGTAGAGGCCCGTCGCCGGCACGCCGCGCTGCTCGGGCAGCCACCGGGGCGTCTCGTGCAGCAGCGCGCCCGCCCAGCTCAGCACCTCTTCCACCCCGATGCCCGGCACCAGCTGGGGCGCGAGGGTCACGGGCTGCTCGCTGCCGTTGCGCACGACCGTGAGGGCGAGGGTCGGCGCCGAGAGCAGGGCGTGCTCGACCTCCTCGAAGCGGGTGACCGGCTGGCCGTTCGCCGCGAGCACGAGGTCTCCTACCCGCAGCGCCTCGGCAGCCGGGCTGTCGACCGTGAGGCGGCGCACGACGAGCACGCTGCGCCGCTCGGGATCCTGGGCAGCGATGGCCGCGGCCCGCTCCGCCGAGAGGCCCAGGTGGCGGGCCTCGGTCAGCTCGAGCAGGCCGAGCTCGGCGCCGAGGGTGGGCCACGGACCCGGGCCGCTGGTCTCGAGGGCCGCGAGGGCCTCGTCCACGACGCTGGCCGGCAGGCCGTGGAACCAGGAGTCCGGCTCCTTCTCGCCGAGGTCCACGAAGCTCGCCCAGAGCGCCATCATGCGCCCCCGCCGGTCGACCAGCATGCCGCCCGTGCTGCTCGCGGCCGCCTCGGGATCGACCACGTCGAGGTTGACCTCGCGGAAGAAGGGGGTGCGGGGCACGGGCAGCCCGATGGGGTTGCGCCGCGAGACCCGGGTGCGGCGCACGACCACCTGGTGGGTCGAGTCGAGGCCGACGTGCCAGGTGCGGGCGCCCGCCGCGGCCGGCTTGGGCGAGAGCCGGGCCGCCTCGACCGGGGTGTCGCCGATGAGCGCGGGATCGTAGGCCACGACGGCCATGTTGTGGGCGGGGTGGAGCCAGAGCACCCGGGCCGGCACCTGGACCGTGCCGCCGAAGGTGACGGCCACGTCGCCGAGGGCCACCGGCGCCGTGTCGCGGTCGACCAGCACCCAGCCCCGCTCGGCATCCACCACCACCCCCGTGCCCCTGAAGCGCTCGCCGTGGACCCCCTCGACCCGGAAGGGCGTGGTGAAGTCGACGGTCACGAGGGTCGGGGCCACCCGCCGGCCGACCCGGTGGCGGCTCGGGGGCACCGGCGCCGTGGCGGGGGCGAGCGGCGGCGACGGCGGGGGGTCGGCCCCGTCCGTGCAGGGCCAGGTCCCGGTGGCGTCGTCCCGGGTGCAGCGCCGCAGCGGCATCCAGGCCCGGTCCCAGTCGATGATGCTCACCCGCTCGCGGGACGGGTCGCGGATGTCGAACCAGCGCACGGGCACCCGGGCGCCGTCGGGGAGCTGCTCGAGGGCGGCCTGGACCGCGTCGATGTCGAGCACGGCCCGGCCGTCGACCTCGAGCAGCACGGCCCCCCGGCCCATGCCCGCGTTGGCGAAGACGTAGCCGGCAGTGGCCAGGGTCACCCCCGCGACGGGCACGTTGTGGGTGCGGGCCCGCTGGTAGCTGAGGGGGTGGAGCACGGCCCCGCCCGCCTCGAGGTAGGTGTCGGGGGTGATGGCGTGCAGGTCCTCGACCGTCAAGCTGACCGTGCGGGGGGTGCCGGCGCGGACGAGGGAGAGGCGCACCTCGCCGCCGACCGACTCGTCGAGAACGGCCTCCAGGTCGACAAAGCCATCAAGCGGGGCCCCGTTGAGCTCGAGCAGGATGTCGCCCGGTCGCAGGGTGCCGTCCGCGGGCCCGAGGGGCATGACGTGCTGGACGACCAGCAGCCCCGTGCCCCCGGGGAAGCGGGCCCGGGCCGTGGCCTCGTCGGCCGCCGAGAGGCCGAGCCGGCGCAGCTCGTCGTGGGGGGTGTGGACGAAGGTGGTCTGGAGGGTGCCGCGGGTGACGGGCAGCCCCTGCTGGATGCGGTCGAGGGCCCGCACGACCCGGGGCAGCGGCAGGAAGTAGCTCGACGCGGCGCGGTTGCGGCTGCCGGCGTTCAGGGCCACCACGTGGCCGGCGCCGTCGACCACCGGGGAGCCCGAAGAGCCCCCGGAGGTGCCCGAGGCGGCCTGGACGTAGAAGGTGTTGAAGTCGTTGTAGCGGCCCTGGCCGTAGCTGGGCGCCCCCCGGTCGACCCGGGCCAGCGTGCCGTCGAGGATGCTGATCTTCTCGCCGGCGTCGTTGCCGATGATGCGCACCTCCGCGCCCACCCGTGCACCGTCGGGGTCGAGCTCGAGGGCCACCACGTCCATGAAGCGCACGCGGGCGGGATCGAAGCGGTAGAAGCCGAAGTCGTGGACCGGGTCGCGGTAGATGGCCTCGAGCGGCACCTCTTCGTTGTCGAGGAGGATGGCCTCGGCCCGGGCGGGCCCCGGGCCCACGACGTGGCGGTTGGTCAGCAGGATCCCGCGCTCGGCGTCGACGATGAAGCCGGTCGCAAAGGAGTTGCCCGCCGCCTGGGTGGCAAAGGCGCGGCTGCGGTCCATGCGCACCTGGACCACGGCCTTGCTGACGGTGTCGACCACCGCCTGCCAGTCGGGGTCGTCGGCGGCGCGGGCCGGCGCGGGGCCGGCGAGGGACAGAGCGAGGGCAAGCAGCAGGGCGGCACGGCGCATGGGACTCCCGGAGCGGCCCCCCTGCGTAGCCCGTCCGGCGCCGGGGCGGCCCCGCAGGGCCCGCGGGCTCAGAAGCGGAGCTGCATCCAGGCCCGGGCCGTGTCGTTGTCGAGCTCGGTGCCGCCGCGCTCCTGGCGGTGGGCGTAGAGCACGCCCGCGCGCACGTCGTCGCCCGCGCTGTGCCAGGTGAGGCCGCCCTCGACAATGCCCACGTCGCCGTTGTCTTCGAACTCGGTGTGGTCGTCGAGCATCGAGTAGCGGACGACCGGCTCGAGCATCCAGACCGAGTAGCCGAGCTGGCCGGTGAGGCCCATGCGCGGGGTGTCGGCGAGCACGGCCGGCCCGACGATGTCGGAGTTGGCCGGCTTGATGGTGTGCCAGTGGGCCTCGACCAGGGCCGCGAGCCCCGCCACCCGCACGATGACGTCGCCGCCGTAGCCCGTGGTCTCGGTGGACAGGGCCTTGTCGGTCCAGAAGTCACCGCCGAAGCCGATGGTGAAGCTGTCGACCTCGCCCCAGGTCCGGTAGGTGTGGCCCGGGCCGTACATGCCCTCGGCGCGCACGGCGACGAGCAGGCCCGGGTTGTCGTCGCCCCGGAGGGTGCTGCCCTGGGTCACCGCGCCGTTGTAGGCGCCCGCCCGCAGCCGGCCCTTGAAGCCGCCGTCCTTCTTCGAGCCGAGGGTGCCGTCGATGGTCGCGCCCACGTCGCGGCCGGGGATGGTCCAGTTCGACGCGACGGCCCGATCGCCCAGGGCGAGCTGGCTGGCGCTCATGAGGAAGGTGCGGCTCACGGGCACCTTCTGCACACCGCCCTGGACCCACAGCCCCTTGGCCAGGCGGTAGCCGGCCTCGGCGGTGATGAGCTGGATGGAGTCGCTCGTGGAGGGGGCCACCGCGTCGTAGCCAGAGGAGTAGCCGACCGTGACGTCGTAGCGCACGCCGTTGTCGTCACCGGCCAGACCGATGCGGGCGCGGCGGATCTTGAAGCCCGGATCGTCCTCGGGGTCGCCGTAGCTGGCGGGATCGGCGACGGGATCCATGTCCTGGTCGTAGAGGGTGCCGAAGACCTGGATGAGGCCCGAGGGGGTCGGCGCCGGCACCAGCGAGGCCTTGTCCTCCTTGTTCTTGGCCTTCTTCTGCTTGCCCTCGGCGGCCGCGGCGGCGCCGGGAGCGAGGGCCAGGAGCGCCACGGGCAGCAGCAAGGCGGCAGGACGGAGGAGCGTGGGCAGGCGCGTCGGTGCGGTCATCGTGTTCCTCGCGGGGCGGGGCGCGTCGGATCCGGGGGGAGGGTCGTCCGGGGTGCGGGCGGCAGAAGCGTCGCGGAATCGACCGCATCGCGTCGTGGACCCAGCCGGGGCGAGACACTATTCTCTCGGCGCCATGAACGCCCCTTCTCGTCACCCGCTCGCTGCCGTCGTCTCCCCGGACGCCGCCGTTCTCCCTCGTGCCACCGGGGGTGCCCGGTCCCGGTCTCGCCGCCGGGGAGCGTGGCGCGCGCTGGCCCTGGCCGGGGTCGCCCTAGCGCCGGCCGGCTGCTCCTGTGCGAACAACACAGGCTGGACGGCCGCCTACGAGATCACGCGCCTCGACCAGACCATCGGCGGCCCCAAGGCCATGGCCCGCCCCCGCGAGAACGGCCACGCCGGCGACATCATCCTCGAGAACGACCGGGTGCGCTTCGCCATCCTCGGCACCCGGGTGAGCATGGGCCCCCACACCTCCGGGGCCTCGCTGCTCGACGCCGATCTCCAGCGCAGCGACCCGCGCTACTCCCAGGGCAAGGGCCTCGACCAGCTCGCCGAGACCTTCCCGACGATCAACCTCAACGTCCAGCAGGCCGACGCGGGCACGGGCGAGGTCACGGTGCTCGACGCCGGCGGCCAGGGGCGCGCGGCCCACGTCTGCACCATCGGCCCCGAGCAGTCCTTCATCACCCTGCTCGACGCGCTGTGGGGCCTCCAGTGGCCGGGCGACCGCCCCTACTTCCACATGCGCACCGACTACATCCTCGCGCCGGGTGACGCGGCGGTGCTGATGCGCACCTCGGCCATCTTCGCCGACAACCCCTCCTGCGAGGACGACTTCGAGGCCCAGGTGCTGCCCGGTGAGGACGACAACCTCCCCATCGTCCAGCTCGCCCTCGACAACGTCGAAGGCGGCCTCGTCTTCGGCGACTTCTACCTCCAGGGCGGCAGCGTCGACGTCTTCACCCCGGACGTGGGCTTCGACGAGGGCACCTTCGTCCAGAACCTGCTCGCCGAGGGCGTCAACACCTTCGACGAGCCCATCCGGGTGCCCTTCCTGGCCGGCAACGCCGACCGGGTGAGCTACGCGCTGGCCCCCGACGAGGGCAGCCTCTTCGTGCCCATGTTCACGAGCTCCCAGACCGTGGCCGTGGGCGCCGGCATCCAGGGCGACGGCACCTCCACCCGCTTCTCGACCGGCGACGGCCCCTTCACCTACGACCGCTGGTTCGGCGTGGGCCGGGGCGACGTGGGCAGCGCCATCGAGGCCATCTGGGAGGCCCGGGGCGACGAGCTGGGCAGCATCACCGGCCACGTCGTCGAGCACAGCACGGCGGCGCCCCTCTCCCACGTGCGGGTCATCGTCTACCGCGCCGGCGAGGAGGCCCCCTTCATCGAGTGGACCACCGACGTCGGCGACGATCCCCAGCTCGACGGCTCCTTCGGCGGCAAGCTGCCCCCGGGCAACTACGAGCTCATGCTCCACAAGGAGGGCCGCCCCGACAGCGCCCGGGTCAAGGCCACGGTGCGGGCCGGCCAGACCATCGAGACCGTGCTCGAGGCGGGCCAGCCCGGCGGCGTGCGCTTCCAGGTCGTCGACGAGCAGGGCATGCGGGTGCCCTCCAAGGTCACCTTCGTCGCCGTGGGCAACACCGAGAGCCCCCGCGACCCGGTCCTGGGCGACGGCTTCATCGGCGGCAACCCCGCCCAGGTCGTGTTCACGGCCGACGGTGCCGGCGAGGTCGTGCTGCCCCCCGGCCAGTACAAGGCCATCGCCTCGCGGGGCATCGAGTACGAGATCGACGAGAGCAACGTCATCACCGTCTCGCGCGACCGCTGGACCGACATCGATCTCCAGGTCGTGCGCGGCGTCGACACCACGGGCTGGATCAGCGCCGACTTCCACGTCCACGCGGCCCGCTCCCACGACTCGGGCGTCAGCCTCCCCGACCGGGCCATCACCATGGCGGCCGAGGGCGTCGAGTTCTTCGCGAGCACCGACCACGACGCCATCACCGACTACGCCCCCGCCATCGCGAACCTCGACCTCGAGCCCTGGCTCACGAGCAGCGTCGGCCTCGAGGTCACGACCATCGAGCTGGGCCACTTCCTCGGCTTCCCCCTGGTCAACGACCACCTCGCCGACAACGGCGGCGCCCTCGACTGGACGGGTCTCACCCCCCAAGAGATGATCGACGGGCTGCGCAACCTCGGCGACCCCAAGGGCGAGGAGCCCGTCGTCTTCGTGGGCCACCCCCGCGACGGCATCCTGGGCTACTTCGACCAGTTCGGCGTCAACACCCACGCCGAGGACGACGGCGAGCTCATCGTCGAGGGCAACGCCCTGGCGGCCTTCTCCGGCAACGCCCTGCTCGATGTCGACAACTTCGTCATCGACACGGTCGACGCGATGGAGGTGCTCAACGCCAAGCGCTTCGAGATGATCCGGACCCCCACCGAGTCCGAGATGGCCCTCGCCGCCGACGAAGACATCGACATCCTCGACATCATCGAGCGGGACTCCGGCGAGCAGGTCGCCCTGCTGGACGGCACCGAGCGGCTGACGGGCGAGTGGAACGGTGTGCTCGACGACTGGTTCACGCTCAACAACATGGGCATCCGGGTCACCGCCCTCGGCAACTCCGACACCCACTCGAAGACCAGCATCGAGGCGGGCTGCCCCCGCAACTTCGTCCAGGCCGACACCGACGACCCCGCCTTCCTCGACGAGCAGGCCATCGCCCGCGCCGTCAAGGAGGGCCGCGTGGTCGCCAGCTTCGGTCCCTTCGTGCGCTTCTACGTGGGCGACGAGCGGGACGGGCCCGGCGCCGACGTCTCGGTGGACGGCGAGGTCGAGTTCACCATCGAGGTCTCGAGCCCCAGCTGGTTCGAGGTCAACCGGGCCGAGCTCTACGAGAACGGCGAGCTGGTCATGGAGTGGGGCCCGGACGACATGACCCACGACGGCGCCATGGACCTGGCCACCACCTGGTCGACCACCCCGAGCAAGGACTCCTGGTACGTGCTCGTGGCCATGGGCGACACCGACATGGCCCCGGTCTTCACCCCGGTCGAGTTCCCGCCCATCCAGCTCGAGGACGTGGTCTACGGCGCACTGGCGAACCTGCCCATCGGCGCCCTGCTCGGCGACGCGGTGGCCCTGCCCCGGGCCTTCCCGGTCTACCCCTACGCCGTGACCAACCCCATCTGGATCGACAGCGACAGCGACGGCGAGTGGACGCCCCCGGGCGTGCCCGCCTGGGTCGAGTAGCCCGCGCCGCCCTGCTCCCCTCCCCTGCTGTCCCCGCCTCCGGGGGCCCCTCTGGCCCCGGGCTGGACTGTGTCCATGCGTCCTGAACATCCCCTGCTCGACGTGCCCGCCGACCAGGCGCCGACCGCCGTGCTCGACCTCGAGACCACGGGGCTCTCGGCCGCCAGCGGCGACCGCATCTGTGAGATCGCCGTGGTGCGCGGCGTTCCCGGCGGCAAGCCCAAGAAGCGCAAGCTCCAGCTGCTGGTGTCTCCCGAGATGCCCATGCCCGCGCTCGCCCAGTCGATCCACGGCATCGACGACGCGATGCTCGCGGACGCGCCCCGCTTCGCCGAGGTCCACGCGCGGCTCGCCAAGATCCTGGACGGCGCGGTCGTCGTGGCCCACAGCGCGGCCTTCGATCTCGGCTTTCTCCGCGCCGAGTGCCACCGGGCCGAGCTGGCGCTGCCCGACCACGGGCCGGTCGTCTGCACCCTCGACATGGCCCGCCACCTCTACGGCTTCTCGCGCTGCAGCCTCCAGGCCCTCGCCCAGCGCATGCAGATCCCCCAGCGCGACGCCCACCGGGCCCTGGACGACGCGAAGGTCACCTTCAAGGTCTACCAGCGCATGCTCGCCGCGCTCTCGGGCGACCGCATGCCCACCGTGCGCGAGCTGCTCGACCGGGCGGCGGCCATGCAGAAGGACGGGCCGGGCCGGGCTGCCGTGGTCGCGGCCATCCTGAAGGCCGAGGCCTGCCACGGCACGGTGGCCATCGACTACACCAGCCGCAACGGCACGGGCCCCCTGACCCTGCGGCGCGCCATCACGGTCAAGGCGACCCGGCTGCCCTATGTCGACGCCTGGTGCCACCTGCGCGGTGAGGACCGGGTCTTCCACGTGCGCCGCATCCAGCGCGTCATCGCCCAGCCCTGAGCGCCGGACCACCCCGGAGGGCGGTCCGGTCGCCGCGGCTCAGTCGCCCGCCTCGAGGGCCTCGAGGTAGCGCTCGGCGTCGATGGGCGCCTTGCACCCGCTGCCGGCGGCCGTGATGGCCTGGCGGTAGGTGTTGTCGTGGATGTCGCCCGCCACGAAGACGCCCGGGATGGAGGTCTTGGAGCTTCCCGGGACGTTCTTGATGTAGCCGACCTCGTCGGTGTCGAGCCACTCGGCGAAGGCCTGGGAGTTGGGCGTGTGGCCGATGGCGAGGAACAGGCCCTTGATGTGGTTCCAGTCCGTCTCGTCGCCGGTGGTCCGGTTGCGCACCCGGATGCCCTCGACCTCAGTCTCGCCGAGAACGTCCGCCACCTCGGTGTTCCAGTGGACCTCGATCTTGTCATTGTCGAAGACGCGGTCCTGCATGATCTTCGAGGCCCGCAGCTCGTCGCGGCGCACGAGGAGGTGGA
Source organism: Myxococcota bacterium (assembly GCA_964226865.1). Taxonomy (GTDB): domain Bacteria; phylum Myxococcota_A; class UBA796; order UBA796; family UBA2385; genus CAXQUZ01. The sequence continues at coordinate 402 of CAXQUZ010000645.1, read as the reverse complement.
CCTTCGAGGCGAAGCGGGTCAGGAAGGCCGCCTCTTCGGCCGCGGAGTCACCGCCGCCGACGACGGCGAGCTCGACGCCCCTGAAGAAGAAGCCGTCGCAGGTGGCGCAGGCGCTGACGCCGTGGCCCTGGAGGCGGGTCTCGTTGGGCAGGCCCAGGTACTTGGCCGTGGCGCCCGTCGCGATGATGAGGGTGCGGGTCTGGAGGGTCGCGCCGTTCTCGGTGTGGAGGACGAAGGGGCTCTTGTCGAGCTCACAGCGCACCACCCGGTCGAACTGGAAGCGGGTGCCGAAGCGCTCGACCTGGCGACGCATCACGTCCATCAGCTCAGGGCCCTGGATGCCGTCGACGAAGCCCGGGAAGTTCTCGAGATCGGAAGAGCACACGTCTGAACTCCAGTCAC
>CAXQUZ010000644.1:0-17780 GCA_964226865.1 Myxococcota bacterium | reverse complement strand
TCAGAAATCGATCCCGGGGGGAGACTGCACCGGATGGACTCCGGTAGGGGTCAGGGGAGCGCTTTCGAGCTGACTCGAGCTCCGACGCTCGAGGGTCGAGGAGCGGGGTTCGAGCCTCCGCTGGATGCGCAAGCGCACGGGCATCCTGATGGACGGGGGCAAGCCCGTCGGTGGCCGCTGGAGCTTCGACAAGGACAACCGCAAGCCCGCCCGGGAGGCCCGGCCCCCGGCCCTTCCGCAGTACCCCCCCGATGCCCTGACCGCCGCCGTGATGGACGAGGTCGAGGGCTGGGGCATCGGCTGGGCCTCGACCGCGGGCTTCGCCTGGCCCGTCACCCGCGCCCAGGCCCTCGACGCCCTCTCGCGCTTCGTCGACGAGCGCCTCGTGCTCTACGGTGACCACCAGGACGCCATGCTCACGGGCGAGCCCTTCCTCTGGCACGCCTGCATCGCCCCGGCGCTGAACCTCGGGCTGCTCTCGCCCGACGACCTGCTCGCCCCCGTGCTGGCGGCCCACGCCGAGGGGCGGGCGCCGCTCAACGCCGTCGAGGGCTTCGTCCGCCAGGTCATCGGCTGGCGCGAGTTCATCCGCGGCGTCTACCTGACCCGCATGCCCGGGCTCCGGTCGGCCAACCGCTTCGGCGCGGAGGCCCCCCTGCCGCCGGCCTTCTGGGACCCGGACCAGACCGACATGGCCTGCCTGCACGCGGCGCTCTCGGCCGTCCACCGCCACGGCTACGCCCACCACATCCAGCGCCTCATGGTGCTCGGCAACCTCGCCCTGCTGCTCGGGGTGCGGCCCCTCGCGCTCAGCCACTGGTTCTGGGCGGCCTTCGTGGATGCCCACGAGTGGGTCGAGCTGCCCAATGTGCACGGCATGGCCCTCGCCGCCGACCCGACCTTCACGACCAAGCCCTACGCGGCCTCGGGCGCCTACATCCACCGCATGTCGGACCACTGCGGGCGCTGCCCCTACCGGGTGCGCCAGCGGACGGGGGCGCTGTCGTGCCCCTTCAACAGCCTGTTCTGGTCCTTCATGGTGCGCCACCGCGAGACCCTGGCGACCAACCCCCGGCTGGCCGTGCTCTATCGGAGCTGGGACCGCTGGGACGAGGACGAGCACGCCGCCATCCACCGCACGGCCGCCCTCCACCGCGAGCGGCTGCTGACGGCCCGGGGCGCCCCCCTGCCCGCCTGGACCTGCGACGACGACGCCGGCTGAGCCCCGCGCCCCGCCGTCCCCCCTGCCCCCGAGTGCCCCATGACCGCCCCTGTGCCGCCCGCCCCCGACGCGGAGGCCCTGCGCGCCGCCCTGCCCCCGGCACTGGGCGAGCGGGTGTGGCCCCTGTCCCGCGGCCCCGCCGCCGGCACCTTCGTGCTGGTCTGGCTGCGCACGGCCCTGCGCGCCCACGACAACCCCGTGCTCGACGTGGCCCTCGCCGCCGCCGACGCCCTCGGGCTGCCCGTCTTCGTCTACCAGGGCCTCAGCGAGCGCTACCCCTACGCCTCCGACCGCCACCACAGCTTCATCCTCGAGGGCGCCCGCGACCTCCACGCCGACCTGGCCGCCCGGGGCCTCGGCAGCGCGCTGCACGTCGAGCGCCCGGGCCACCGGGGCCCCCACCTGGCCACCCTCGCCGCCGCGGCGGCCCTCGTGCTCGCCGACGACACCCCCGTGCCGCCCCTCACGGACTGGACCCTGCGGCTGAGGGACGCCGTCGAGACCCCGCTGTGGGTGGTGGACGCCGCCTGTGTGCTGCCCATGCGGCTGCCCGCGCCCGTCGACCGGGCCTTCCGCTTTCGGGAGGCGACCGCCGCGGCCCGGATGCGCCGCCTCGACGCCGGCTGGCAGGACCGCCCCGTGGCCCGCCCGGGCTTCGTGCCGCCGCTGCCCTTCACCCCCGTGGATCTCGACCAACAGAGCATTCCCGAGCTCGTGGCCGCCTGCGAGATCGACCACGGCATCGGGCCCGTGCCCCACACCCGGGGCGGCACCCGGGCGGGCCAGGCCCGGTGGGCGGCCTTCCGCGACGGCGGGGGCCTCGCCGCCTACGCCCGCACCCGCAACGACGCCCACCGCGACGGCGTGAGCCGCATGTCGGCGTTCATCCACTACGGCATGGTCTCGCCCTTCGCCCTCGCCCGGGACGCCGCCGACCACGGCAGCCCCGGCGCCGCGAAGTGGTGCGACGAGTTCCTCATCTGGCGCGAGCTGGCCCACGCCTGGTGCGCCCGCCAGCCGGCGCTCCACCAGCTCGGGGTGCTGCCCGGCTGGGCCCAGGCCACCCTCGACCGCCACCGGGGCGACCCCCGACCGGCCGCCCACTCCTGGGAGACCCTGGCCCGGGGCCAGACCGGCGACCGGCTCTGGGACGCGGCCCAGCGCTCGCTCCTGCGCCACGGCGAGCTCCACAACAACACCCGGATGACCTGGGGCAAGCAGCTCGTGGCCTGGGCGCCCGATCCCGAGACGGCCCGGGCCCTGCTCGTCGACCTCAACCACCGCTTTGCCCTCGACGGCCGGGATCCCTGCTCCTACGGCGGGCTCTACTGGTGCCTCGGGCTCTTCGATCGCCCCTTCTCCCCCGAGCAGCCCGTCATCGGCAGCCTGCGGCCCCGGTCGACGGCGGCCCAGGCCCGGCGGCTGCCCCTCGACCGGGTGGTGGCCCGGCTCCAGCGCCCGCCGGTGGCGCCCCTGCCCCGGGTGGCGGTCGTCGGGGCGGGCATCGCGGGGCTGCGCTGCGCCCGCATCCTCCACGACCACGGCCTCTCGGTCACGGTCTTCGACAAGTCCCGGGGCCCCTCCGGCCGGACGGCCACCCGGCGCCAGCCCGGCATCCTCCAGGCCGACCACGGCGCCCAATTCTTCACGGCCCAGGGCCCGGGCCTGCGGCGCCACGTCGAGAGCTGGCTGGCCGACGGGGTGGTCGCGCCCTGGGAGGGCCGCTTCGGCACGCTCGGCGACGGCGGCTTCGTGGCCGACGCCCCCCGCCAGGGCTGGCAGCGGCGCTTCGTCGGTGCGCCCCGCATGTCGGCCCTCGGCCGCCACCTCTCCCGGGGCCTCGCCCTGCGCACGGGCTGCCGCGTCGTGGCGGTCGAGGGCGGGCCTGGCGCCTTCTCCCTCGTCGCTGAGGATGGCCCTGTCGACGGCGTCTTCGACATGGTCCTCGTCTGTGTGCCCGCGCCCCAGGCCGTGCCCCTGCTGGCCCTGCGGCCGGCGCTGGCGGCCCGGGCGGCGGCGATCGAGATGCTGCCCTGCGTGGCCGTCATGGCCCGCTTCGCCCCGGCCCCGGGCCTCGCCTTCGACGGGGCGCGGGTGGCCGCCGGGCCCCTGGCCTGGGTGGCCTGCGACACGAGCAAGCCCGGCCGGCCCGGCGGACCCGGCGCCGGCGAGACCTGGGTGCTGCATGCCCGCCCGGAGCACGCGGCGGCGCGCATCGACCACCAGCCCCTCGACGAGACCGGGCACGAGCTGCTGGCGGCCTTCGCGGCGCTGACGGGGGCGCCGCCGCCCATCGCCCACACCGTGCACCGCTGGCGCTATGCCCGGCCGGCCGCCGACAAGACGCCCGGCAGCGCCCCGGGGCCGGCGGCCCTCTTCGACGGCGGCATCGGCCTCGCCGGCGACGGGCTGGTGGGGCCCCGGGTCGAGGCGGCCTGGGACAGCGGCACGGCCCTGGCGGGGCGGGTGCTCGGGGCGGTGGCCGCGGCCGCCCGGCGCCGAGACCCGGCGGGAGAGGCCCCCGCGCCCGCCGCGCCCGCGCCGCGCCAGGCCCGGCTCTGGTGAGGAGGCCGCCGTGACCGCACTCCAGCTCGTCTGGTTCAAGCGCGACCTGCGGCTGCGCGACCACGCCCCCCTGGCCGAGGCGGCGGCCCGGGGGCCCGTGCTCGGCCTCTACATCTACGAGCCCGCCCTGCTCGCCGCGCCCGACGCCCATGCTTGCCAGCTCGCCTTCGTCAACGACTGCCTCGCCGAGCTGCGGGCCGGGCTCGTGGCCCTCGGCGGCCGGCTGCTCATCCAGCGGGGCGAGGCCGTGGCCGTGCTCGATCGGCTCCACGCAGCGCTGCCCTTCGGCGCGCTCTGGGCCCACGAAGAGACGGGCAACCTGCTGAGCTTCCGCCGCGACCAGCGGGTCGGGCGCTGGGCCCGCGACCGGGGCCTGCCCTTCGTCGAGATCCCCCAGAACGGCGTCGTGCGGCGGCTGCGCGACCGGGACGGCTGGGCGGCCCGCTGGCACCAGCGCATGGCCCGGCCCCTCGTCCCCGTGCCGGGGCGCCTCCATGCGCCCGAGCTGCCCGAGGATGTCGTGGACGAGGGTGTTCTCACGCCCGAGGCCCTCGGGCTCTCCGGGCGGCGGCCCGGGGCCCAGCGGGGCGGCGAGGACGCGGGCTGGCAGACCCTGGCCAGCTTCCTGAAGACCCGCGGCGTCGACTATCCGCGCCAGATGAGCAGCCCGCTCAGCGCCGCCGAGGGCTGCAGCCGCATCTCGCCCTTCCTCGCCTGGGGGGCGCTCTCGGTCCGCCAGGCCCACCAGGCCGGGGCCCGCCAACAGCAGCGGGTGGCCGAAGACCGGCGGCGGGCCGCCCGGGACGGCCGGGGCCCGGACGGCGGGCGCTTCGATGCCCGCTGGGGCCGCAGCCTCGCCGCCTGGCAGGAGCGGCTGCGCTGGCACTGTCACTTCATCCAGAAGCTCGAGTCGGCCCCCGGTCTCGAGCGCCAGAACGTCAACCGGGCCTACGACGGCATGCGGCCCGAGACCCCCGACCCGGCCCGCCTCGCCGCCTGGGCCGAGGGGCGCACGGGCTGGCCCCTGGTCGACGCCTGCATGCGCTGCCTCGACGCGACCGGCTGGATCAACTTCCGCATGCGCGCGATGCTGCTGAGCGTGGCCAGCTACCCCCTCTGGCTCCACTGGCGCGCCCCCGGGCTCCACCTCGCCCGGCGCTTCGTCGACTACGAGCCCGGCATCCACTGGGCCCAGGTCCAGATGCAGGCCGGCGTCACGGGCATCAACACGCCCCGGATCTACAACCCCACCAAGCAGGCCCAAGACCAGGATCCGGAGGGCGTCTTCATCCGGCGCTGGGTGCCCGAGCTCGCGGCGGTGCCCCCGGCCTTCGTCCATGCGCCGTGGACCATGCCGCCCCTGACCCAGCGCTTCTGCGGGGTCCACATCGGCCGGGACTATCCCCCGCCGGTGGTCGACTTCGCCCGTGCCATCCGGGGGGCCAAGGAGCGGCTCGGGCGGGTGCGGAACAGCCCGGCGGCCCGGGCGGCGGCGGCGGTGGTGCTCGAGCGCCACGGCAGCCGGCGGCGGTCGCGCTGGGGCCGGGGCCCTCGGCGGCGCTGAGGGGGCGGCGGTCGGGCGGGGTGTGGGCGACAATGCCCATGCAGCGCGAACCCTCGGCTGTGCTACCGTCCGGCCTACACCCGGGGAGGGCAGATGCAGGGCACCGACAGCGCCACGGCCAGCACCACCACGCGCACCACCCCCAGCACCGCCGGGCGTGCCCGGGGGCGGCACGGGGGGGCGGTGGTGCTGCTCGTCGGGCTCGGGGCCTGCATGCCCTCACTCGAGGGCGACAAGGGCGGCGTGGCGGGCGGAGAGGGCGAGGTGATCACCGACGACCCCTGCGTCGACACCGTGCCGGCCGCCACGGTGCGCATGGCCGACGGCCGCAGCTGTGCCGTGGCCCCCGACTGCGTGTCGCTGGCCGAGGGCGTCGACCGGGGCTGGGTGGTCTTCTCGTCGACCAGCAGCGGCCTCGTCATGGAGCACGTCGGACCGGCCGCGCACGCGGTCTGCATGGACGGCTGGTTCCTGCTCACGAGCGAAGAGTCCCAGGACGCGGGCCTGGGCGACCCGGGGGACGCCGACGACGGGGACGACGGCGACAGCGACGGCGGGGACGACGGGGACAGTGGTGGCGGCGGCACGGGCAGCGGCGGCGGCACGGGCAGCGGCGGCGGCACGGGCATCCCCGGCGACCCCGACGACACGGCAGATCCCTGCGACGACGACGAGGACGACGAGGACCACCGCGGCGGGCGCATCCGGCTGGCCCCGGCCGAGGCGGTGGTCTTCGGCTACGGCGGCGGCGGCGCGGGCCTGACCCCCGACCGCCCCGCCTGGTGGTGCGTCGAAGAGACCCAGGTCACCACCACCACCGACGCCGTCGACTTCACCGGGGCGCGCATGCCGGGCCCGCTGGTCTGGTACGCCACCACCGAGACCGACGAGGACGGCGACGGGGTCGAAGACCACGCCGACACCGACGCCGGCAGCTACCAGACCAACCACAACATCTGGGACCACATGGCCACCGAGCCGGTCTTCTCGATCGGCCGGCCGCGCAACACCGTCGACCTCGTGCCCGGCCAGCAGGCCGCCCTGGCCCTCACCCTCACCAACATGGGGCGGGCCCCGGGCACGGCGGTGGTCGAGGAGGTGCTGCCCTTCGGCGTCGCCCTCGTCTCGGCCACGCCGCCGGCAGACGCGGTGACCACCGACGCCCGGGGCCGCACCCGGCTCCAGTGGACGGTGGCCCTCGAGGGCGCCATCGACACGGCCTCGACCGTGCCCACCGACTACGACGCCCAGACCTTCGAGCTCACCGTCGAGATGCGCGCGGACGTGGCCTGTCCCCTGCGCTGGGAGGGACGCCAGCCGACGGCCCGCTGGACCGACAGCGGCGGCCAGGGCTGGCGCGCCAACGGCTCGCGCCTCGTCGTGAGCTGCTGCGCCGAGGACGGGGACTGAGCGCGCGGTTCCCCCGGGTGGCCCCCCCACCCCCGGGGTGGGCCCACCACACAATCGGGCACAAGCACCGCACGACCCGCCCCTGCCCCGGCCCGGGGGCCACCGCTACAGGATGGCTCCCCCCCACGGAGCTCCCATGCCCCTCGTCCCCGACGCCGACCTCCTCATCATCGGTGGCGGTCCTGCCGGACTGTCTGCTGCGCTCTACGCCGGCCGCGCCCGCCGCCGGGTGGTGGTGGTGGACGCCGGCCGCCCCCGCCACGCCGTCGCCGACGGGGTCCACAACCTCATCGGCCTCGAGGGCATCGCCCCGGCGGCCCTGCGCCAGCGGGCCTGGGCCGACCTCGCCCCCTTCGACGTGGCCCGCCGCGACGGCCGTGTGGGCGCCCTCGACTTCCAAGATGGACTCTGGCACGCCGTTCTCGATGATGGCGCCCGGCTCGTGGCCCGGGCCGTGCTGCTCGCGGTGGGGGTGATCGACGAGCTGCCCGACTGGCCGGGCCTCGCGGCCACCTGGGGCCGCTCCGTCCATGTCTGCCCCTTCTGCCACGGCTGGGAGCTGCGCGACCGGCCCCTCGCCGTCTACGGCCACGGCGACCACACCCGCCCCTTCGCCACCATGCTGCGCTCCTGGAGCGACGACATCGTCGTGCTCACGGGCGACACCCCGCTCCCGGACGAGGACGCCGCCGCCCTGGAGGCCCTGGGCATCGTGCTGCGCCCCGGCCGGCCCGCCGCCCTCCACCACACGGGCCCGGCCCTCACCGGCCTCACCCTCGACGACGGCAGCACCCTCGCCCGCACGGGCATGTTCCTCGCCGTGCACCAGCGCCAGACGCCCCTCGTCGCCGGGCTGGGCCTCGAGACCGAGGACGCCCCGCTGGTGGCCGGGGGCCTCGTGAAGACCGACGGCATGGGCCGCACCAGCCTGCCCATGCTCTGGGCGGCCGGCGACCTCTGCACCCGCATGCAGCAGGTCAGCCAGGCCATCGCGGCCGGCGGCGCCGCCGGGGCGATGATCCACGCCACCCTCGCGACGGCCCTGTGAGCCCCCGGCCCCCCGTGCTGGTGCCGACCGGGGCCCCGTCGGTGCACGGCGGCCACCAGCGGGTGCTGCCGGGCGAGGGCTGCGGCGCCGACCGGTCCGATCCCGCCGTCCACACCCACGGCAGCATCGGGCTGCTGCTCGCCGGCGAGAGCGTGCTCCACATGGGCAGCGCCTGGCGCCTGGGCGACGGCGACGTGTTCCTCGTGCCCGAGGGCCTGCCCCACTGGCGCCTCGACCACCGCCCCAGCCGCTTCATCGGGGTGGCGGTCTGCATGTCGTGTCTGCCCGCCGACCGCTGGGGGCCGCCGCTGCGGGCGCTGTTCCTCGGGATCGGCGCCGGGGCCTGCCCCGTGCTCCGGCCGGGCCCGGCCGCCCGGGACGAGCTCGCGGCCTGCATCCGGGCCCTCGCGGCCTGCGACGGGGCGGGCGGCGGGCCCCCGTGGCTGGTCGACGCGCGCCTCGGGCTGCTCACGGGGCTGCTCCTGGGCGCCACGCCCGCGGCCCAGCCCCTCGCGGCCGCCGGCGGGGCCCCCGTCGTGGCCCGGGCCCTCGACCACATCGCCCGTCACGCCCTCGGCCCCCTGTCCCTGGTCGACGTGGCCGCCGCCGTGGGCCGGGCGCCCTCCCACCTCGCCAGCCTCGTCAAGGCCGAGACCGGCGCCCCCGTCGGGGCCTGGATCGCCAACGCGCGCATGGCCCAGGCCCGGGTGCTGCTGCTGCGGGGCGACGACACGGTCGCGGTCATCGGCGAGAAGGTGGGCTACGCCAGCCCCTCCCACTTCCACCGCACCTTCCGGCGGCTCCACGGCCTCTCGCCCTCGGCTTGGCGGGCCGCCCACCGGGCCGGCGCCCGCTGAGCTCAGCCCTCGTGCTCGTCCTGGAGCTTCTGGAAGGCCCGGTCGGTGCCCAGCAGCCGGTCGAGCAGCCCGAGCGTGCCGAAGAGCTCGGTGAAGCGGTGGTGGTGCCAGTCGTGGGGCACCGACCAGCTCATCCAGGGCAGGGCGTAGCCGGAGTGGTGGGCCAGCACGGTGTGGAGCGAGACCACCGTGTAGAGGTAGATGGCCGGCAGGGACGGGGCGATGAGCACGACGCCGATGGCCAGGGTGCCGAAGTTGGCCACGACGAACTCGAACCAGTGGGCGTACTCGCTGGCGATGGCCCGGGTGGTGCGGAACTCGTGGTGGACCTTGTGGACCCGCTTCATCCACCAGGGCCGGTGGAGGAAGCGGTGGCTCGCGTAGAACCAGAGGATCGAGCAGAGCCCCATGCCCGCCAGCTCGGCGAGCACCGTGAGCGGGCCGGGCAGCGCCGGGGCCACCGTCCAGCCGCGCAGGGCCAGGGCCCCCCACATGGCCGCGAGCATCAGCGGCGCGAGCAGCCCCTGGTTGACGGCGAGGTTGCGCAGCACCCGGGCCGTGGGCGGGCGCCGGGGCGGGCCGCTCTGGATGCGGTGGCGGGCCACGAAGGCGGGCCGGTCGGTGGCATCCACCACCGAGAATGCCGCCGTCATGCCCCAGAAGACCGCGAGGTGGAGCAGCATGGGCACGAGCAGCACGAGCACCCAGGCCGGCGCCGCCGCCACGAGCCCGGCCCAGGCCGCCGCGGCCCCGGGCAGGGCCATGGCCCCGATGCCCGCGCCCACGAGGACGAGGGTGCTGAGGCCCTGGGTCAGGGGCGGGGGGCTGTAGCGGAAGGCCATGGCCGAGCCTACCCCAGGGGCCCCCGGGGCGAACAGGGCGAGAGTGGCCTGGGCACAGGGCAGCTGGGCGGGGCGGGCGCCGGGGAGGCCGGCCCTACCAGTCCCGGTCGCGGTGGGATGCCCGCAGGGCCCGCAGCCGGTCGAGGGCCGCCGTGTCGCCCTGGGCCGTGGCGAGGTCCCAGGCGGCGATGAAGGCGACGCCGGCGTGGCGGGCCCAGTGGGTGCTGCCGGTGGTGGCCTGGTCGTCGAGGAAGGCCGCGGCGAGGTCGACGAGCACGTCCGGATCCTCGGGGCGGGCACAGCGGGCGGCGAGCAGGGGCACGGCGGCGTCGGGGATGCGCGCGCCGGTCAGGGGCGGGGTGCAGCCCCACTGGGGCGCCGTGGGCAGGGGGCCCCGGGCGAGGGCCTGGGCGATGGCCTCGGCGGCGAGGCGGTGGCCCGCGGCGTTGGGGTGCTGGTCGGCGGGGTGGACCCAGAGCTCGCGGGCGTCGCGGCCGGCGAAGACCGGCAACAGATCCACCACCTCGTAGCCTGCGGCCGTGGCGAGGGCGGCGACGTGGGCGTGGGCCTCGGCGAAGGGGTAGGCGTCGAGCTGGGTGAGCAGGGGGAAGATGACCAGCACCATGCGGGCGCCGGCGGCCTGGCCCCGGGCGCCGAGGATGTCGAGGTAGCCCTTGCCCTCGTCGGAGGCGGGCGTGCCCGGGCGGTAGCTCTGGCGGTAGGCGGTCGTCATCTCTTCGGTCACCCGGCGCAGGGTCAGCAGCTGGTCGATGGTGTCGAAGCTGCGCCAGGCGCTGCGGGGCTGGGCGCCCCGGTGGTCGTTGATGAAGTCGAAGGTGTCGCCGCCGACGGGCAGGTAGAGGTCGTTGAGCACCCAGACCTGGACGACCGTGCCCGGGGCCTGGGGCTGGCCGAGGATCTCGAAGAGAACGGCCTCACCGTCGATGTTCTCGCCAGAGACGGCGATGCTCGAGAGCCGGGCCGGCGTGCCCCGCTCGCCGAGGGCCCAGGCGAGCTGGGCGGGCAGGGCGTCGGCCTCGGCGACCCCCTGGCCCTCGGTGAAGCTGTCGCCCACGAGCAGGATGTGGGGGGCCGCGCTGTCGGTGGGGGGGCCCCGGAAGAGGCTGTCGCTGCGGCCGATGCCCGCGCGCTCGCGCACGTCGCGGCCGGCCTCGGGCACGGGCGGCGCGGCCCCGGGGGGCATCCAGGGCGCCTCGGCCCCCGAGAGCCGCAGGGCGCCCTCGAGCAGGAAGAGCACCCAGAGCGCCTGGAGCCCCCAGCCCACGGCCCGCGGGGCCCGGGCCCGGGCTGCGCCGACGCTGGCCACCACGAGCCCGAGGCCCAGCAGCAGCAGCACGACCGTGTCGGTGGCGGGCACCGGCCTCAGCCCCGGCGCAGGTAGACGGCCCAGTCGGTGCGGGTCTCGTCGCCGGGCCCGCGGAAGATCTGGGTGATGGTGAGCTCGCGGCCGTCGGCCGAGAGGTCGCGCCGGGAGCGGTGGACGGCCCGGCCCTGGCGGAAGGCGGCGCTGTCGAGGCGCCGGGGCGAGACCCGCGTCATCGAGGTCTCGTCGATGCCCGGCTCGCCGTGGGGGCGCCGCTGGCCGTCGGGAATGGCGCTGTAGGAGCTGGTGTGGCGGGCGCCCGAGGGCTCGGTCCACTCCATGAAGACCAGGAAGCCCACGCCATCCTCGACGATGGTGTAGGTGGCCTCGGTCGGGGCGCGGCGGCTCTCGTAGCGGCAGCGCTGGGGGTCGAGCACCCAGGTGCCCGCGAAGACATCGGGCATGTCAGCCCTCCACAGAGAACGCCATCTCGCCCGTCGCCCGCAGCCGCGCAAGCAGCACCTCACCGAAGGCGCTGGCCGGGGTCAGCACCCCGCCGCCGTGGGCCCGGGCGGGCAGGGCCGGGTCGTCCTCGACGAGGCAGAAGGCCGACTCGCAGAGCATGCGCACGGTGCAGCGGTTGCCCGGATCCCCCTGGCCCCGCACGGTGACCCGGGCCCGGCGGCCGCTCTCGGAGACGCCGGCGAAGCGCGCCGTGAAGCCGCCCCCGTCCATGGTCGCCTCGGAGGGGCCGACCCCCGGGGCCGGCGACAGGGCCCGCAGCAGCCGGCGGCCCCAGGCCGTGCGCCCGAGCTGCATGGTGAGGCCGATGGTGGCGGCCACGGCCTGGCCGCTGAGGCGTCCGCCCACCGACATGGCCTCGCGGTAGGCGAAGTCGGGGCCGTAGTCGAGGCCCTGGCGCGCCCAGAGGGCCTGGCTGCGGCGCACCACCCGGGTGTTGACCGGCCCCATGAAGAAGGGCGCCACCCAGCGGCCCAGCTCGGGGTCGTGCACGGCGGCGCGGAGGTCTTCGGAGCGGGCGCCCCCCGTGCCCGGCCGGGCCTCGGGCGGGTTGAGCAGGAAGGGATCGGCCAGCTTGCCCACCTTGCCCTGGGCCATGAGGGTCAGCGCCGAGTCGAGGGTGCCGCCGTTGACGCCGCCCTTGGCGCTGAAGGCGCTGTGGACCGTGTGGGTGGCCTCGCCATGGGCCGTGCGGAAGTGGTGCACCAGCAGGTAGACGCCGAGGTCGCTGGGCACCGAGTCGAAGCCGCAGAGGGGCACCATGCGCGCACCGCTGGCGACGGCCGTGGCCTCGTGCTGGTCGATCATCTCGCGCACCCAGGGGGTCTCGCCCGTGATGTCGACATAGTCGGTGCCGGCCGCGGCGCAGGCGGCGAAGAGCAGGCTGCCGTACTTGGCATAGGGGCCCGCCGTCGTGAGCACGACCCGGCAGCGCCGCGCGAGGGCCGTGATGGCCACGTCGTCTTGGGCGTCGGCCACGATCATCGGCAGGTCGTGGGCCGCCGCGCCCAGCGCCCGGCGCACCCGGCGCAGCTTCTCGATGTTGCGGCCGGCGATGGCCCAGCGCAGCCCGGGGGGGGCCCGGCGGGCGACGTAGGCGGCGGCCTGGCGGCCGGTGAAGCCGGTGGCCCCGTAGACGACGAGGTCGAGGGGGCGATCGGCGCGGGCGGGCGGGGCGGGGGGCGTGCTCATGGGGGGCCCCTAACCCTGGGCCGCGCCTACTTGAAGGGGCTGCGGGGGGTCCAGTCCTCGGCTTGGAGGCTGGCCACGGCGAGGCCAAAGAGGGCGTGGGGCAGGGGCCGGGGGTGGCGCACGAAGACGTCCATCGGGTGGGGGGTGGCGCCCACGGTCGACTTGATCTCGAGGGCGCAGCGGCCCATGGCGACCGTGCGGACCCCCCGGGCGATGCCGTCCTCGACGTAGTCGTAGAGGATGTTCTGGTAGAGCTTGTGGTCGCGGTTGCGGTCGTCGTCGAGGCCCACGAGCATCGCGTCGAGCGCGGTGCCGTCGCAGATGCCCACCGAGAAGGCCACCGGCGCACCGTCGAGCCGGTAGAGGCGCAGGACCATGTCGGGGCCGAGGGCCCGCTGCATGGCGGCGAGCACGGGGGCCCGGGGCACGGCCAGCACCACCTCGGCCCGGTCGAGCACCGGCGCGAGGAGCTCGTCGAGGATGGCTTCGTGGTCGATGATCTCGTCGGCCGTGAGGACCTGGCGCTCGAGGGCCTGGCCCTTCTTTCGCGCCGAGCGGGCCCGCTGGCGGTACTTCGCGCGCATGGCGCCGAGGTAGTCGTCCCAGCCGCGCCAGGCCGGGTCGAGGGCGAGGCGCATGGTGGGCTGGGCGGTCGTGACCCGGTGGTAGCCCTGGTCGACCATGGCCGCGGCGTCGGCGCCCAGGTCGGCCGCCGTGCAGACGACCATGTGGACGGCCTCGGGCACGGTGCGGGCCACGGTGGCCGCGAGGTCGGCGAGCAGGGCGGCGGGGGCCTCGGCGCCCCGGTGGACGAAGCCGGGGGCGTCGCTGTGGAGCACGTTGCCGCAGAGCAGCAGGTGGGGGGCGCCGAGCCCGATGAGGTCGAGGCCGGCGAGGGCGGCGCGCACGGGCCAGGCGGCGGTGGCGGCGGTGTGGCCGAGGTTGCCGACGTCGAGGCGCACGAGGTGGAAGACGGCGGCCGCCTGCAGCACGGGCCCGTCCCAGGAGAGGGCACAGACCGGCCGGGCGCCGGGCAGGGCCGCCATGGCCGCGAGGGTGGGCCGCTGGAAGATCCGGTGGGCGCCGGCCGTGAGCTCGTCCCAGGCATGGGGCAGCTGGTCGACCGCCTCGACCACCTCGGTGCGCGCGGCGGCGGGCGCGGCGCAGGAGAGGGGGCAGAGGCGGGGCAGGGCGAGCTGGTTCAAGAGAGGTCTCCAGAGATGGCGTCGTGCAGGCCGCTCCCGAGCAGCCACAGGCCCGCCACTGCGAGCAGTATCCCGCTCAGGCCCCGGGCCCAGCGCAGCCCCCGGTCGCCGAGGTGGCCCGCGAGGCGATCGGCGAGGGCCGCCTTGGCCAGGTCCGTGGCGAGGATCGTCGTGACCATACCCCCGAAGACGGGCACCAACACGGTCGGCGCGAGGCCGTGGCGCGCCTGGACCCCGCCGAGGGCGCCGATCCAGAAGGTGAAGACGAAGGGGTTGACGAAGTTCACGGCGAAGCCGGCGAGGAGGTGGCGGGCCCCCCGGGAGGGGCCGGAGCGGGCCTGAGCCCGGCGGGGGGAGAGGGCGGGGCCGGCGACCGGGCGGCGGGCCCCGAGGACGAGGGCGCCCCCGAAGCCGACCAGGATGGCGCCGCCGCCGAGAGAGAGCAGCAGCGCGCCGGTGGGGAGGGTGAGGAGGGGGCCGAGGCCCGCGGCGCAGAGGGCGATGGCGACGACGTCGCTGGCGGCGATGCCCAGGGCGACCCGGGCGCCGGCGCCGAAGCCCTCCTCGATGGCGGCCTGGAGCAGGGTGAAGAGCACGGGCCCCACGAAGAAGACCGGCACCACCCCGAGCAGCAGGCCTTCGAGAAAGAGCGACACGGGACTCCCCGGCGGGGTGGGGGCTGCTTGCGACCGGGGGACGGGGTCGACCACGGCGGCTGGCGCCCGAGGGCAAGGACGAGGGCAGGTGTCGGGCACGGGCCAGCGGCCGGGGGCCGGCCAGCGGGGCGGCGCTCAGCCCGGGGGCACGGAGACGAGCCGGCCGCCGGCCGCCGGGCAGGGCCAGCCCTGGGCGGCACAGAGGGCGGCGAGGCCCGGGGCGTCGCGGTCGGCGGCCGAGAGCACCGGCGCTGCGACCGGCCAGGGAATGCCCAGCGCGGGGTCGCTCCAGCGCAGGCTGCGGCCGCCGGTGGGCGCCCAGGCCCGGTCGAGGCGGTAGTGGACCAGGGCCGGGGGGCCGTCGGCGGGCACGCAGAAGCCGTGGGCGAGGCCCCGGGGGATGAGCAGCTGCCAGCCCGCCGCGGCATCGAGCCAGAGGGCCCGCCACTGGCCGAATGCCGGCGAGGCCGGGCGGAGGTCGAGCACCACGTCGAAGACCCGCCCCGCGAGCACCTGGACGAGCTTGCCCTGGGGGGGCTGCTGGAGGTGGAGGCCGCGCAGGGTGCCCGGCCGGGAGCGGGCGAGGTTGTCTTGCACCGGGACGAAGCCGAGGGCGCCGTGGCCGGCGGGGCTCCAGGTCTCGGCCAGCCAGCCGCGATCGTCGCCGTGGCGCCGGGGCCGCAGCAGCTCCACTCCGGGAATGTCGAGCGCGACGCGGTCCACAGGCTGACATCCACGCGGTGGGGAAGACGAGGGGCCCCAGCGTAGCAGCTCGGGTCGCGGGCGGGCCCCCGCGGGCAGGAAGTGCTCCCGTCTTCTGCGGCCGGGCTGTAAGGAACCGTGAACCGCCGCCGTTGTCGGGTCCACCCCCCGGGGCCCGCCGCGCGGCGTCCCCCTTGCCCCGCCCCTGCCGGAGTCCCGTGCTCGCTCTGCTCGCCATGCTGCTGCCGGCTGCCGCGCTCGGGGCGCCCCTGCGGCCCCGGGCGCCCGGGGGCCCCGCCGCGCCGCCCGTGTCGGTCGCGGTCGCCCCCCTCTCGGTGACCCTGGCGCCGGGGCCGGAGTGCGCCCTCGAGCTGGTCCAGCCCTTCACGGTGCTGGCCGGGGGCTGGGTCGAGCTGCCGGTGGTGGGGCCCGGGCTCGTGCTGGGCCGGGCCACGCTGGACGGCCGGTCGGTGCGCCTCGCGGGCCACGCGGCGGGGCTGGCGCTGATCGCCCGGCTGCCGGCGGGCATCCACGAGCTGCGCCTCTCGGGCACGGCGGCCTGCGCCGACAGCCAGCTCCGCCTCGCGACCCCGCTGGGCGGGCCGCTCCGCCTCGAGACCACGGGCCCCGACCAGAGCTGGACCGTGGCGGACGGGGTCCACACCGGACCGCGCGCCTGGGACCTGCCGCCGACGGCGGCGCTCTCGGTGGCCTGGGCGCCCCCCCGGGATCCGCCCCCCCGGCCCCGGGTGCTGCGCCACGACAACGTGGTCGGGCTGCGGGTCGAGGACGGGGGCATCGAGGGCCGGGCCCTGCTGCGCCACACGGTGGTGCATGGCTCCCAAGATGCTCTGGTGGTCGATGTTCCCGGGGGTGTGGACGAGGTCGAGGCCACGGGCCCCCTCGTGGCGGGGGTGACCCACCAGGGCGGCCGGGTGACCGTCGCGCTGCGCGAGGCGGTGACGGGCACGGTCGAGGTCGAGCTGCGCTGGCGCAGCCCCGCGCCTGGGGCCGAGGGGGCGCCCGCGCCGGTGCCCGTGCCGATCGCGGGCCGGGGCGAGACGGCCGTGGTGGTGGTGCGGGGCGACGACGCGGTGCTGCTGCCGGTGCCGGGCCCGGGCCTCGAGGCGGTGCCCCTGCGGCGGGTGCCCCGGCGGGGACGGGGCCTCGTGCCCGGCGAGCCCCTGGTCAGCTACGTCGCCGGGCCGGGCCAGACGCCGGCCCTGCACCTGAGCCAGCGGCGCTTCAGCCCCGTGGACCAGCCGCCCACGGTCATCGACGACGCCCGCTACACGGTCATGTACGCCGGCCACGGGCGCGCCTGGATGCGGGCCACCTGGCAGGTCCGCAACGACCGGAACCCCTTCCTCCGGGTGACCGTGCCGCCGGGCTGGCGGGTCTTCGGGCTGCGGGTGGCGGGCACGACCGCCGAGCCCGTGCGCGACGCCGACGGCACCCTGCTCGTGCCCCTGGAGAAGTCGGTCGAGACCCTCGACGGGCTGGTGGCCTTTCCCGTCGAGCTCATGCTGGTGGGCGAAGACGCCGCCTGGAGCCCCCGGGGGCTGCGCGCCCTGGCCACCCCCGCCGTCGACGCCCCCATCGCCATGGCCCGCTGGGAGCTGCGGCTGCCCCACGCCGTGCGCCCCCGCGAGGTCAGCGGGCGGGCCCAGGTGGTCTCGACCTGGACCCCCGACACCCAGGGGCTGCTGATCGGCCGGGCCGCCAAGCTGCCGCCGCCGGCCACCTCGATGAGCAGCGGCGAGCAGCTGAGCCAGGAGTACTGGAACCAGGCCTACACGGCCTACAAGTCCAACGACTTCGACGCGGCGGACGACCTGCTCCAGAAGTCGCTGTCGGTCGACCCCACCAACAGCGCCGCCCAGTCCCTGCTGGGCAACATCGACGTGCTCAAGAACCGCGCCCAGCTCGACGACGACGAGCAGCTCGCCGCCAACCGGGTGCGCGCCCTGGCCAAGGCCCGCTCCGGCGACACCGTGCTGGCCCAGGCCGAGAAAGAGGCCGAGCTCGAGCGGGCCCTGCGCAGCGGCGACGACGAGGCGGCGGCCCGGGTGGCCGACGAGCTGCTGGTGATCGGCTCCCAGCTCGCCGCCGTCGAGCAGCAGGAGGCCGTCGAGCAGAAGGCCCGGCTGTCGAGCTACCGCAGCACGGCCGACGCCCTGTCCCGCGACAAGGACAGGCGGGACGCGCCGGCCGCCAAGGGCAAGAAGAAGGTCGCGGCCAAGGAGGCCCGGGGGGAGCCGGCGCCGGTCGATCGCTTCGCCCGGCTCTCGGTGCCGCCCCCGGAGGCCGCGGCGCCCGTTTCGTCGGGGGGCGAGTCCGCCCAGGACGGCCAGGGACCGGCCACGGGCGCGGCGGGGGACTTCTTCTTCGACGACATCGACGTGGAGGGCGAGCTGGTCGCGCCCGAGGGGGCGCTGCTGCTCGACCGCCGCAAGGCCGAGTTCTCGCCCCTCATCCGCACCCCCGACCTCGCCGAGAAGATCGGCGACACCTCCGTGGTGGACGGCGACGCGGGCCAGGCGGATCCCGCGCCTCCGCCTCCACCGCCGCCCCCTGCGCCCGCCCCCGAGGGCCTCGACGCCTCGCTCGCCTGGTCGAGCGACGAAGCGGCGGGCTTCGGCGGCGGCGGCGGGGAGATCGGAAGAGCGTCG